>JBNKBO010000005.1:0-83012 GCA_050287265.1 Sideroxydans sp. | reverse complement strand
CTGGTGCGGGAACAGACCTTCTTCCAGCCCGGTAATGAATACGGTGTGAAATTCCAGCCCCTTGGCGGCATGCACCGTCATCAGGTGCAGTGCATCCTCACTGTCCCCCGCCTGGTGTTCGCCCGCCTCCAGAGAGGCGTGGGTCAGGAAAGCCGTGAGGCTGTCATCTTCATTCTCATACACAAACAATGTCGCTGCATTAATGAGTTCGTTGAGGTTATCCAGCCGCTCTTCGGCTTCGCGCTTCTTTGCAGGCGAGCTCTTCCCGGCTTCATAATGCGCAACCAGCCCGCTATGCTGCAACACATGTTCGATGATCTCGGGCAATGGCAATTCGGCCGTATCTTTACGCAGCGACTCAATGAGCTCGACGAAAGTGGCAGTCTTGCCTCCTGCTCGTGCGGCCGCGTCGTATAGCGTTGTGTTGTGTTGCCTGGCCGCTTCCTGCAACTGTTCTATGCTGCGCGCGCCGATGCCGCGCGTAGGGAAGTTGATGATACGTAGCAGCGCGTTATCGTCGTCGGTGTTCTGCATGATGCGCAGATAGGCCAGCGCATGCTTGATCTCCTGGCGCTCGAAGAAGCGCAGTCCGCCGTACACGCGATAGGACAGACCCGCCGATACCAGCGCGTGTTCCAGCACGCGTGACTGCGCATTGGAGCGGTACAGCAGCGCCATCTCGGTGAGATTCACACCTTCACGGTTAAGCTGCTTGATCTCCTCGACGATAAAGGTGGCCTCGTCGACATCGGTACCCGCCTCGTACACACGTATGGACTCGCCCTTGTCGGCATCGGTCCACAGGTTCTTGCCGAGGCGATTGCGATTATGCTGGATCAGCGCATTGGCCGCTTCGAGGATGTTGCCATGCGAGCGGTAGTTCTGCTCCAGCTTGATCACGTTCTCGATGTGGAAATCGTTCAGCAGTTCCTGCATGTTGCCGACATTGGCACCGCGGAAAGCGTAGATGGACTGGTCATCGTCACCGACAGCGAAAAGAGAGTTGTTCTTTCCCGCCAACAATTTCAGCCAGCGATATTGCAGCGGATTGGTATCCTGGAACTCGTCCACCAGGACATGTTTGAAACGTTCCTGGTAGTGCTCGCGCAACTGCTGGTTACGCGACAGCAACTCAAAACAGCGTAACAACAGCTCTGCAAAATCCACCACGCCTTCGCGTTGGCACTGTGCATCGTATTCGGCAAACACCTCCACCTTGCGTCGTGTATAGGTATCGTAAGCTTCCACCTCTTGCGCACGCAGTCCCTGCTCCTTGTTGCCGCTGATGAACCATTGCATTTCGCGCGGCGGATATTTTTCGTCGTCGATGTTCATTTCCTTCATCAGGCGCTTAATCGCGGAAAGCTGGTCGCCCGAATCGAGTATCTGGAAGGTTTGCGGCAGGCTGGCCTCGCGGTAATGCGCACGCAGCATGCGGTTGCACAGCCCGTGAAAAGTACCAATCCACATGCTGCGCGTGTTGATCGGCAGCATTGCGGATAAGCGCGTCATCATTTCCTTCGCCGCCTTGTTGGTAAAGGTCACCGCGAGGATGCCGGAGGGCGATACCTGTCCGGTGCTGATAAGCCATGCAATGCGCGTGGTCAGCACGCGTGTCTTGCCGCTGCCCGCCCCGGCCAGGATCAGCGCGGATTGGGCAGGAAGTTCGACGGCAGCACGTTGTTCTGGATTGAGGCCGGAAAGCAGATCGGAAGTCATGGGCGGATTATCCCACAGTGCATCGACCCCAAGGCCGCACATCCCGCATTGTCATTAGTATTCGGTGGACTTTTTCGAATTACCGCGCGCTTTTTCCACCGGGTATTTCTGCGCATTAAGCGCCAGTTTTTTGTCCACGGCAGTTGGAATATCGAGCTTGAGCTTTTCCGACAGACTGATCAGGTAAATCTGGATATCGGCCAGTTCCTGCTCGACTTCAGCAAGCTTCTCCGGCGACAAATTGCAACTCTGTTCCTCGGTCAGCCACTGGAAATGTTCCACCATCTCGGCGGCCTCAACGATGAGCGCCATGGAAAGATTTTTGGGGGAGTGAAACTGGTCCCAGTCGCGCTCGACCACGAATTGGCGCACCTGTTTCCTTATCCGGTCAAAATCCGTTTCAGCCATCATGACTCCCATCTATGCTGTGGAGGATTTATTGTGGCCCAGCCGCGGGAGCAAAGCAATTTTGCGGACAGAATAAAAAGGGGAAGCGTTTCCGCTTCCCCATGTATCGGCATGCGAACCAGGTCCGGCATGCCGCGCCGTATTCTTCTTCTTGCCTATTTCTGCTTCTTCTTTTTTTCGATCATGTCATGCAGGATGGGCGTCAGGATGATTTCCATCGCATGGCTCATTTTGCCGCCGGGCGTTACCAGCGTATTGGCACGTGACATGAATGAGTTGGGGATCATTTGCAGGTAGTACGGGAAATTCACCCCCTTGGGATCGCTGAAGCGAATGACCACGAAGCTTTCGTCCAGCGTCGGAATATCGCGCGCGATGAATGGATTGGAGGTATCCACCGTGGCCACGCGCTGGAAATTGATGTGAGTACGCGAAAATTGCGGCGTAACGTATTTCACATAGTCCGGCATGCGGCGCAGGATGGTGTCCACGGTCGCTTCGGCAGAATAGCCGCGCTCAGCCTGGTCGCGGTGGATCTTCTGTATCCACTCCAGGTTCACCACCGGCACCACACCGATGCCGAGGTCCACATAGCGCCCTGCATCGATGTCTTCGTCGACGACCAGACCGTGCAGCCCTTCATAGAACAGCAGGTCGGAATCCTTCTCGATGTCTTCCCACGGCGTGAATACGCCGGGCACCAGTTCCGTCGTGCCGAAATGTTTGTTATGCAATTCCGCCTCTTCCTCACTATGAACATAATAGCGGCGGCGGCACATGCCGGTTTCGCCGTAGGTCTTGAACATCTCCTCGATCTTGTCGAAGTGGTTGGCTTCAGGACCGAAATGGCTGAACGAATAGTTGCAGTCCTTGGCGGCCTCGGCAACAGCAATACGGAACGCTTTGCGATCCAGGCTGTGCAGGCTGTCGCCTTCGATGACAGCTGCCTTGATGGCTTCGCGCCGGAAAATATTTTCGAACGCCATTTTGACGGTGGTGGTGCCGGCGCCGGACGAACCGGTGACGGCAATAACGGGATGCTTACTGGACATGGTCCACTCTCCTGAACAATACGAATGAATTCTGGATAAACAATATAACAGAACCCCCAATTTGCCGCTAACAGACGCCGTGCGAATGCCCATTCCCGATATAATGGCAGTCCCGTTTGTAACAGAGCCAAATAACCACTTTCATCATGCAACAACACTATTCGCCCAAAGACATCGAAGCCGCCGCCCGGCAACACTGGGACAAACAGCATACCTTCCGCGCCGTAAAAGAAGAAGGCAAGCCGAAATACTATTGCCTGTCGATGTTTCCTTACCCTTCGGGCAAGCTGCACATGGGCCATGTGCGCAACTACACCATCGGCGACGTGCTCGCACGTTGGCACAAAATGCGCGGATACAGCGTACTGCAACCCATGGGCTGGGATGCCTTCGGCCTGCCGGCCGAAAACGCGGCAATCCAGAACAAGGTGCCGCCCGCCAAGTGGACTTACGACAACATCGCCTATATGAAAAAACAGCTTCAGTCGCTGGGCTTTGCCATCGACTGGACGCGCGAACTCGCCACCTGCCAGCCCGACTATTACAAATGGAACCAGTGGCTGTTCCTGCGCATGCTGGAAAAAGGCATCGCCTACAAGAAGACCCAAGTGGTGAACTGGGACCCCGTGGACCAGACCGTGCTGGCGAACGAACAGGTGATCGACGGTCGCGGCTGGCGCACCGGTGCTGTAGTGGAAAAGCGCGAGATCCCGGGCTATTACTTCGGCATCACGCAATATGCGGAACAACTGCTTGCCGACCTCGACAAACTGCCGGGCTGGCCCGAGCGCGTGAAGACCATGCAGGCCAACTGGATCGGCAAGAGCCATGGCGTGCGCTTCGCGTTTGAAATCCCCGACGAAGTCGCGGCCACTCTTCCCTCGCCCTCAGGCGGGAGAGGGACCGAGGGTGAGGGTTTATCCGACAACAACAAACTCTGGGTCTACACCACGCGCGCCGACACCATCATGGGCGTAACCTTCGTCGCCGTTGCAGCAGAACATCCGCTGGCGGTACATGCCGCGAAGAGCAATAAAAAAGTCGCGGACTTCGTCGAGAAGTGCAAGCACGTCTCGGTGATGGAAGCCGACATGGCGACCATGGAAAAGGAAGGTGTGGACACCGGCCTCAAGGTCACGCATCCGCTCACAGGAGAACAGGTAGCGGTGTGGGTCGGCAACTACGTGCTGATGGGCTATGGCGAAGGCGCGGTGATGGCGGTGCCGGCGCATGATGAGCGTGATTTTGGTTTCGCAAAAAAATATGGGTTGCTAATCAAACAATCGATTCAAATCCCCCCCAACCCCCCTTTGACAAAGGGGGGCGAAAGGGTGATTTACACGTTTACCACAGAACGTTGGCAGGAGTGGTACGCCGACAAGGAACAAGGCGTATGCGTCAACTCCGGCAAGTACGACGGCATGAGTTACCAGCAGGCCGTGGATGCCATTGCCGCCGACCTGAAAGCCAAAAACCTCGGCGACAAGCAGGTGCAATGGCGCCTGCGCGACTGGGGCGTTTCGCGCCAACGTTACTGGGGCTGCCCGATTCCCATCATTCACTGCGACAGTTGTGGTGATGTGCCCGTGCCGGACGACCAGTTGCCGGTGGTGTTGCCCGAGGACTGCGTGCCGGACGGCTCCGGCAACCCGCTGCTCAAGCTCGCCGATTTTTTGAACTGTACCTGCCCGAAATGCGGCAAGCCCGCCAAGCGCGAGACCGACACCATGGATACCTTTGTGGATTCGAGCTGGTATTACGCGCGTTACGCGAGCGGCTTCAAGAGCGATGCGATGGTGGACAGCGAGACCAATCACTGGATGCCGGTGGACCAGTACATCGGCGGCATCGAGCATGCGATCCTGCACCTGCTGTATTCGCGTTTCTGGACCAAGGTGATGCGCGACCTCAATCTGGTGAGCTACGACGAACCTTTTGCCAATCTGCTTACGCAGGGCATGGTGCTCAACCATATCTATTCGCGCAAAACAGACAAGGGCGGTATCGAATACTTCGCCCCCGAAGAAGTGGCACCCACGCACGATACAGGCGGCAAGGTGACAGGTGCCAGGCTGCTGAGCGACGGTTCAACGATCGACTATCAGGGTATCGGCACCATGTCCAAGTCCAAGCGCAACGGCGTCGATCCGCAATCGCTGATCGAACAGTTTGGCGCAGACACTGCACGCCTGTTCATGATGTTTGCCTCACCGCCGGAACAGACACTCGAATGGGCCGACTCCGGGGTGGAAGGCGCGCATCGCTTCCTGCGCAGGTTATGGAATTTCGGTATGCGATTGAAGGCTGGCGGAGGCCCTGAAATCAACGAGCGCCTGCTTAAGACCACGCGCCTGGAAATTCACACAGTTCTCAAGCAGGCAAACTATGACATGGCCAAGCATCAGTTCAATACTGTTGCTTCGGCAGCCATGAAAATGTTGAATGCACTTGATCGTCTTGCAGGGCTAGACCATCCCGATATCAGGGAAGACTTTTCCATCCTGTTACGCCTGCTTTCGCCGATTTGCCCGCACATTGCGCATGCCTTGTGGCGCGAACTCGGCTATGGCGACGATATCCTCACCGCCGAGTGGCCCGAACCGCTGGAAGCGGCGCTGGTGCAGGACGAAATCGAACTGGTGATCCAGGTAAACGGCAAGTTGCGCGGCAATCTGCGCGTGGCCAAGGATGCGGACAAGGCGACGCTGGAACAATTAGTATTGGCGCATGAGGCTGTACAAAAACAACTCGCGGGCGGGACGGCTAAAAAGGTCGTCGTCGTGCCGGGCCGTCTGATCAACGTGGTGATCTGATGACGAACATGACGCGCACATTTTTATTGCTGATGGTACTGACACTGGCCGCGTGCGGCTTTCATCTGCGCGGCAGCAATCTCAAGGACGTGCAGTTCGCATTCAAATCCCTCTATTTGAAAGCCCCTGGCGAGACGCCTTTTGTCGAAGACCTGCGGCGAGTCCTGAAATCCAGCAATATTGAGTTAACAGCCACGGCCGACCAGGCAGATCTGGTGCTGGAAGTTGTCTCCGAACAAACCACCAAGCAGATTCTTTCGCTTTCCGGTGCCGGTCGCGTGAAGGAGTACCAATTATTCTACCGCGTCTCATTGCGCGCTTACGACAATCAGCAGAACGACTGGCTGCCTGCCGAAGAAATATCATTGTCGCGCATTTTGCTGTATGACGTTGAGCAATTACTCGCTAAAGAGCAGGAAGAAGCAGTACTTTACAAAGACATGCGCATTGATGCCGTAGGCCAGGCCGTGCGACGCTTGAATCGTGCAAAACCCCAGTTGTAGTTTATCGTCATGAGGATATCCAGCGAAGATCTGCCGCAGCATTTATCCAGAGGTCTGGAGCCACTGTATGTCATACACGGTGAAGCGTTGCTGCTTGCCATCGAAGCAGCGGATGCCATACGCGCCGCCGCCCATGAGGCGGGATATGGCGAGCGCGAAACACTGATCGCCGAGCAGGGTTTCAAATGGGCCGAGTTGCGCAACAGTGCACAAAGCATGTCGCTGTTTTCTTCGCGCAAGGTGATCGACTTGCGCATCCCTTCCGGCAAACCCGGCGTAGAAGGTGCGCAGGCACTGCAGGATCATTGCGCAAACCTCAACCCGGATACGCTCACGCTGATCTCCCTGCCGCATCTCGACGGCACAGCCATGAAAAGCAAATGGTTCACCGCGCTGGAGCAACACGCTACCGTCATCAGTGCCAATGAAGTTTCGCTGGCAGCGCTGCCCGCCTGGATCGCGGTGCGTCTGAAACGGCAGGGACAGTCTGCCGATGCGGACACGCTGGCGTTTCTGGCACAACGCGTGGAAGGCAATCTGCTGGCGGCTTTCCAGGAAATACAGAAACTCGCTTTGCTGTTCCCCGCCGGACCGCTTTCTTTCGACCAGGTCAAAGACTCGGTAATGGACGTAACGCGTTATGATGTATTCAAGCTGTCCGAAGCAATGCTGGCAGGCGATGCCGAACGTTATGTGCGCATCCTCGACGGGTTGCGCGCCGAAGGTACTGCGACGGTGCTGATCCTGTGGGCTGTCGCGGAAGATATCCGTGCTTTGGCAAAGATTTCTCGTGCCATGCAGCAGAATGGCAATCTTTCCGGTGCATTGCGCAGTGCACGTGTGTGGGGTGTCCGGCAGAAACTGGTGGAACGCGCAGTGCGCCGCTTTACGCCAAAATTTGCGGAACGCGCCCTGCGCCAGGCCGCATATATCGACAGGCTGATCAAAGGCTTGCGCCAGGGCGATGTGTGGGATGAACTGATGCAACTCGGTGTGCGTTGCGCAAGGGCAGGCGCAAGATGAGCGAACAGGAAATTCTGGTGGTCATCACCAACCTGCCGGATCGCGCTATTGCGGAACGCATCGCAGAAACGCTGGTCACAGAGCGCACCGCCGCCTGCGTGAATATACTGGCCGAGTGCACATCGGTCTATCGCTGGCAGGGCAAGACTGAACATGCCTGCGAAGTGCCGCTGTTGATCAAGACCACGCGTGCGGCTTATCCGCAACTGGAAAGTGCGCTGCGCAAATTGCATCCGCATGAAGTACCGGAAATCGTCGCGTTGCCCGTCAACGCCGGGTTACCGGAATATTTAAACTGGGTCGCACAAGAGACCTCACCAAAGTAAAGACTCATGAATCGTCGACTATTCGTTTTTTTGCTCCTGCTATGTCTTGCACCATTGTCCCAGGCCGACTTTCTTTCATTCGGCAGCAAGAAACCCAAATTCCTGCCCGCCGACAAGGCTTTTGCACTGAGCATCCAGGCAGCAGACCAGCATACATTGATCGCGAATTTCACCATTACGCCGGGCTATTACCTGTATCGCGACAAGCTCATCTTCAACGTTGCCAACAGCAAGACCAGGATTACCCGGGTTTCCCTGCCTCAAAGCGAAACCAAGGATGACCCGAATTTCGGCCCGACAGAGGTCTACCACCATTCCTTTCAGGCTGAAATTACGCTGGACAAAGTAAATACGGCCCAGCCGCTGGTTTTGAACGCGAGTTATCAGGGATGCAGCGACAAAGGCTTGTGCTATCCGCCTATCGAAAAAACGTTCAGCATCGATCTGGTGCAGACCGTCAGTGCCGCTCCGCCTGCTGCAACTTCGGACACAGCCAACGCGCAAAGTCCGCCCGAAAACGATAACACCCGGATCGCACAGCTTTTCAGGGACGGCAATTTCTGGCTCATCATTTCTTTTTTCTTCGGTGCCGGTTTGCTGCTCTCCCTGACGCCTTGTGTGTTCCCGATGATCCCCATCCTCTCCGGCATCATCGTAGGGCGCGGCCACAAGATCACCCACATGCACGCTTTTGTATTGTCGCTGGCCTATGTGCTGGGCATGGCGATCACCTATGCCATCGCGGGCGTGGCCGCAGGTTATTCCGGCAATCTCATTTCCAACGCATTGCAAACACCCTGGGTGCTGGGCAGTTTCGCCGCGATTTTCGTCGTGCTGTCGCTGGCCATGTTTGGCCTGTATGAACTGCAGTTGCCCACTGCGCTGCAAAGCAAGCTGTCCGACGCCAGCAACAAGTTGCACGGCGGGCATATTTCCGGCGTGTTTGGCATGGGCGCATTATCTGCCATCATCATGGGCCCATGCGTTGCCGCCCCGCTGGCAGGTGCGTTGCTATATATAAGCCGGACCCATGATGCCGTACTGGGTGGTGCCGCGCTGTTCGTGCTGGCACTGGGCATGGGCGTTCCTCTGCTCATCATCGGCACCTCGGCAGGCGCAATATTGCCCAAGACAGGCGCCTGGATGGAATCCGTCAAACGTTTCTTCGGTGTGCTGATGCTGGCGATGGCGATCTGGATCGTCTCCCCTCTTCTCCCGATAAGCATACAAATGCTGTTGTGGGCGGCCTTGCTGATCTTCTCGGCGATCTTTCTGCGTGCGCTCGATCCTTTGCCGCATAACGCGCATGGCTTGAGCAAGCTGGGAAAAAGCATCGGCATACTCGCGCTTTTGCTCGGGGTGGCCTATCTCATCGGCGCGCTGTCAGGCGCACGCGACATCCTGCGTCCGCTCGGCAGTGTGGTGAACGCTTCTGCAAAAGCACCTGCAAGCCTGCATTTCGAGCGCATCAAGAGCGGGGCAGAACTGGATGCGCGCATTGCCCAGGCCAGCGGCAAGTACGTCATGCTGGATTTTTACGCCGACTGGTGCACATCATGCAAAGAGATGGAGCGTTTCACTTTCAGCGATTCAACAGTACAGGCGCGATTGAAGAACACGATACTGCTGCAAGCCGATGTCACCGCCAACAATGCAGACGACAAGGCCTTGTTGCACCGCTTCCAGCTTTTTGGACCGCCTGCGATCCTGTTTTTCGACCGTCACGGCAAGGAACAAACCGGTTCTCGCGTTATCGGCTACCAGGATGTCGCCCAATTCATGGAATCGCTGAAGCGCGCGGGACTTTGAGCTGGCATTCCGGAAGCCGGGAGGTCCGGTTACCGGCGTCGCTTTAGCATTCTGTCTCTTTCATGGCTTCTGACCCCCTGCTAACAGGCTGTTTTTCTTAAATTCGCCGAAAAGGTGGACAATTTCCCTCTTTTTCGGCAAACTCCGCCCCCCATGAAGAACATCCTCGTACTGCACGGCCCCAACCTGAACCTGCTCGGCACTCGTGAGCCGGAGGTGTATGGTCGCGTCACGTTAGGCGAAATTAATGCCAAGTTAACGACATTAGCGGAATCTAAGGGGGCAAAACTGGCCCACCTGCAGAGTAACGCCGAAGCAGAGCTGGTTGACCGTGTGCAGAAGGCGCGTACCGACGGTACGGACTTCATCATTATCAACCCGGCAGCATTCACCCATACCAGTGTTTCCCTGCGCGACGCGTTGGCTGCGGTAGCCATCCCATTCATCGAAATACATCTTTCCAACGTGCATGCCCGCGAAGCCTTCCGCAAGGAATCCTATTTTTCCGATATCGCGACCGGCGTCATCAGCGGTCTGGGCGCTATGGGCTACGAACTTGCACTGCAATTTGCATTACAACATTCTGTTTAAGGAGTAAATAATGGATCTACGCAAGCTGAAAACGCTGATCGAGCTGGTTGAAAACTCGGGGATCGCCGAACTGGAACTGACAGAAGGCGAAGAACATGTGCGTATTTCCCGGGCAAGCTCGGTTGCCGCCCCCGTGCAGCAGGTGTATACCGCTGCGCCGATGGCTGCGCCTGCAGCAGAGGTTGCTGCTGCTCCAGCCGCTCCTGCCCTGCCTGAAGGCCATGTCGTTAAATCACCCATGGTTGGCAGCTTCTACCGCTCTCCTTCTCCCGGCGCCAACCCCTTTGTTGATGTTGGACAAAGCGTAAACGAAGGCGACACCCTTTGCATCATTGAGGCAATGAAACTGCTGAACGAAATCGAAGCAGACAAAACCGGCGTGATCAAAGCCATCCTTGTAGAGAACGGCCAGGCTGTCGAGTTCGGCCAACCGCTGTTCATCATCGGTTAATCCGCCATGGCTGTATTCGAACGCAAAGCAAGAGCTCCTGCACCACCGGAAAAACCTGTTATGTTTGAAAAAATACTGATTGCCAATCGAGGCGAGATTGCGCTGCGTATCCAGCGTGCCTGCCGTGAAATGGGCATCAAAACCGTCGCGGTGCATTCCGATGCCGATGCCGATGCCAAGTATGTGAAGCTGGCCGATGAATCCGTCTGCATTGGCCCACCGCCCTCCGGCCAGAGCTATCTGCATGTGCCCGCCATCATCAGCGCGGCAGAAGTGACCGACGCACAGGCCATCCACCCCGGCTATGGTTTTCTGTCAGAGAGTGCCGACTTTTCCGAGCGCTGCGAAAAATCCGGCTTCGTGTTCATCGGCCCGCGCGCCGAGACCATCCGTCTGATGGGCGACAAAGTCTCAGCCAAAAGCGCGATGAAAAAGGCTGGGGTGCCCTGCGTACCCGGTGTTGAAGGCGCCTTGCCGGAAGACCCGGCCGAGATCATCAAGATCGCCAAACAAATCGGCTACCCGGTCATCATCAAGGCCGCAGGCGGCGGCGGCGGTCGCGGCATGCGCGTGGTGCATACCGAGGCCGCACTGATCAATGCGGTGACCATGACCAGAACCGAGGCACAAGCGGCATTCAACAATCCCATGGTTTACATGGAAAAATTCCTGGAAAACCCGCGCCATATTGAAATTCAGATACTGGCCGACCAGCACGGGAACGCGGTGTACCTTGGCGAGCGCGACTGCTCCATGCAGCGCCGTCACCAGAAAATCATCGAAGAAGCACCGGCTCCGCACCTCAATCCCAGGTTGCGCGACAAAATAGGCGAGCGTTGTGCCGAGGCCTGCCGCAAGATCGGTTATCGCGGTGCTGGCACGTTCGAGTTCCTGTATGAAAACGACGAATTCTATTTCATCGAAATGAACACGCGTGTGCAGGTCGAGCACCCGGTCACTGAAATGATCACTGGCGTCGACATTGTGCAGCAGCAAATCCGCATAGCTGCCGGCGAGAAAATGACGCTGCGCCAGAAGGACATCGAATTCCGCGGCCATGCCGTGGAGTGTCGCATCAATGCCGAGCATCCTTATACCTTTGTGCCGTCGCCCGGTCGCATCACCAACTGGCACGTGCCCGGCGGCCCCGGCATCCGTGTTGATTCGCATGTATACAACAACTACTTCATCCCGCCGCATTACGATTCCATGATCGGCAAGATCATCGCTTACGGTGACACACGCGATCAGGCCATTGCCCGCATGCGCACGGCATTGTCCGAGATGGTGGTGGAGGGGATCAACACCAACATCCCGTTGCATCAGGAATTAATGAACGACGCCGCCTTCGTGCAAGGCGGCACCAGCATCCATTACCTGGAACACAAGCTGGCAGAAAAAAAGGGGAAGTAATCGGTGCCCTGGCTCTCGCTATCCGTACACGCTGAGGCCGAATACGCTGAAGCATTGAGCGAGGCACTGTTGGCCCGCGGCGCCCTTTCTGTCGACATGCTGGATGCCGATGCCGATACACCCGATGAGCAGGCCATATTCGGCGAGCCGGGCGAACTCCCTGTTACGGTCTGGCAACACAATCTTATCAACGCCCTGTTCGAAAACAATGCCGATGTTGATGGCATCCTGCAGGCCAGTTATGCCGATCTCGGCATTAACACCCCGCCAGAACACAACATTGAAACGCTGGAAGAGAACGACTGGGTACGCCTCACCCAGGCGCAGTTCGACCCCATCCGCATCTCGCAACGGCTGTGGATCGTGCCGACTTGGCATACCCCGGCCGATCCTGCGGCAATCAATATCGTACTTGATCCCGGACTGGCCTTCGGTACCGGCAGCCATCCCACCACCCGCCTGTGTCTGCGCTGGCTGGACGGGAACATCATGGGCGGCGAAGCGCTGCTTGATTACGGATGCGGTTCAGGCATTCTCGCCATCGCGGCCATGAAGCTGGGCGCAGCCAGCGCCATCGGAGTGGATGTTGACCCGCAAGCCGTGGCTTCAAGCCGCGACAATGCACTTGCCAACCAGGTACGCGCCGACTTCCAACTTCCCGAGGACGTATTACTCTCCCAATATGACATTGTTGTTGCCAATATTCTTACCAATCCCCTGCGCGCGCTGGCTCCGCTTCTGGCAGGAACTACAAAACCAGGAGGCCGTATCGTGCTTTCCGGTATCCTTGCCGAACAGGCGGATGAAATCATGCGCATTTACGCGCAATGGTTTGACCTCGCGCCCGCCGTATTGGAAGATGGATGGTGTTGTGTATCCGGCAAAAAGAAATGAACACCTCAATAAATTCATTTTTCGGGCGCATCGCGGCGTTGCCTGGTGCTCGCTCCTTCGCCTACCAGAACGGTATGTCTCAGTCGCTACGCGCCATGCGCCTTGCGCTACATCCCGAAATTCTGAATTTCTAGAGGCGTTCGATGACTGAAATTACAAGATGCCCCAAATGCAGCGCACGTTTCAAGGTGACCGATGCTCAACTCAACGCCCATGACGGCCTGGTGCGTTGCGGGCGTTGTCACAACATCTTCGATGCTCAGAAATACCTGCATGACGATGAGTCCGGACGGCAACTCAGTTTGCCTATAGGGTACGATTTCCAGCCAGGCGAATCCGATCTCACGCCCATACCCAACATCCCCGAACTGGAAGCAGAACGTACAACGCTGGCACAGCAAGTCCGGTTTGTCGAAGAGCTGACCGACGAAGTCCTGGAACAACCAGCACACAAGATAAACTGGTACGGCATTCTATTTGCGCTATTCCTGGTTCTGATGCTTCTTGCACAATTCGCCTATTACTTCCGTGTCGAACTCGGTGCGCGCTTGCCCGGGACAAAGCCTTTGCTGGCGAAATATTGTGCAATACTTCACTGTACTGTTGCATTGCCGCAAAACGCAGGCCTGATTGCCATCGACTCATCCGAACTGGAAGCCGACCCTAACAAAAGCAATCTTGTCATACTGCAAGTCCTGGTTCACAATCGCGCCCCTTATGCCTTGGCGCATCCCAGTCTGGAGCTTACGCTTACCAACAGCCAGGATCAGGCCATCGCCCGCCGCGTATTTCACCCGTCGGATTACCTGAAAAAAGGCGATGACGGCAAGCTGGGCGTCCCGGCCCACCGCGATCTAGACATCAGACTGCGCATGAACACGACCGACCTCAAGCCGTCGGGATATCGCGTGTTCCTGTTCTATCCGAAGTAAAGTACTTTTTCTAAAAAGATTTCAGACCATATCCACATGATGCATGTCGGGTATTCTCTTTCCCAACCATGGAAATAACTTCCGGTATAATCCGCCCTGCCGTTCAGGCCGGTTGGGAGAGCGTGCCGATTCAAGGCACCGCCGAAGGCGCAATACCCGAAACCGCTCAGGCTCATGAACCAACCGGAACAGGCGAATCTGGAGAGCGCTGTTAACTCAGCCACCGAAGGGGCACGCAACGATCATTGCAATCTCTCAGGTACCAAGGACAGATGGGGGCGAGGCTATGTGGCCTCGCCCTTTTTTATTGCTCTGAAAGCGAACATGACTCTCAAACAAACTCCTTTGAATGCAGCCCACCGTGCCATGGGCGCCAAGATGGTGGATTTTGGCGGCTGGGACATGCCGGTCAACTACGGTTCGCAGATCGACGAACACCATCAGGTGCGCAACGACTGCGGCATGTTCGACGTGTGCCACATGCGTGTCGTCGATGCCAAGGGCGACGGCGTACGCGCCTTCCTGCGCTATCTGCTGGCGAATAATGCCGACAAAATCACCGTGCCCGGCAAGGCACTGTATTCTGCCATGCTGCGCCCGGACGGCGGCGTGATCGACGACCTCATCATCTATTTCATGACCGAGCAGTGGTTCCGCATCGTGGTCAACGCGGGCACGGCGGACAAGGATATCGCCTGGATGAAATCACAAGCGGCTGAGTTCAAAGACCCTCACCCTAACCCTCTCCCGCCTGCGGGAGAGGGAATAAAATCCATCACCATCACCTCGCGTGACGACCTTGCCATGGTCGCCATCCAGGGCCCGAATGCGCGTGCCAAGGTATGGCAAGTGCTGCCGCAGACCAGGGCTGCGACAGAGAATCTGGTGAATTTCCAGGCTGCCGATTGCGGCGAATATTTCATCGCTCGCACTGGCTATACCGGCGAAGACGGCTTCGAGGTGATGTTGCCTAAAGAAAAGGCCGAGGCATTCTGGTACGACCTGAACAAGGCCGGTGTCAAACCCATCGGTCTCGGCGCACGCGACACGCTGCGGCTGGAAGCCGGCATGAACCTCTACGGCCAGGACATGGACGAGACGGTCGGCCCGCTGGAATCAGGTCTGGCCTGGACGGTGGACCTGAAGAGCGAACGCGACTTCATCGGCAAGACTGCGCTGCTGGCAAATCCGCCAACGAAGAAGCTGGTCGGGCTAGTGCTGCAGGATCGCGGCGTATTGCGCGGGCACCAGAAAGTGAAATCCGCACAAGGCGAAGGTGAGATCACCAGCGGCAGCTTTTCTCCGACCCTGGAAAAATCCATCGCACTGGCGCGCGTACCGAACGGCGTACAGATCGGCGACACGGTGCAAGTCGAGATCCGCGACAAATTGTTGAACGCAAAAGTAGTAAAGTATCCATTCGCCCGTAACGGTAAAGCAGTAATTTAAGTCAAAAGCAAATGTCCACGAAAAGCACGAAATAACACGAAAAACCCCGCATCGCCGTTCGTGATTTTCGTGTATTTCGTGGATAAAAATGGTTTCTAAGTCAAACATCATTTTTTGGAGAACAACTATGAGCAATCCAAGCGACCTGAAATACACATCCTCCCACGAGTGGGTCAAAACCGAAGCTGACGGCACGATCACGGTCGGCATCACGCAACACGCGCAGGAACTGCTGGGCGACATGGTGTTCGTCGAAGCGCCTGCCGCAGGACGTAAGCTGAAGGCCAAGGAAGAATGCGCCGTGGTGGAATCGGTTAAGGCAGCCGCCGACGTGTATGCGCCCGTGTCCGGTGAAGTCGTTGCCGCCAACGGCGATCTGGATAGCGCACCGGAAGCCATCAACAGTGATCCCTACGGCGCCTGGATCTTCAAGATGAAACCGGACAATGCGGCGGACGTCGCCGCCTTGCTGGACGCTGCTGCTTATCAGGCGCATGTAGATAGCGAAGCACATTAAAGGCTGGGAAGGGTAAAGAGAGAAGAGGGAAGGGTGGCGCGCAAAGCGCGCCTTGGTTTCACCCTTCCCCCTTGAGCACCGTAGGTGCGTTCCCTTCTCCCTTCCCCGATAGTCAATCCCCTCAACCTATGGCCTCCGAAATGACCAATACCGACCAATTTTTCACCCGCCATAACGGCCCGAGCGCGCAAGACGTGCAGGCCATGCTGAAAAAGATCAATGCGCCGTCGCTCGATGCGCTGATCGACCAGACCGTTCCCGCTGCCATCCGCCTGAAAAAACCATTGAACCTGCCCGATGGCATGAGCGAGCATGCTTTCCTCAACCATCTGCGCGGCATCGCGGCGAAGAACAAGCTGTACAAGAGTTACATCGGTCTGGGGTACTACGATACCGTGCTGCCGCCCGTGATCCAGCGCAACGTGCTGGAGAACCCGGGCTGGTACACCGCATACACACCTTACCAGGCCGAGATCGCGCAGGGTCGCCTGGAAGCGCTGCTGAACTTCCAGACCATGATCATGGACTTGACCGGCATGGAGATCGCCAACGCCTCGCTGCTGGACGAAGCGACTGCCGCCGCCGAGGCGATGCACATGCTGCACGGACTGCGCTCGCGCGAGGATGCCGCTGCGGGCAAGAACAGTTTCTTCGTGTCGAACGAATGCTTCCCGCAGACCATTGAGCTGCTGAAAACGCGCGCAGAACCGCTGGGCATCGAACTGGTGATCGGCGATTTCAGGACGCTCACGCTGAACGACAAGCTGTATGGCGCGCTGCTGCAATATCCGACCGCCGACGGCACGGTGCATGACTACGCCGACTTCGTAAAGCGCGCCAAGGCCAATGGCATGACCATCGCGGTTGCCGCCGATATTCTCAGCCTGGTGCTGCTCACACCGCCGGGCGAATGGGGTGCGGATGTAGTGCTGGGATCGACGCAGCGTTTCGGCGTGCCGATGGGCTACGGTGGCCCGCACGCCGCCTATTTCGCCTGCCGCAATGCGCACAAGCGCTCGATGCCGGGCCGCATCATCGGCGTGTCGTTGGACGCCGACGGCAACCCCGCACTGCGCATGGCGCTGCAAACTCGCGAGCAACACATCCGCCGCGAGAAGGCCACTTCCAACATCTGTACCGCACAGGCGCTGCTGGCCATCATGGCCGGGTTCTACGCGGTGTATCATGGGGCGGAAGGGTTGCGCGGCATCGCCGCACAGGTGCATCGTTCCACCGCCCTGCTGGCAAACGAATTGAAGAAACTCGGTTACAAGCTGGCCGACGGCGTGTTCTTCGACACCATCAAGCTCATGCACACCGACAACGTGAAAATCCGCACGCTGGCCGAAACTGCGCAGATCAATTTCCATTACGGCACTGACGGGATGGGCATCTCGCTGGACGAAACCACTTCGCTCGATGACCTCAACGCCATTCTCGCCGTGTTCGCACAGGCAACAGGCAAGGCCGCGCCTGCCGTTACCGCTACGCAAGTCGCCGCACGGGCATTGCTCATCAAGACGCGCCAGTCGGCCATCCTGAGCCATCCGGTGTTCAACAGCTATCATTCCGAGACCGAGATGATGCGTTACATCAAACGGCTGGAGAACAAGGACCTGTCGCTCACGCATTCCATGATCTCGCTGGGCTCCTGCACCATGAAGCTCAACGCGGCCTCCGAAATGCTGGGACTGACCTGGCCTGCATTTGCCAATCTGCACCCCTTCGTACCGCTGGAGCAGGCGGCGGGATATCAGGAACTGATCGCCGCGCTGGACGCAGACCTGTCCGAGATCACCGGTTTCGCACAGATAAGTTTCCAGCCCAACAGCGGGGCCTCCGGCGAATATGCCGGTCTGCTGGTGATCCAGGCCTGGCACCGCTCGCGCGGTGATACGCAGCGCAACGTGGTGTTGATCCCCTCCTCCGCGCATGGCACCAACCCGGCGAGTGCTGCGATGTGTGGCATGGATATCGTGATCGTGAAATGCGACAGCAAAGGCAACATCGACGTGGACGACCTGCGCGCGAAAGCCGAAGAACACAAGGACGACCTGTCCTGCCTGATGGTGACCTATCCCAGCACGCACGGCGTTTACGAAGAGAGCATCAAGGACATCACCGCGATCATCCACGCCAACGGCGGTCAGGTGTACATGGACGGCGCCAACATGAACGCACAGGTGGGCCTGACCAATCCGGCCACCATCGGTGCGGACGTGTGCCACCTCAACCTGCACAAGACCTTCGCCATCCCGCATGGCGGCGGCGGACCGGGCGCAGGTCCCATCGGTGTAGCAGCACATCTCGCCCCGTTTCTGCCTTCGCATCCGGTGGTTAAAACCGGCGGCGCACAAGGCATCCACGCGGTAGCCGCGGCACCCTATGGCAGCGCGCTGATCCTGCTGATCTCATACGGCTACATCAAAATGATGGGTGGCGAAGGGCTGACCGAAGCGACGAAAATGGCGATCCTGAATGCGAATTACATCAAGGAATCGCTCAAGGACAGCTACGCCACGCTGTACAGCGGCAGCAACGGCCGTTGCGCGCACGAGATGATCCTCGACTGCCGCGAATGGAAGAAAGAAGGCGTAGAAGTAGCCGACATCGCCAAGCGCCTGATGGACTTCGGTTTCCATGCACCGACCACTTCCTTCCCCGTGGTGGACACCTTGATGGTGGAGCCGACCGAAAGCGAATCGAAAGCCGAGCTGGACCGCTTCTGCGACGCGATGATCGCTATCCGCAAGGAAATCGAGGAAGTCGTCACGGGCAAAGTAGACAGGAAGGACAACATTCTCAAGCATGCGCCGCATACCGCAAAATCGGTGTGCGCCAATGAGTGGACGCGTCCTTACTCGCGCGAACAGGCGGCTTATCCACTGGCGTGGGTGCGCGAAAATAAATTCTGGCCTGCGGTGGCGCGGGTGGATAATGTATATGGCGACAAAAATCTGGTTTGCGCCTGCCCGCCGATTCAGCCGTAATTTCTCAGGAGACCCATCATGGCCAAAGACAATCAGGAAAAACCTTCTACCAAACTCGGCGGTGCGCCCGTCACACTGTTCGGTACTTTCCCCAGCGTGGGCCAGCAAGCCCCCGATTTCACGCTGGTAGACAAGGATCTGAAAGATGTCTCATTGCAGGATTTTGCCGGCAAGCGCAAAGTGCTCAACATCGTACCCAGCCTGGATACGGCCGTGTGCGCCACTTCCACGCGCAAATTCAACGAAGCGGCAGGCAAACTGAACAACACCGTGGTGCTGGTGATCTCGGCCGACCTGCCGTTCGCCATGAACCGCTTCTGTGTAGCGGAAGGTCTGGAAAATGTCGTTACGTTGTCGCTGATGCGCGGTCGCGATTTCATGCGCAACTACGGCGTGAAGATCGCCGACACCGCTTTGGCCGGGGTCACGGCCCGTGCCGTGTTGGTGCTGGATGAAAAGGACAAGATCACCCATGCCGAACTGGTGGATGACATCAAACACGAACCGGATTACGACGCAGCGCTGGCAGTATTGCGCTGAAAACAGTAACGCATGTCTGATCCTGCCATTCCCGTCGGGAAATCACGAACTGAGAACCTGCTGTTTCATTCTCGCATCGAGATCTGCCGACTTTTACAGTTGCAGGCACTCAAAAACAGTCCCATCACGGCGGAACTCAAGGATGGGCATTTCTTTGCCTCCCAGATTCTTTTTGTCGACGTTGGCAATGATCATTTTTTCATTACGTATGGCACCCAGCATTCGATCAACGCCCTGCTGCTGGACACACCATCCGTCAAATTCACCATCGCCGATAATCAGGGCTTGCTCTTCACCTTCATCGCCACCACGCCCAGAAAAATGCAAATCGCCGACAAGCCTGTCATTCGATTTAATTTGCCGACATCGCTCGTACTGCATAATCGCCGGAGCCGTCTGCGCGTTCCGATTTCGCCCGACATTTCATTACGCTGCGTTGCAAATACGACAGAAGGCATTACGTTCGAATCGAAAATTACCGATATCAGTCACGACGGACTGGGAGGCATGATCTACGATCCTGACATCATCCTTGAAAAAGGAACGATACTGAAGGGCTGCCGCATCATCGCGCCCAATGGCGACACCGTGATTGCCGATCTTGAATTGCGTTTTACCAAGCCCTCAAGTTCTGACGATGGAACGTCGGCCAACCATGCCGGATTTCATTTCGTCAAAAAGCCGGAGCGGATTGATGACCTGATCGCCGTGTTTATAAAGGATTTGGATAAAAATCAGGACTAGTCACAGTTATAATTCATCACCGTCACCACCACGCTATTGATCAAATGAAAACTCTCATCTGCGGTTCCATGGCCTACGACACCATCATGGTGTTCAAGGATCAATTCAAAAAACACATCCTGCCCGAGCAGATCCACATCCTCAATGTCGCCTTTCTGGTGCCTGAGATGCGCCGCGAATACGGCGGTTGCGCAGGAAACATTGCCTACAATCTGCAATTGCTGGGCGGACACCCGCTGATCATGGCGACCGTGGGCGACGACTTCGGCCCATACACGCAGCGCCTGGAAAACGTTGGCCTGCTGCAAACGCATATCCGCCATGTACCGGACAGTTTTACCGGTCAGGCCTTCATCACCACCGACCTCGACGACAACCAGATCACGGCCTTCCATCCCGGCGCCATGGGCATGTCGCACCTCAACCACGTCAATGACGCCAGGGAAGTCACGCTCGGCATCGTTTCGCCGGACGGCTGCGATGGCATGATCAATCATGCGCGCGAATTTGCCGAAGCAGGCATTCCTTTCGTGTTTGATCCGGGCCAGGGCATGCCGATGTTTTCCGGCAATGAGTTGCTGGATTTTGTCGAGCAGGCGACTTATGTCACGGTAAACGATTACGAAGCCAGGATGCTGCAGGACAAGACCGGCAAAACCCTGGCCGACATTGCACAACGCGTGAAAGCGCTGATCGTCACGCTGGGCGGCGACGGTTCGCTCATTTATGCCGATGGCAAGCAGATCGCGATTCCCACGCCGAAACCCACGGCCATTGTCGATCCGACCGGCTGCGGAGATGCTTATCGCGCCGGTTTGCTGCACGGCATCCAGCAGGGCTGGGATTGGGAAATCACGGGACGCCTGGCCTCGCTGATGGGCTCGCTCAAGATCGCCAGCCGCGGCGGCCAGAATCACAAATACACTCGTATCGAATTGGCCGAGCTATACAAGAAGCATTTCGGCTCGCGCATCATGTTGTAACGAATATGCTGTCATTCCGTACCACGCCGGAATGACAGGGCCAAGGAGGGCACTCAAGGCGTGAAACAGGTTTTGTATTCGCAACTCTGTGCCGCCATATACGAGGCGACGCACCGCCCGTTCGAAGTGCATTGTGCAACTGCCGTCGGCGGTGGCAGTATTAATGAGACGTTTTGCCTGGAAGGGACGGATGGCAAACGCTATTTTCTCAAACTCAACGATTCGAAGCATCACCCGATGTTCATCGCCGAAGCGGCAAGCCTCGCCGCCATTGCTGCGACCGATACCCTGCGCGTACCGCGCCCCATCGCACACGGCATAGCAGATAACCGGAGTTTTCTGGTATTGGAACATCTGCACTTAAGTTCCCGCGGCGATGCGCGCCAGCTTGGCACTCAGCTCGCCGCTCTGCATCGATGCACTGCCAAGCGTTTCGGCTTCCATCAGGACAATTTCATCGGTACCACAGCGCAGCCAAATAAATGGAGCGATGACTGGATCTCATTCTGGCGCGAACAGCGTCTGGGCTTTCAATTGCATCTCGCAACTGAAAATGGCTATGGCGGTCAATTGCAGGATCTGGGGCGGAAACTGCTGGATGCCCTGCCCCATTTCTTCGAGGATTACACGCCGCAGCCTTCACTGTTGCATGGCGACCTGTGGGGCGGCAATCACGCTTTTCTCGCGGACGATACACCAGTCATCTTCGACCCCGCCGCCTATTACGGCGACCGCGAATGCGATCTGGCCATGACTGAGCTCTTTGGCGGCTTTCCGGAGGGTTTCTATACGGCTTATCACGCTGCATGGCCGCTGCATGCGGGTTATGCAGCGCGCCGCGGCCTGTACAACCTGTATCACATCCTTAATCATGCCAATCTGTTCGGCAGCGGATATGCAAGCCAGGCGGAGCAGATGATGCGCAGATTGCTGGCCGCACTTGACTGATTATTTCGTTTGCATTTCCACGCGATATCACGCATAGTGCGCTCCGCGATTCTCAAGTTCTGTTGTAGTTGTCTGGTCAGTCTCCGTATTCTGCGGTAATTCATCACTTCATCTTCTTGCCGTCTTGATCATCGCCTTGGTTAGGGGGTTCGTCCCTATTATGTGTTTATAAGGAGATTCATCATGGCAACAGGTACAGTTAAGTGGTTCAACGATTCCAAGGGCTTCGGCTTCATCACCCCGGCAGATGGCGGGGATGATCTTTTCGCCCACTTTTCCGCGATCCAGAGTTCGGGGTTCAAGACCCTGACCGAAGGTCAGCAAGTCAGCTTCGATGTTACTGCCGGCCCCAAAGGTCAGCAGGCATCGAACATCCGCGCAGCGGAATAAATGGACAGGCAGGCATGGCGTTTCGTCTTGCTGTCAGTCCTGTCCATAAGCCCGGTATCCGCCGGGCTTTTTCATATTATTTTCTCCCGGGAGATTTGGCATGGCCAAAGAAGAACTTCTTGAAATGAATGGCGTAGTAGACGAAATTCTGCCCGACTCGCGCTATCGTGTGACGCTGGACAATGGGCATTCGCTAATCGCTTATAGCGCAGGCAAAATGCAAAAACACCATATCCGTATCGTGGCGGGTGACAAGGTTTCTCTGGAACTTTCACCCTACGACCTGAACAAGGGACGCATCACGTTTCGCCATATTGAAGGTCGCGGCCCAGCTGCCCCGCAACAGAAGCGCAGATATTGATTCAGCCCTACCAGTTTTTCGCCACGGGGTTGTTGCAGCTCACCTGAAAGAGCTGGCGGTCTTCCAGCCGGATGGCAGTCATCGGCCCACCCCACAGGCATCCCGTATCCAGTGCGATGGTGTTGGGTGTAACCTTCAACCCCAATGCAGACCAGTGACCGAATATGACAGTGGCTTTCCGGCTCTTGCGCTTCGGCACTTCGAACCACGGCAAATAGCCTGTCGGGACACTTTCAACCACCCCTTTAAATTTGAATTCCATCTCGCCTTGCTGGGTGCAAATGCGCAGGCGGGTTAGAACATTAGTGATGATGCGCAGGCGTTTGAAACCGCCAAGGTCATCATCCCAGTTATGCGGGGCGTTGCCGTACATGTGCGAAAGAAAGTTAACATAGTCATCACCGCGCAGGGCACTTTCGACCTCGTGAGCGAGGCTGGCTGCCTGTTTGACACTCCATTGCGGCAATAGCCCGGCATGGACCAGCACGTAGTCTTCTTCAACATGCAACAGCCGTTGCCGGCGCAGCCAGGCAAGTAATTCGTCACGATCCGGCGCGTGCAATACTTCATCCAGCGTATCGCTGCGATGCAGTGCTGCAGTACCTTCGGCCACTGCCAGCAAATGCAGATCATGATTGCCAAGAACGGTAATGGCGCTATCACCCAGTGATTTGACCAGACGCAGCACTTGCAATGAATCCGGTCCGCGATTGACCAGATCGCCCACCAGCCAGAGTTTGTCCTGGGCCGGATCGAAACGAATCTGCTCCAGCAATTGCTCAAGCTCTTCGCAGCACCCCTGAATATCCCCTACTGCATAAGTTGCCATTACTTACCCATTGTTTGAAAACTGCGAATATTCATTCTATCGCCTGGGCGAAGAATGCTGCCAGTTACAGATTAATGTCTGCCTGTTACAGATTACTGCACCTGTCCAGTGATTCGCCACATGATGCTGTAGATGCATCAGGAACTCAATTTCATAACCCGCCCGGTTAACGAGTGAAGCATTGAACAAAAAGGTAAACATAACAACTATCTGAAGAAGCCGGCACTCTGTTTTCTGCTAAAATGCGCGCCATGAATCTTACCAGCGCTCAGCTTTATTTGCGTCTTCTCGGTTACGTCAAACCTTATTGGCGCACCTTCGCACTATCCATCATTGCCATGGCCGTAACGGCCGCAACCGAACCACTGCTGCCGGCCTTGCTAAAACCCATGCTGGATGGCACTTTCATTCACAAAGATGACACCGTCATCAAGCTTGCACCGCTGCTGATTGTGCTGATTTTCTTTGTGCGCGGCGCTTCATCATTCGTAGGCACCTACGCCATAGGCTGGGTCGGCAACAAAGTTGTCATGGATTTGCGCAAGAAAATGTTCGACAAACTTCTGACCCTTCCCACACATTATTTTGACGACCATGCCACCGGTAATCTCATCTCCAAACTCACTTTTGATGTAACCCAGGTAACTGCTGCCGCCACCAATGTAGTGACGGTTTTAGTCCGGGATTCAATCATCATTGTCGGTTTGCTCGGTTGGCTGTTTTACCTGAATTGGAAGCTCACCCTGCTCAGTTTGATAATGGTCCCCGTGATTGCATTCATCTTGAGAATCATCAACAGCAGATTGCGCGATGCCAGCCGCAATTCTCAGTTGGCGATGGGCGATATCACCCAGGTAATAGAAGAAAGTGTTGCTGCACATAAGGTGGTCAAGCTGTTTGGCGGCCAGTCATATGAAAGCGACCGTTTCAGCGACCAGGCCAACTGGGTACGACGCCACACCATGAAACAGGCGACAGCAGCAGCGGCCAACGTACCTATTGTGCAGATGATTGCCGCAATCGCGCTGGCCGTAATCGTCTATCTCGCCACAGTGCAATCACACAACGATGAAACCACGGTAGGCGGTTTTCTTTCGTTCATCGCAGCGATGCTGATGCTGACGACGCCGATTAAGCGCCTGACTGCCGTAAGCGAATTTTTGCAGCGCGGACTGGCGGCATCGGAAAGCGTATTTGAATTGCTCGATACGCCGGGTGAAGTCGACACCGGGAACGTGACCATAAAACGCGCCAATGGGCGAATAGGATTTGAACACGTAAGCCTGTCTTACCAACAGGATGACAAGCTGGCCTTGCGTGACATCTGTCTGGAAATTCCGGAGGGCCAGGCCGTTGCCTTGGTGGGCGCCTCCGGCGGAGGCAAAAGCACACTGGCCAATCTGGTTCCGCGTTTCTATCAGCCAAGCAGCGGACGCATTACGCTGGACGGCCATAATCTTGCGGATCTTACGCTGGCAAGTTTGCGGGCTAACATCGCTCTGGTGAGTCAGGAAGTGGTGTTATTCAACGACACAGTCGCTGCCAATATCGCTTACGGCCAGATGCGCGAAGTTCCGGAAGCTGAAATCGTCGCCGCCGCCAGAGCGGCACATGCGATGGAATTCATAAGCGAAATGCCACAAGGCTTGAACACGCTGGTCGGTGAACGGGGCGTAAAGCTTTCCGGAGGGCAGCGCCAACGCATCGCCATCGCTCGCGCCATTCTCAAGAATGCGCCCATCCTTATTCTTGACGAAGCCACATCCGCTCTTGATAGCGAGTCCGAACGCCATGTTCAGGCCGCTTTGGACACCTTGATGCAGGGACGCACATCCCTGGTCATCGCACATCGTCTGTCTACCATTGAAAAAGCGGATCGCATCGTTGTGCTGCAAAAAGGAGAAATTGTCGAAGTTGGCACGCATCGTGAGTTGCTGACCAGGAATGGCGTTTATGCTCAGCTGCATCGAATCCAGTTTTCAAATGCGGGTGCGGTGCATGTTGAATAAATTCAAAACTGGCATCCTGATCCAGGTAAATGGTGATTGCGTATGAGCGATAACGGCAAGCAGGTCTGGCTTATTCTTTCTCACGGCTTCAACATGGATGGCCGCGCTGCGAGCCAGACCATTACCGACAAAATTCCGCACCTGCTCAAGCTCGGTATCGAGCCTGTTGTCATCAGCGCAATTACCGGCAGAAAAGACAAAGAGATCGAACACCATCAAGTTCTGCCGGCCGGTCCGGTGGCTCTGCGTTTTGATTTGCGCCACTTTCTGAAACAACGAATCGCTTCGCGATTCCTTTACCGGATCACAATGACAGCGATTTCTCTCGTATTATTGCCCTTCATCCTGATCGAGAAGATATTCATCCGCATTGAAACGCATTGGTCCTGGGCGATTACGGCCTATTTCGCCGGGGTGCGCATCATCCAAAAACGCGAACCCGTACTAATTTATTCGACCGGCGGCTCCTATTCCGCCCACCTTGGCGGCTATTGGTTATCACGCAAATCCGGATTGCCGTGGATTGCCGAGATTCATGATCCCATGATCTTTCCGGGATTATCCAAAAGCCGCATACGGCAGCGGTTTTCTGCATGGCTGGAAGGAATAATTTGCAAACATGCCGATGTTGTCTGGTGGTTTACCGATGAGGCCTTGGCGCGCGCACGCGCGCGCCATCCGGAACTCGGAGACAAGGGACACTGCCTGATCCCGGGTGCCAACCCCCCTGATTTCACGCGAATACCCTATCAGCACGGCAAGCAACTGGTCATCGGCCATTTTGGGTCCTTGGCCGAGACGCGCAATCTGGAGATATTCCTGCTCGGTCTGCGCAAGATGCTGGAGAAGCACCCGCAATATGCTGAGCATATACGTCTGCATCTTTATGGCGGTGGCGTTGACCCCGTTTCCGCACGCGCCATAAGAGAATTCCCGCACCCCGAGATGATCGAACAATTCGGGCGACTTGAGACCGATCCCAAAACGGGTGAGAGCGGCAGAGACCGGGTTCTCAAGCGCATGAATGCGGCCGATTGCCTGTTGCTGCTGCACGGTACCGTGCCCTTCTGCGAGGAGTACATTCCGTCGAAGATGTATGAATACCTATGGACAAAGCGCCCGATCCTGACGCTGTTTTGGCGTAACCCGCAAATGGAACGTATGCTTCGGGAATTGGGACACTGGGCTGTAGTGGCGGATGATATTGAAGAAATCGCCAAAGCATTGGAAGAGCTATACTTGCGTTGGGCTGAAAATGATCTGGCTGATTCGAAAATACCAACCCCCTATACCACCTACCATGCTGTTCAGCAGATCAATTCCTGGACGTCTCGTTTATTGAACGCAAATTTATCTCCCTCCTAACAGCTTATGCCCCCTCTTACTATACGAACCAAATACGCTTTTCACTCACTCCTTTGGCTGCTCGATCCGGACTTGATTCTGGACGTGGGAAGTATGGATGGCTCCGATTCGAAGAAATTCAAACAACTGATCCCGAATGCTGAGGTTGTGGCTTTTGAAGGAAATCCAGACAATTACAGGGCGATGTGCGCTGATGTTGATCTGCAGAAATCCGGAGTTCGAGTAGTACATCGTCTCGTGTCGAATCAGGAAGGAAACCGATCATTTTTTGTGCAGAAGTCGATTAACACAATTGCAGCCGTCAACAAAGGGACGAGTTCGGCAATGAGGCGTGAACAGCAAGGCATGGTGACGGAGAAGGTACATCTTGATGCGGTTCGCCTGGATTCTTTTTTGGCGCAGGAATACCCCGCTAAAAAGCGTATTGCCATGTGGATTGATGTCGAAGGACACGCTTACCAGGTACTTGAAGGGCTGCTTAAAGCACAAGATAGTTCATATCTGATTCACGTCGAAGTAGAAACAGTGGAAATCTGGCCCGGCCAGAAAGTTGAATCAGACATAATTGCATTGGCCAAGGGTATGGGATTCATCCCCGTGGCACGAGGGGCTCATGCAATACAGCATGATCTGATATTGATCAAGGAGACCTGGCATAACGCCAACCGCTACAAAATATTGGCATTACTTTTCATTTCGAAATATGCCGGGCCTGTTTTTTCCAGAATCCTGAGGGCTGGTTGAACTTCGTATTTAACTAATTATCCTTGTATGAAAATCAGCATAATAATTCTAAGTTTCAATAATTTTGACGAAACCACAGGCAAATGCCTGGCTGCACTGGCAGCTGATTCCGATTTCGAAAAATGGGAAGTTATAGTCGTTGACAATGCGTCCGATGCGAACACGCTCCAACGATTAAACGAAGCAAAACAGCGCTTCCACCATGTAAATTTTATTTTCAATCCTTGCAACGCAGGCTTTGCGGCGGGAAACAACGTTGGTATCAAGCTGGCGACCGGTGATGTCATCATTCTGCTAAACAGTGATGCTTTTCCCTCGCCCGGAATGCTCGGCAAATTGGTCGAACATTTTGCCCATGATCCTGAACTAGGCATGGTTGGTCCTGTAACCAATGCGGCTGGAAATGAACAGTGCATTTATACCCGACCCGGAAGCATGGAAGAAAAAGTCAATGAGGGCTTGCGTTATGCAGCAGGCGGGGGAATTATTGCCTTGCCAGCATATCGACTGGATTTCTTTTGTGTCGCCATTTCCAGACCCGCTTTGGAAAAAGTTGGAATGCTCGATGAAGACTTCGGTCGCGGGTATTACGAAGATCTTGATTATTCCTTAAAAGTCAAAGCAGCCGGATTTAAATTGGGTGTAGCAGAGAATACTTTTGTGTACCATCGCGGCAGCACCAGTTTCGGCAAAATGCCCGGAGAAACCAAAGCGCTGCTTAAGCGCAACAAGCGCCTTATCATCAGAAAGCATGGATCTGGAGTCCTGTTTCAGCACGTACGCCAGGCGAACCTCGCAATTCTGTCCGGATATCTGGATAGAAACAATGCAGGATTTGAATTGCCAAAACACAGGATTACCAACCGCCTGATACAAGCTCGCTGTGGCTTGCCAAAAAGCTGGTTTAAACGTTGGCGTTATTTGGCGAAATTG
The DNA here is from genome assembly GCA_050287265.1 of Sideroxydans sp. GTDB lineage: Bacteria > Pseudomonadota > Gammaproteobacteria > Burkholderiales > Gallionellaceae > Sideroxyarcus. The sequence goes on along the minus strand of JBNKBO010000005.1, from coordinate 54,276 downwards.
AAAACCATTCAGAACAGATTCCCTTTGAGCATACTTTCTGATACTAACTAATTCACCCGGTGATTTGGAGAACATTTTGGCGCTGGATACTGATCAAGGTCTCAAAGTCTGCAGGATATGCGGCGGCGAAATTAGGCGGAGCTTTATAGTTCAGGAATTGATGCTGGGAACACGGCATCAATTTATGTATTCCGAATGCGCAAGGTGCGGATGCTTGCAGATAGACAATATTCCTGCTGATATTTCAAGCTATTACCCTTCCGATTACTATAGCTACAGTCTTTCTGGCAAAGGGGCCTTCAAAAGGCTGAGGAGAGGGCTTAGAAGGCGTCTGATTCTTACTTCTCCAACCTGGGCCAAGCGGATACTTGGCCTGTCATCAAACAGGGATTCCGTGTTTCATATATATCGGAAACTTGGTGTGCAACCGAACAGCAAGGTTCTTGATGTGGGTGCAGGAGCTGGACTGCACGTTCTGGAACTGCGTGAAGCAGGAGTGGAGGGGGCGCTGGGACTTGATCCATTCCTGACAGATGACCAGTACTGGAACGGTCAACTTCTGGTCAAAAAAGCCTCTTTGGAAGAGATGAGTGGATCATATGATTTAATTACATTCCATCATTCGCTTGAACATATGCCTATTCAAGTCGACGCTTTGGTGCGTGCAAAGCAACTACTCAAACCCTCCGGCAAGATCCTGGTACGGATACCAACTGTGAGCTCGGAGGCATTTGCGAAATATCAGGCCAACTGGTTTCAGCTTGATGCACCGCGCCACTATTACCTGCATTCCCATCAAAGCATAAGATATGTTGCTTCAGAAGCCGGGTTAGACGTTTCTTCAATTTGGTGTGACTCTACTCCCATGCAATTTATATTAAGTGAACAATATAGAAGAGACATCCCTTTACTGGACGATCGCAGTTTTGTGAAAGATAAAAATAACAAAATGTTCGATAAACGACAGCTGAAAAACTTCAAAAACCAGACTATCGCTCTCAACAAGTCATTACGTGGCGATCAAATTTGCGTAGTAATGGAAATGCAAAAGACTTTATGATATCGCCACACCCCTTTTTCTAAGACTATATGCTTGAATTAACCCTGTACTGCAAGTCATACCGCAACGATTTGCTCCGATTGGTCAGACTCGCTCAAAGCATTCATCAATTTAATGCCGACTCCATTCCATTTTACGTTTCTGTGCCAGAAAATGACTTTACTTTGTTTGAAGCCAGCATTACCGGACTGAATATCCACTTGATAAAAGACGAGGCTATCATCCACGCCAACCCACGGATGGATATTGTTAAGATCATGAATCTTCCGGGGGGGATATCGCAACAGATAGTGAAATCAGAATTCTGGCGCCTGGGAATTTCCAAATCGTATTTGTGCCTGGATTCTGACTGTGTATTTGTTCGCCCATTCTATCTTGATGATTTTCTTTTGCCCGACGGCCATCCCTACACGGTAATGCATGAAGCAAAAGAATTTCTGCAATTCGCCCTCAATCACAACCAGCAAGACACCTACAATAGTTTTCATCGTCTTCGTGCTCAGCTGATGGACTTGGTAGAACGCCGGGGGCGTCACTTTGATTTCGGGCCCGTTCCTGTTCTTTGGCATGGCAAAGTCTGGCAGGAATTGGACACCCATTTCCTGCAACCCCGGAATTTGAATTTTTATGATGCAATCATGCTGCTTCCGTCGGAACTATTGTGGTACGGCGAAGCCATGCTTAAATTCAAACCGTTCCCCCTTGTGCCGGTCGAACCACTCTTCAAGGTGTACCACAATGAATCGCAGTACATTTATGGCCGACGGCAAGGTGACAGCATTGAACGTATCGCGAAAAACTTCCTGGGAATTTGCTATCAATCCAATTGGCAAAAGGAACTTGACTTGGTGAAAAAACCACTCCCATCTCGCATTGCGCGTTGGGTTCGCATGCAAATTTCAAAACTGAGGTAACGAAATACATGGTGCACTATAAAGCACCACCGTGTTTTTTCTTTTTACATGGCTTGATTTGCTTCGTTTTGCAACTGCTTCACGGTTGATTCTGTGGAGTGCGCGCTTTCTGAAAGGAGAGTGTGCCAAGCAACAAGCCTGCGACCAGCAGAAATTGTTCAATCTGATGATCACGAAAGATCGAATCGAACAATCCTCGCACGGCAAACATGGTAACCAGGATCGTAAGCGCCAAACCAAGCGGCTCTTTATGAGCACTCCATGTTCTCCAGCCGAACCTGACCAGTATCAACAGCATCCAGCCCCAAAGTAGCAATCCTGGCATGCCAACCTCCAAGCCAAAATCTATCCAGCTATTATGACTGTGAGACATGCCCGCATGGCCATATTTTTCCATTTCAAGCTTGTAAAAGGTATCCCGTGACATCTCTATGCCCCAGGGATGTTCCATCAACATGCGCCATCCCTCACGTGCCCAGGCGATACGGTTATACGCGGAAAGATCAACCGGAATTCCATTTTTGGTCAAGGGCAAGTTCGAGCCATCGGAATTAAGCCAAAACAAGTCGCGATCTATATCCCAGGCAATAGGTACAGTTTCAGAAAAGTTTTGCCACCTCGGATCGGATTTATATGCAATAAATGCGAACAAGGAAATAAATGTCAGCGTCCCCAGAATAAATAGAATGATTCTATTTCGTGAATAGACTTTGCGTATTTCTGAAATCATCAATCCCGCGCCCAGAACAAATGCAAAAAGCATAATTATGATGCCATTGCGGGAAGACGCTGCTACCAGGGAGAACAATGCAAGAAAGAGTAGTGTTGCCACCCCCCAACCAGGAACAGGAATTAGCCTATTCCCTTTAAACACACGGCTAAGCATGTCGGCAATTAATATGGGTTCCAATAAGGCGATCAAATATCCAATGTTGGCTTTGTGGTCACTTATTCCCGACTGGATAGTGTTGAGATCACCCCCGGAAATCATGCCCTGAATTACGACAAATGCATTTACGCATTGGTAAATCGTGATCGGAACCACGACCAGCATTACGATTACAACTCGAGCGTTTTCCAGTTTTGACATCATCAGGCTTCGGGCCAAACCAATTCCGATGACGAAAGCCATTAATGCTGGCAGCCATTGACCTACCCATTCAGAAAGAGAATCGGCAGGTTGTTTGGCGATGAAAAACGAAATAACCAACATCCATATCTGCAAAATCAAGAAGATTGTTACCACTGTTACAAGCGGCCGGGACTTTTCCAGCATTGCTTGCCAGAAGCACTTAAAGGCGATCAGAAAACCCATTACCAGGAGAAGTTTTCGAAGCGCTATGACGTGATCCAGGGAGAAAATGAACAAGAGTATTCCGCAGATCAACAGCAGGAACCAGGTTCCAGAGCTCAGTTGTTTGTCCTGAAAATAAGCGCTTACTGCTGACCTGGCTCGGTTCATGGTTTTCATATTCAATTCGAGATTTCTTTTGGCAAGTTCAATAATCCGGATATCGCTTCAATAACGCGAAAAGCCGGAAGTTTTTGCAGGCAGTCACTCAGACTGTCGTTATTGCGATCGCAACCCTCCTCCATGCATGGCACGCAATCACCTTCTCCTTGCAACAGCACCACGTTGTTAACGCGCTGGGTGCCTTTCAGAACCCAGGGATTGTGATCTTCCGTGTAGCCTTTCGGCCACGGTCCCCATTTTACGGGATTGGATGGTCCGAACAGCGCGAGTGTTGGCGTACCGAGTGCAGCCGCCACGTGCGTAAGCGCCGTATCCGGCCCCGCATAACATTTGGCGCTATGGATAAGAAACGCACTCCCTGCAAGGCTGAGCTTGCCTGCCATATTCACTGTTCCGGTTGGCATGGATCGGAATATCTGTTCGACATACTCTATTTCATCCAGAGTACGGCTTCCTGTAAGCACGCAACGGATGCCGCGTTTCTCAAGCCATTGCGCCAATTCAATCCAGCCGTCCCGATGCCACATCTTGTAAGGAAATTTCGGAAACATGTGCAGCACGGCATAGGGCACCGTTCCAATATCAAAAGGCAGCAACCCAACTACGGAATTTGCATCGGATGTATCCCACGCAACAACTACATCATGGCTGCGTTTGATGCCCAGCACATCCACCAGCCCGAGATTTGTCAATACCGTATGGGTGCCCACGTGATCAAAATTCGCCCAGTATGTAAGCAGGCGTTGTTTCCACTGTTCCTTGCTGCTGCCGTCTTGCATCCCAATCCGTATTTTTCCCGCAATCCACGCATAGAGGGTCGGTCGGTCGCCCAACTGGGTTGTCAACGCAAGATCATAACGGCGAAATATGCCGAGAATCAGGCGTAAATGCATCCAGAATCCGGGGCGAGTTGGGATGGTGATCACGCGGCGAATATCCGGATTACAGCACAGAATTCCTTCTGTATTCTCGAATACCAGCACGTCAATATTGGCCTGTGGCCATGCCATGCGCATTGACCTTATGACGGGCGTGGACAGCAACACATCACCTATGCGTAATGGAACAACAACCAGTATGCTGAGCGGAGCTTTCATGCCTGCTCCTGACTCATCAAGTTACTCGGGTATTTCATCTGCACAGCCATGTCGGAACGTTTCAGAATACGGAAAATTGTCAATGTGGACGCATCGTGCAACCATCGGGAATGTTAACATGGCGCACTTTAAATACGCATCCACATTGACCGCTTCGGCGTCTTGAACATAGTGTACCCAAAGGATCTCAGAGCATGTTTTCAATTCTAATTCCCACCTGGAACAATCTTGAATTGCTTAAACTCTGTGTGCGCAGCATACGTGAAAATTCGAAGCATGATCACCAGATCATCATCCACGTCAACGACGGCGGTGATGGAACCCTTGAATGGGTGCGGGCACAACAGCTCGATTACACGCATTCGCCCCGAAACGTCGGTATTTGTCTGGCAGTAAACGAAGCGGCAATGTCGGCCAGGCATGATTACATCCTTTACCTGAATGACGACATGTACTGTTGCCCCGGCTGGGATACCGCGCTGATTGAAAAGCTGGATAGCCTGGACACCGATTTGTTCATGCTTTCTGGCACCATGATGGAGCCGCGTAACACAAATAATCCCTGCGTAATCGTGCGCGATTATGGCAGCGATGCCGCAAATTTCGATGAAGCAAAACTGCTCGCAGAATTGCCGCAACAGCGCAAGGACGACTGGTATGGAGCAACCTGGCCACCCACACTGGTCAGCCGTCGCTGGTGGTTCATGGTGGGCGGCTACAGCAGCGAATTCTCACCCGGCATGAGCAGTGACAACGACTTCTCGATGAAGCTGTGGCATGCGGGCTGCCGCGTGTTCCTCGGCGTGGGCAATTCGCTGGTTTATCACTTTCAGTGCAAATCGACCGGCAAAGTAAAAAAGAACAACGGCGGCAAACAGTTCCTGCAGAAGTGGGGAATGCGCCAATCGGTGTTTGACCGCTATTATCTGCGGCGTGGGCAGGTGGCGCAGGGGTTGAAGCTGGATGAGCCCGAGGAAACGCGTGAATTGCGCTGGCAATTACTGCGCAGCCGGATGAAACGCGCGCTGGGCTAAAAACGCACGCTTCGCAATGCTTCAAGTTTGCGGTACTTGAGCCAGGTGGTGCGCATGTTCATCACGGCGATCTGCCATCCGGCCGCGCCATCCAGCAAACCCAGACGAATAAAATAAGTCCGCACGAACGCCCAGCCCGAACTCGCCGCCGCTCCTGCCAGGGTTGTGCGTTTTCCCTTCCCGAACATCTGCTGCGCCGCAGCGCTGGAATACTGCTCGACCTTGCGCTCGACATCGTCCATCGTGAGATAGCTGTAATGCAGCAACGGATTCTTCAGTCTCGCGCAGCTTCCCTCCAGCAGCACGCTCTCGTGCACCAGACTGTCGGAGAACCTGCCCTTGCCGCGCCGGAACAGGCGCAACACATAGTCGGGATACCAGCCGCTGTAATGGATGAAGGTACCGCAGAACTGCGACAGGCGCGGACAGTAGTAGCCGTCGGCCTTTCCATTCTGCATGGCCTGTTCGATTTCGGCACGCAACTCGGGCGTAACACGCTCGTCCGCATCGATTGAAAATACCCAGTCTTTACTGGCATAGCCAAGTGCACGATTCTTTTGTGGTCCGAAGCCGGGCCAATCGGCATGTACATGCACTTGTGCGCCCATCCCCTTTGCGATGTTGCATGTTTCGTCCGTGCTGCCGGAATCTACCACAATGATTTCATCCGCCCATGCAACGGACTCCAGACAGGACTGGATGTTGGCGGCTTCGTTTTTGGTGATGAGGATGACGGAAAAGCTAGCCATTGCATCCTTCTCTTACCTGCCTCGCAGGCATCGGCATCGTCGCGCGCGCCACCGAGATCTGCACGACGAGGCCGATCAGGATCGCGCTGGTACGCAGTATGGATGTGATTTTTTGCTGCACTTGATAATGACTCCCGCTCATTTCCAATGAGGTTGAATAAAAAAATCCCTGTAGCCTGGAACTTCGTTCCGCAACCACAGGGATCTTGGGACACCCTGAAATCTACAGCATTTGGATTCTACTCCGAATCCTCTGCAATACTGAACTCATGCCATATCATCCCCCGCGTGCCGCCTCAGCCTCCTGCGCCAGATGCACCCAGTCTACGATGCCACTGCTGGGCTCGTAGCCGGGGATCAGTTCCTGCAACAACCGCCGGATGACGGCGACATCGTTCACGTTGAGTGCGAGCCTCAGCGCTTCGAGCTTGTACTGCAACTCGGCCATCGGCAGGAAATTCTCATGCGCCTTCATGATGCGCGGATGCAGGGTGGGCTTCGGATCGTCGCCGATCAGCAGTTCTTCGTAGAGTTTTTCCCCGGGGCGCAAGCCGGTGACTTTTATTTCGATGTCGCCATCTGCATTCTTTTCGTCGCGCACGGTCAGGCCGGAAAGCTCAATCATCCGTGCGGCCAAATCGATGATACGCACCGGCTCCCCCATGTTGAGAACGAATACGTCCCCCCCCTTGGCCATGGCACCGGCCTGGATCACCAACTGAGCGGCCTCGGGGGTAGTCATGAAATAGCGCGTGATTTCAGGATGAGTCAGCGTGACCGGCCCACCCTCGCGGATCTGCTGGCGGAAACGCGGCACCACCGAGCCGGACGAACCCAGCACATTGCCGAAGCGCACCATCGAGAAAGTAGTCTCGCTCCCTTCATGCCCCATCGCCTGCAACACCATCTCTGCCAGCCGTTTGGAGGCGCCCATAATATTGGTTGGGCGCACTGCCTTGTCGGTGCTAATCAGCACGAAATCGGGCACTCCGCACTCTGAAGCAGCCTGAGCTGCCGCCATGGTACCCAATACATTGTTCTTGATACCCTCAGCCGGATTATGCTCGACCAGCGGCACATGCTTGTAGGCTGCCGCGTGGTAGACCGTGTCGGGTCGCCAGGTAGACATGATCTCCTGCATTCGTTCCATATCGCACACAGAAGCCAACAGCGGAACCAGCTTGACCTTCACCTGATCCTCACCTGCTGCGAGCTTTTGCAGCAACTCCTCGTGAACCTGATACAACGCGTACTCGCTCTGCTCTACCAGCAGCAGCATTTCCGGACCCAATTTCAATATCTGGCGGCACAATTCGCTGCCAATGGATCCCCCTGCCCCAGTCACCAGCACAACTTTGAGGAGCACATTCTGGCTTAACAGGATGTGGTTGGGCGAGACCGGCTCACGCCCCAGCAAATCATCAATGTCCAGTTCGCGCAGATCAGCAACACTCACCCTTCCCTGCGCCAGATCAGTCATGCTCGGCAAAGTACGCACCGACACGCCAACATGCCGCATCTGCTCCAGTATCTCATTGCGGCGCTTGCGGTTCAGCGTCGGCATCGCCAGCAGCACATGGCCGACCCTAAGCGATTCGATCAGCCCCGGCAGGTCATCCGGACTATAGATTGACAACCCCTGAAGCACATGGCCGTGCAGCCGCGCATCGTCATCCAAAAAACCCGCCACCCGCATCTCCGGGCTGTTGATCATCGCCTCAGCAAGTTGCAGACCCGCCGACCCGGCTCCATAGATCAACACGCCCGGCAGCGAACTGCGCCGCAGCTGGCTTTGATACAACCCGCCCAGCCAGTAGCGCGCGAGCGCACGCGAAGCCCCCACCGCCAGCAACAACAACACCGGCTGAATCAATCCCACCGTACGCGGCACATCCGGCACCCCGATGGCAGCGAACACTGCCGCGAACAATAAACCGTAGATCGAAGTTGCCTTGAGCACCGTCATCAGCACCGGCCAGCCGGAATAGCGGAAGATGGCACGATAAAAACCGAATACCACGAACAGCGGCAGCGCAAGAATGAGCGAAGCCATAACCGCGAGCAAAGGACCGCTTCCTGCAAGTGACACAAATTCACCCAGCCTCAGGTAAAACGCCAGCCACACGGTCAACACGCACAGACTGGCGTCCACGGCAAGCGCGACCAGGCGCTTCGCCACGCGGGGAAGCGCCAGAACCGGCTGCGCCATCAGATTAAGTTTTTTTAGCATGCTTGCATCTGTCAAGAATCGTATAAGGACACTTCAGGCAATATCTCAACCGTTATTTCGGGCTTGAACCGGAATCCAGCGGAAACCAACACTCGGAATTCTTCTTCAATGACTCACCCCATCCCACCGCAGCACCTTGACTACGGTCATCCACAGAATGCGCAGATCGAACCAGAACGACTGCCTCCGCAGATACTCCGCATCCAGTTTCACCTTCTCCGAAATCGGCAGTTCGTCGCGCCCGTTCACCTGCGCCCAGCCAGTCAGTCCCGGCACCAACTCATGTACGCTCGCCTGGGTGCGCAAGGCGATCAGATCATCCTGATTGAACAACGCCGGACGCGGCCCGACGAAGCTCATATCGCCCTTGAGAATGCTCCACAGCTGCGGCAATTCATCCAGGCTGCTCTTGCGCAGAAAGGAACCGATGGGTGTCAACCATTGATCTGGATTTCCAAGCAAATGAGTCGCTACAGCGGGCGTATCTATCCGCATGCTGCGAAACTTCGGCATTCTGAAGATCAGGTTGTGGCGACCAATCCGGTCGGACCAGTAAAGTACCGGGCCGGGCGAAGTCAGCCGCACCGCCAGCGCAACGAACAAGGTCGGCGGACATAATAGCAAAGCCGCAACCGCAGCAAGCATGAAATCAAACGATCGCTTCAACCTGCTCCTCCCCTGATAATGGGGATGGGTAGTTAGGGGGGAGAAAGGGGTTTGGGGCTAATGAACAATCCGTGTTCAAGACTTACCCTTTCCCCGAAACCACCCCACCGTCGCCCGAAATCCCTCCGCCATCGAAAGTGGAGGCGCCCAGCCCAGTTCCCGGCGTATCTTGCCGCTATCCACACGCAACGAACCAGCAAGCCGCTCGACCTGCTCCGTCCGCCCGATCAACCACCCCGCCAACCGCAGCAACGTCACAGGGCAAGGAAACAACCGCGCCGGACACCCCATCGCCTCTCCCAGCCAGCGCAGTAAATCCGACGTAGAAACATCCTCGCCATCGCTCACCAGATACGTCTGCCCCGCTGCGGCAGGATGCGTCGCGCATAGAATCAGCGCATCCACCAGATTGCCGAGATAAATCAGACTGCGCCAATTGCGTATCGAAGCGAGAGGAAGCGGGATTCCCCGCTCCAACACGCGCAGCATCTGCACGAAATTACCCTTCACCCCCGCTCCATAAACCAGCGGCGGCCGCACGATGACCACCTCCAGCCCGGTCTCGGCTGCAACACGATGCAAAGCCTGCTCGGCTTCCCACTTGGAAACGCCATATGGGTCTTGTGGGGAAGGAATATCTGTTTCCGCAAAAACATTCTGCCCCCCTTCCCCGTTTGCGGGGGTGAGGTTAGGGGAGAGGGTACTTTCCCCATTCACCTTAACCGAACTGACATACACCAGCCGCTTCACCCCAGCCTGCGCCGCCTGCCGCGCCAAGTTTGCAGTTCCTTCGACATTCACCCGACGAAACTCTGCCAGCGGATCAGCTGCTTCCTCGTGCATTACATGCACGCGCGCGGCAAGGTGAATCACGACATCCACCCCTTGCAACGCGGCGGACCAATCGGTACATCCGTCAATCGCAGGGATGATGGTTTGTTCACTTTCTGGGAGAAGGGCCTGTGGCTTGCGTAGCACCGCCCTGACTTGAAAATAGCGCAGACGCAACTCGCCACATAACGCCTGGCCAACAAAGCCATTAGTGCCTGTAACAAGAATCACAGCACCTATACCTTGCTCTACTTCCGCGTGACCATTCCTTGAAGCCATTTTTCCAAGCGATCCATCAGTGCAGATCTATCAAATTGTACGGCACAATACCGTCGACCGTTTTCGCCCATGCGAATTCGCTCAATTTTATTCATTGCCGAAAGTACAGCGACATTCTGCGCCAAGGAGGCACCATTACCTGCAGGTGAAACAAGCCCAGCCTGTGCCTCCACTATAATTTCGGCGCCTTCACCATTCAACATGGCGAGCACAGGAATCCCGGCACCCAGGTAGGACTGCATTTTCCCTGGTATGGTCATGGAAAAAATGCGGTCATCCTTGAGACTTACCAATAGCGCATCCGCGTGAATAAAAAATGAGGGCATGCGCTCGAGCGGATGTTGCCCCACCATCTTTACCCGACTACCAAGCCCGCGCATATCGATCTGTTGTCTCACCCATCCCGCCATACGACCGTCACCAACGATCACCCAGCGAATATCCTCGCGCGCGCGCAGATCTTCCATAGCATCGAGAATAGCCGGAAAGTCCTGGGCCTCACCTATGTTTCCGGCAAACAACACGGTAAAAACGCCCTTAGCCTCCGACACTTCAGGGGCTGGAGCGACGTTGCCGAAATCAAATATCGCATCTGCCCAAGCCGGAAAGTACTCGATCCGGCAGCCGACAGGCGCATAACGAGCAATATCGCCGACGAAACTCCTTGACTGAGCAAGAATAAGATCACAATGGGCATAAACCCACCGCACCAAACTCCCCACAGCATCCAGCATCCAGCGCGCCTTCAGAACACCGACGGCTCTGAGCGACTCCGGCCACAGATCAAGTACCCAGAAGACCTGAGGCGCACCTTTAAGCCAGCGCAGGAAAGCAGAAGGAATCCCGACAAGAATGGGAGACGGCTCGAAAACGAAGATCACATCTACGGATTCGCCACGCATTTTCCAGGCACCCAGCAAACTGGCGCTCAACGCAAAAGTCAGGTAGTTAAGCACGAGTCCGATCTTGCCCTTGCCGCGCGGAGCCATCGGAACACGCACGACACGCGCTCCCGCATAATCGGTGTACGCGGATGGTGCCGCCCGATAGTGTGCGAACACTTTGCCATCGGGATAGTTCGGCAGACCAGTCAACACAGTGACCTGGTGTCCACGCTTTACCCACTCGGCCACCAGTTCGTTGATGCGAAAGTTCTCCGGCCAGAAATACTGGCTGACAACCAGGATATTCACGATGCCGCTACATCCGCTTCCAGACCACCCGATTCACATAGTCGGTGTAACTATGGATCAATCGAACAACCTTGTCAGATACGTTGGGCATGCTGTAGTCCGCTACTTGGCGCAGCGAACGCTCGTCGCCACGGGCCTGGCCATCCAGGATGCCCAAAGCTTGCAGAATTCGATCCAGATTCAAGCCGACCATCATCACTGCCGCCTCCTCCATGCCCTCGGGACGCTCGTGGGTCTCGCGCAAGTTGAGCGCCGGGAAATTGAGAATTGAAGATTCCTCGTTGATGGTGCCGCTGTCGGATAGCACCGCCTTGGCGTTGAGTTGCAACTTGTTGTAATCGGTGAAGCCCAGCGGCCTGAGCAGGCGGACCAGCGGGTCGAAAGCGCTGCCGGCAGCATCAATCCGCTTCTGGGTACGCGGGTGGGTAGAGACGATTACCGACATACCGTAGGTGCGGGCAATGCCATTGAGCAATTCAACCAGCTTGGCATAGTTTGTCTCCGAGTCTATGTTCTCTTCCCGGTGTGCGCTGACGACGAAGTAGCGGCCTGACTCGAGACCCAAGCGGGTCAATACATCGGATGCCTCGATTTTAGAACGATAATGGCCAAGCACTTCGTTCATTGGGCTGCCGGTCTTGATCACCATATCGGAGGGCAGCCCTTCCCGGAGCAGGTATTCGCGGGCGATTGAGCTATAGGTCAGGTTAATGTCAGCCGTGTGATCGACAATGCGTCGATTTATCTCCTCCGGCACCCGCATGTCGAAGCAGCGATTGCCCGCCTCCATATGGAAGGTCGGGATTTTGCGGCGTTTGGCCGAAATGACGGCCATGCAACTGTTGGTGTCGCCGAGAACCAGCAATGCATCCGGCTTCTCGTTGGCAAGCACACCGTCGACAGCAATAATCACCTTGCCGATGGTCTCGGCACCGCTGGCTCCCGCCGCATCAAGGAAATGATCCGGCTTACGGATATCCAGATCGTCAAAAAATATCTGGTTCAGTTCGTAATCGTAGTTTTGCCCGGTGTGCACGATGACGTGTTCACAATGTTCGTCGAGGCGGGCCATCACACGGGATAGCCGGATGATCTCTGGGCGGGTTCCCACTACGGTCACAATTTTGAGTTTTTTCATATCAAACCTTGCAGGTAATAGTATCGGGATGCTCGCGGTCGAAATTCTCGTTGGCCCACAGCATAACCACCATTTCTTCCTGACCCATATTGGTCACGTTATGGGTCCAACCCGGCACCGTTTCAACAATTTGCGGACGGTCTCCGGAAGTGAAGATTTCATGGCGCTCGCCTGTGAGCACATGGCGAAAGGCGAAGCGGGCGGCGCCCTTGATGACGAGGAATTTTTCTGTCTTGCTGTGATGATAGTGACCGCCGCGGGTAATGCCGGGCAAGGATATGAAATAGGAAAATTGCCCACTGTCCAAGGTCTTCAGCATTTCGACGAAAATGCCACGCTCATCCTCGTGGCGCGGAACGTCATAGATGAATTGGGAAGGCTCCAGATAACTGACGTAGGTAGCATAGAGAGCGTGTACCAGACCAGTACCGACCTTCTCGATCACCAGGGCGTCGCGGCAATTTCGGAAGGCGCGGATCTGTGCGGCCAAATCGCCAAGTGCAAGGGTGTATTCCGGTTTGACACAGCCATGGTGCAGACTTGGCGCCGCTCTCCTGAGGGCACCCATGAACTCATCCACTACGTCGTCCACATAAACAAGCCGGATAACAGCCGCCGGATCGCTAATCTGGATTGGCAAATTATGGGCAATGTTGTGGCAGAAGGTCGCCACAACGGAGTTGTAATTTGGTTTGCACCATTTACCGAAAACACCAGGCAAGCGGTAGATGGCCACAGGATTGCCAGTCTCAGCCAGCGCTTCGGCAGCTACCTCGCCTGCACGTTTGCTGAGCCCGTAGGGATTGTCCTGTGTGGCTTGGATCGACGAGGCCAGGATCAGAGGAATCTTTCGGTTGCTCTCCCGGATTGAAGTACAAAGGTCTGTGGTCAGCCCGGCATTGACCCGTGCGAAATCCGCGGGATCGCCAGGCCGGTTTTCCCCGGCCAAGTGCACCACAGCGTCGGCAACATCCAAGTGTGCGCGCAGAACATTGAAAGAGTCGCCACGATCAAACCGAAGGATTTCAACATCCGCCGTCTCTTCCAGGCGAAGAGTCAAATTCTTACCGATGAAACCTTGCGAGCCAGTGACCAGAATGCGCATATCACTCCTCTGGCTGGACGATCTCACCCCGTGCCGCTGCGCGCATGAAGGCCAGCTTCTGCAGCAATGCCTTTATGCCTTCAACATCCAGGCGGGTAGTGTTGTGGGAATTGTAGTCCTCGGCGCTGGAAATGCGCGGTTCGCCCTGTTCGACAAACTTGCCGTAGTTCAGATCGCGCAAATCGGGCGGTACCCGGAAATAGCCACCCAAGTCCTGGGCGGCTACCATTTCCTCCCGGCTGAGCAGCACCTCAAAGAGTTTTTCGCCGTGGCGGGTACCGATCACGTCGATTTTGCTGTCTTTCGCGCCCAGGATGTCGGTTAGCGCCCGGGCCAGTGTCTCAATGGTTGAAGCTGGTGATTTTTGCACGAAGATGTCGCCAGGATTGCCGTGTTCAAAGGCGTACAGAACAAGATCAACTGCATCATCAAGGGTCATCATGAAGCGGGTCATGTTCGGGTCGGTGATGGTCAGTGCCTTGCCGGTTCGGATTTGTTCTATGAACAATGGAATTACCGAACCGCGCGATGCCATCACGTTACCATAGCGTGTCACACAAATCACCGTCGCACTGCTGCTTCTCGCTTTGGCCACGGCAACCTTCTCCATCATCGCCTTCGAGATACCCATGGCATTGATGGGATAGACCGCCTTGTCGGTACTCAAACAGATCGCGCGCTCGACCCCGCAGCCGATGGCCGCCTCGAGGACGTTTTCCGTACCCAGCACGTTGGTCTTGACAGCCTCCAACGGGTGGAATTCGCAGGAAGGGACCTGCTTCAGGGCGGCGGCATGGAAGATGTAATTGGAGCCTCGCACCACATTCAGCACCGACTGGTAGTCCCGTACATCGCCAATGTAAAATTTTAGCTTGGAACTCGCGTAACGCTTGCGCATGTCGTCCTGTTTTTTTTCATCGCGACTGAATATGCGAATCTCACGCAGGTCCGAATCGATGAAGCGCTTCAGCACCGCATTGCCAAACGAACCAGTTCCCCCGGTAATCAGAAGTATCTTGTCAGCGAACATATAATATTCAAATCCTGTAGTTTTCATTCTAGCCCATCGGGATTCGATGACCTGCACTCAAATAATGGCGCGCCAATCAGCAGGCGAACCCCGTTCCGTCAGGCCGCGACGCTACGGAAACGCACCACCAGTGTCCACAGCAACGCAACCGCCAACCCCAGGAACACGCCTGCCGCCCCCCAAGACAACAGTACCTGTTTCCGCGACGTCGACACGGGTTTTTCCGGTGCATACACTGGTGCAAGCATGCGCGTCCCGGTGTCGGCCGTCAGCGCCTGCCTGAACTGGCGGACAGCGAGCCTCATCCTGATCGCATCACTATCACGTTCAGATGAACCCGCCAGCTTTGCTGCTAATCCCATCTCATTCGCGGACTGCGCAAATGCATCGAGTGAATTTTCCAGTCGGGCCATCACCGGCTTGACCAACATTGCCTGCTGCTCGCGAATCATTTCGAACACTGCGTTCGCACACCGTTTGGCCAGCTTTGGACTGGAATGCCGAACTGAAAACTTCAAGGTCGAGTGCTGATTGTTTGAGGAAATGATCTTTAGTGCTTCCATCAACTCAGCCGAATCGACAAGTCCGCACGCATGGATAGTGGATTCAGGCAATGTCGAGGAAAGGCTCATCCGTTCAGCCAACAAGGTCGGCAATTCAATTGCCTCAAATTTATTCGACAACATCAATGATTCTTCGTCAATACTGATGACGGGCACCTTTGCCATTGCAACGATGGTTTGAGCCTCGTAGGTAGCCGGAATCCCATTCAGATAAAACCATGCCCCCAGCACACCGGCGGTTCCACAGGCAACAATCAACTTCCACCATGACAGAAGGAACCGAATGACATCGGCCAGACTGATCTCTTCTGCTTCATTCATGACGCTATCGGCTGGACTTGGCATTTCACGATCTCCCTTTTCTTCCCTTACTGGCTGGTCAGCGCATTCGCCGCAGCCTCACAAAGCGCATCACGCTCACCATGCCCAGGATACTGGATCAGGACGGCACGGTACTTCCCCTTGAAGACGAACATACTGCCTGCCGCAGCACCGATCACGCCACAGCAGCGAAACAACGCCTCTATGTCGGCAAGCCCACCAGCACCGCCCAAAACGGACATGGGGATGCCAACCGCCTCACGTATCTGTTTCACCAAGGCCAGATCATAGCCCTTCATCGTGCCGTCCCGGTCAATAGCATTGACGAGGATCTCACCTGCGCCCAGTTCTTCCACTTTCCTGGCAAAGTCAAACGGAGAAATCCCTCTCCCCTTCCTGCCATTGTGCGTAAACAGCTCATAGCGTTGTAAGAGCCCCGCTTTCTTGACATCCAGAACCACAACAATGCTCTGGCGACCGACGCGGGCAGCAGCATTCGCCAGCAAGCTGGGATCATCGATGGCCGCAGAACTGATCGCCACCTTCTCGACCCCAAGACTAATGACTCTCTCCACCTGCTCCACTGTCTTCACCCCGCCACCGTAACACAAGGGCATGCGGCATTCGGCAGCCATGCTGGCAATCAGGGCGTAATCCGGCTCGCATCCATTGACGGCGGCATCTATGTCGAGCACGACAAGTTCGTCAACCTCCTTCTCATTGAATATCCTCACGGCATTGATGGGATCGCCAACGTACTTCGGTTCCGAAAACTGGACCGTTTTGACCAAGCCGCCGTTTTGCACCAGTAGACACGGAATAATTCGGGGTCGTAGCATTTTATAACTCGGCAAAATTCTTCAGTAACTGCACACCCCAATGATGGCTCTTTTCAGGGTGGAACTGCACGCCATAAATGTTCTCACGCCGTACCGCCGAGGCAAAGTTGCCATGGTACTCCGAGCTCCCCAGGATGCAGGCAGGGCTGCGCGGAACGAAATAGTAGGAATGCAGAAAGTAGAAACGTGGCGATTCGACCCCCTTGAACAGCGCATCCTCACCGGCAGCGACATCGTTCCAGCCCATGTGCGGCAACTGCACCTTCTGATCGCCAATACACCCCGGGAAGCGCCTCACCTCGGCATCAATCCATCCCAGGCCCGCAAGCTCGCCCTCATCGCTGCATGCGGCCATCATCTGCATGCCCACACAGACTCCCAACACCGGCCGGCCCTGCTTCAAGACTAAATCGTCCAGACAGTCGCGCATCCCCGACGCTTCCAGACGGTTCATCGCCCAGTCGAAGGCACCCACACCCGGCAGCACGATCTTTTCGGCGGCATTGAGTTCTTCGGCATTGCGAGCAACCGCAACGCCGATATTCAGGCGCCGATAAATATTGGCGAATGCCTGGATATTGCCGAGGCCGTAGTCAACAAGGGTGACCCTCAAAATGCACCACCTCGCCGACCAATCTTGAGCAATGACACTGTCCTTTCGATCAGAGACAGGATCCCGTGCTGATTGCGGTAGTCCCAATAGTATTTTTTCGGTATCTCGTGGAAATCACGCAACGCCTGTGGAGATATCCTCAGCTTCGTGGCCACATACTCGAAATCCTGCTCCATGGTGTCCGGATCGTATGGCGGATATTCCAAGATGCGTAGCGCTTCGTCGCGCGACATCTGTCCCGTGAGTATCAGACTGGAAAGTTGGCAACGCCTGACATCGAAACCGAAACGGGTTGGCAGCCAATAGCCTTCATAGAAACGGGTGAAACGCGATTCGAAGTGCTTCTGTGGATAAGGTTTCCAGCCGTACTCGCGCTGCAGCAGATCGACGGCGAGTTGCTTGGTGTAAGGCATGTAGTTCAGGGGCTTGAACACCCTCACGCCTTTCAGATAGCGCAGATATAACTTGTGACGAAATACCGAGCTGAAGGGGTAGGTGCGCATCGGAACCGTGCCGAATCGCTTGATGATGTCGCGTATGTGCGTCATGTCTGTTCCCCAGTAATAGTACTGGGATGGCATCATGACGCATTCGGTAGCGATGTTCCCACCATTCAGGATAGTCTTGATGCCGTACTGTTCGGCAAACTTGTACAGCACTGCGATAAAGGCGTGATCCTGCGGGATGTCCAGATGGGGAACGCCGGACTTGAACCAGGCCAACTGGAAATCCCGCATCTCTTCCCAGTTGATCACCTCGGTGTAAAGGTCAAGACCGAGCTTGTCGACCAGAACATGGATGTTGTGTGCGGACAGTTCCGAATTCCAACCGCCGTCTACATGAAACACCAGCGGCCGCAGCCCGAACTCCTTCACCATCATGTGGAGCATGTACGAGCTGTCCACCCCGCCGCTCAGGCCCAGCAGGCAATCGAAGTCCTGCCCGCGGCCGGCCCTCCTGATTTCCTCGACGCGCTGTTCCAGCACCTTGCGCCCGACGGTGTCCGGGTGCCAGTTCGGCTTGACCACGTTCTGGAAGTCCCAGTACTGGCTACAGACCCCTTCTGCATCGAAGGCAAGCCCGGGGTAGCTGGTATCAAGAACTGTCTTGGTACAGATTTGGTAATTCATGCCTCGCTCATTTGCTTCCGATCAATCGTTGATAGATGGCCTCATAGCCCGTCACCATAGACTCCAGGGAGTAGTTCGCCCTTGCGAATTCAACGCACGAGGATGGTGACCGGAGCCCGCCGCCACTGGTACGCACATCGCGAAGCAGGGCCTCAAGGCCGTTGAGGTCGCCATAGGGAACGAAACTGCCGTACCCTGGGGGCGCGACCTCCGCCGGGGCTCCCGAGTCGAAACCGATCACCGGCACGCCACAGGCCAGCGCTTCCGCGCTTACCATCGAAAAGGTCTCTTTTTCGCTGGTAAGCAGAAGAACATCGCCCACCGAATACAACGCTGCCAGCCTATCCTGATTTTCCTCGCGGGACAGCATTCTCACATTTTCGGGAATATGGGATGGGATGTCGTCGACTCCGACCATGATGAAAACAACGTCCTCGCCTTCGAACCGCGTCGCCAACTTTATCACCCAGCGCCCACCCTTGCGCTCCGACATCAGGTTCGCCCCAACGGATAGCACGCAATACTTGCCCTCGACCCCCAACTCGGCTTTCAGCGGCTGCGCATCACGAGGCCGGAAAATGCTTGTATTCAGCCCGTTCGGAACCACCTCAATCAGCTTGTCCCCGACCAGCGACTCGCGCATCCGCGACGCCAGCCATGCTGAAGGCGCCACCAGATGCAAACGTCGGAAGTCAGCAAACAAGTCGCGTTTCTGCTGATACATCCGATCGGCAAAATCAAAGGCCCATGTCTTCGGGTAGCGCGACAGATCCGGACAGGAATGGCATCCGCTCTTCCACCTCTCGCAATCCATCGCAT
This sequence comes from Sideroxydans sp., assembly GCA_050287265.1. Lineage (GTDB taxonomy): Bacteria > Pseudomonadota > Gammaproteobacteria > Burkholderiales > Gallionellaceae > Sideroxyarcus. Next base: position 35,191 of record JBNKBO010000005.1, on the reverse strand, counting down.
ACCCGCAACGCCCCGTATACATGAATTCACAGTGAAAGGTCCAAACCGTGGGCGTATTGCTGTGCTTCAGATAAGCACAAAGCGCAGGGATATCGACAAAGTAGCCATGTATGTCGTGCAGATGGACCACATCGGGCCGCAGGCACTCAAGCTCGCGAATCAGACGACGGGTGGCAAGCGGCGAAAATCCATCGGTTAAACCCGACACCCGCGTCGCAAACACATGGAACAGCACCTCCAGAGGCGTGCTGATCCTGCGCACATTCTGCACCCCACTCACTGAATCGCCGCGCCCGTAAAAGGCTGCTGCCTGATGTCCCCGCTGCGACAAACCGGCGACCAGATCCGCGACAATCTTTCCCGTGCTGCTGGAGCCGAAATTGACATCAACGAGAGCGACCTTCATTGCCCGCCCGAAAAAACATCACCCGGAATTGCCACGCCTTCGCCCTCAAACACGGGGAGTAAAGTCCGGCATGGGTTGCATGGGGTAAGTCCGCGCGCAAGTGGAACAGGTAAACACCTCCCCTTTCTCGCATAACTCGCCATGACACTCCGGGCAGGCGAGTATGTCCGCCAGACTGAAATTCTTCAACCGCCGCGAACGCCTGAACGCAAACCACCGGCTAAGCAACACCTGGCCGATCTCGCGCCAGCCGCGCTGCTCCTGCATATAGGAATCCTTCGCCCCGCCAGGATCGCTTTCCTCGTTAATGCTTTCAATCCATTCGCAGGAGACCTCCGGGTTCAGCACCACATAACTGATCGAGCCTTCCCAGTAATAGCGAACATGAAACATGTCAGGCGCTTCGTGGAAAAACTTCGCCCACTTCGGATCGTCATTGAAGATGCGCTGTGTGCCCAGAAAGGAGTCTTCGAGTCCTTCCTTCTTCTTGTGGATGCGCAGTTGCCCGTCGATGCACACCACTTCCAGGCAATGGATCAGATGGGGATCCAGGCGTTCGAAGATAGCGTTCGGCGTCTCGATGTAGCCAGCCTTGCCGACGCGCTGCAGTTCCTTGATGAACACCTCCGGTTCGGAAATGTGCTCGAGGATGTGCGACGCAATGACAAAATCGAAAGCCTTGTCCTTGAACGGCATCTTCTTCGCATCGCCAAAGACCGCAGCACGCCCGTCGATCATCATATCCTCACCGCAGCGGTGCTCTGCTCCGGTCAGCCGGTCCAGCAAGACATCCGAGCGCGGATAGGGCCGACCACCGCTGCCCACGTCGAGAACCAAACCATCACCTGCAGGAACCTGTAACTTGCGCAGCGCCCAGACAACTCTTCTGAAATTGAACATATAAACTTTAATCCGAAGAAAGTAATTCATGCATCACTTGCTTGCCTCAACCGCCAACCGCAATCGACGCCTCTGCTGAAGCAGCAGTTGGCATACGAAAATATCCAGCTCTATAAAGCGCATCCCCGTAATACGCGGCGCCGTATGCAGTGACATGCATGTCATCATGCAGAAGCGGCCTGGAATGTTCATCATAAAAATTGCAAGCCAGATCATCGCAAAAAAATAACAACTTATCGATAAAGGCAACCCCATGACTTCTACCTGAAGCCTCAAGCAATATCTGCCGAGCTTCGAGAGATGACGGAAGAAGTCGACTTCTCATAAAACCAGCGAGCTCCTCAACCGGTGCCCCAGATCTGGCAAAGTAATAAGACGCATCAGAAATATTGAACATCCTGAACGCATCAACAACATACACAGGCTTTCCGAATGCAAAAATTTTCTGCGCGATAGAGAAAGCAGCTCCAGCCGTTTCGGAAGTCCAGGCATTAGCCAGCACCACCTCGTCGGCCACTGATATTTCTGCCATCAAAGCCGCAAAGCCATCCCTACTCTTACACAGCGAGTCACTTGGCGGAGCACCATCAAGAACGCGATAAAAATCGTTCACACACAACCCACCCAAACTCCCTCGCACGAAGTCATAGCCAGGGAACTGCCCCCCACCTGCTTTAACTGCAAGAAGAAAGTCACCGGCCATGGAATCTCCAATCACCAGCACTCGACGCCCATGAGAAGCACCAGGAACGGAACCCTCAAGCTGACTTTTCTTCTGCAACTGGAGAAAATGATCGACATATATCTCCTGCCTAGACTCCGGAATTGCCCCAACCTTAAAGCCCTGAAACCCTACGGTGACATGTCCAGCAAGACCGACAACAGCAAAAGAAGCGGAACACACAACAGCCAGCCAAGCTATAGACTTTCCAGAAACCTTTCCATCAGTTCGAAAAGGCCTTTCGACGTACCGGTAACTCAGATATCCAAAAACAAACGTTGCACAGATTGCCATGAAATACTGCGCAAAACCGAGCTCCGTCAATGTGAGGTGCCTTGCGAACGCATATATCGGCTGGTGCCACAGATAAATGCTATAGCTCATCAGCCCTATGCCAACCACAACACGCCCACTCAGGATCCTTGCAATCAATGTACCAGGCGCTGCAAAAGCTATCACCATTGCGCCCCCAATCACCGGCACCAAAGCGTACAGTCCAGGAAACGGGGTTCCCCGATCGAAGGAGAATATCGCAAACAGAACAAGCAGAAACCCAACCGCACTACCCCACTGGCGCATCTGCTCTCCACCAAGCCAACTCCCGCCACTCTTAGCGGAAAAATATGCCACCAGTGCTCCAACTGCAAGCTCCCAACCTCTAGCGTGAAGAAGATAGAAACTTGCAGTTGGATCGTTCCCCAGCGCCTGCTGAGAGACTACAAAGCTCGCAACAGCAAGAACAGCGAATATTAAAGGTATATATTTCCTGGTGCCATTCAACAGCACCAACATCAATATTGGAAAAATCAGATAATACTGCTCTTCAACACCAAGACTCCAGGTATGCAGTAGCGGCTTAAGGTCGGCAGAAACATCAAAGTAGTCTCCCGATTCAAGAAAGAAAAGAATGTTCGACGAAAATAGACTTGTTGCTGCGACACTGCGATAGAACGCTCTTCCGCTGAACGGCGCGAGAACTACTGCTGCCACGATCACCGAAATGAACATCATAAAGAACAGGGCAGGTAGAATTCTTCGCACTCTACGCTCGTAGAATCGAGCTAGAGAAAACCTACCCGCATCTTTCTCCGCGATTATGATGCTGGTGATTAGATAACCACTAATGACGAAGAAGACGTCAACGCCGACATATCCGCCGGAAAATACCTCTACTCCTGCATGGCAGAGGACGACAGAAAGCACGGCAACCGCTCTGAGGCCATCGATATCCCTTCTATACTGCATTGTTGTCACGGCAAGTCGAGATACATCTATTTCTGGCGCACGTTACTACGCCTTCCTCCAACACATCATCCGGATGCCCGTCCGAAGAAATCGAACACGGCTTCGATGACGCGGTCCTGCGCCGATTCGACCCCCAGCCACAATGGGAGCCTGACCAGCCGTTCGGCAAAATCCTCGGTATGCCTGCACTCCCCAGAAACCCTGCCACGGGCCAGCCCGAACGGCGAGGAATGAAGTGGTACATAATGAAAAACGCAGGAAACGTCGCGCTGACGCATGAACTCGATGAAGCGGGCACGCTCCTCCTGCCCGTTCAGGATCAGGTAGTACATGTGGGCGTTGTGCTCGCACCCATCCGAAATCACCGGACGTCTCAGACAGCCTTCCCGTTCGAGCAACTCGAACCCGCTGTGATATGCGTTCCATATCTCCAGACGACGAGCAGTGATAGATTCGGCGTCCTGCATCTGCGCCCACAGAAAAGCCGATATCACCTCGCCCGGCAAATAGGACGAGCCGACATCCACCCAAGTGTATTTGTCGACCTGCCCCCGGAAGAAACGGCTCCTGTTGGTACCCTTTTCGCGAATGATCTCCGCGCGTTCGGCCAGTTCCGGCGCATTGACCAGCAGTGCGCCCCCCTCACCGGAAATGATGTTCTTCGTCTCATGGAAGGAATAGCAGCCGAGCGCACCGAAGGATCCCAGTGGCTTACCCTTGTAGGAACTGAGGACAGCCTGGGCTGCGTCCTCGATCACCATCAGCCGGTGTCGCGCGGCAATCTCACCGATGCGATCCATCTCGCAAGCCACGCCGGCATAGTGGACCGGGACAATGGCTTTCGTCCGCGGGCTGATGGCCGCCTCGATGAGGGTTTCGTCGATGTTAAGCGTGTCGGGGCGGATATCCACGAAGACCGGAACTGCTCCCCGGAGCACAAAGGCGTTGGCCGTCGACACAAAGGTATAGGACGGCATGATGACTTCGTCGCCGGGTTCGATGCCGACAAGCATCGCCGCCATTTCCAGTGCCGCCGTGCACGAGTGCGTCAGCAGGGCCTGTTCACAGCCGGTGCGCTGCTCCAGCCACGCGGAACAGCGCTTGGTGAACGTGCCATCCCCAGCCAGTTGTCCATTGGCATGAGCTTCGGCAACGAAGTGGAGTTCCCTGCCGGTAAGGTATGGCTTGTTGAATGGAACCTTCAGCTCTGACTGGGTCATGTTCTATCTCGAAGAAATCTAGGCGCTGCCGGACGGGCGTTTGAATTGACCGCTCAACCAACCCAGCAAGCGCTCGATCTGCCGACTCCAGGTTCTCGTGAAGTTGAACTGGGCGACCCGTGCACACCACTCCCGGTATTCGCTCTCGGGCATTTCGAGGGCGTGCCGTATGGCCTGCGCCAGCCCCGCTTCGCTCTCTTCCTCAATCGGGATCAATACGTCGCGGTAGTCCGGACTCAGTCCATCGGTAAACGTGGATATTACCGGGCGACCATAGGCCAGGTAATGCAGCAGCTTCGACGGATAGTTGAGCTTGTTGGGTGCAAAGGCCGTCGGCCGCGGATTCGCAAACACCCGGGCACGGGACGCCAGGCTGTGCAGTTGTTCCCGTCCGACAAAGCCGAATAACTTGATCCGCGGGTCGGATGCTGCCAGTTGCTCCAGCTCGGCATTCGAACCTCGCCCGGTGATCCACAGTTCGATACCCTCGTCGCTGAGCGAATGGAACGCGTGCGCGAGTTCCACCGCACCGCCATGTACGGTCAGCGCGCCCATGTACATCAGAGCCCTCGGCGCTTCCCCCGCAGAATCCGCATCGACCTGCTCGAGCAGAGGCAGACCGCCGTCGAGGTGTATCTTCGGCCCCGGCCCCGAGGGCGACTCGTAGTACACCCAGTTCTGATAGAGATAGCCGTCGGCACCCGCCAGCGCCGGACCATCGCCGGCGATGTATATCCAGGGCACGCCAAGCTCGCGGCTGAGATACCCGGCAGCAGGTGTCGCCGTCGTATCGTTGAAGGTAAATACGTAATCGGGCCGACCATGCTCTGCAACATACGCCTTGACCAGGCGCAGGTAATTGAACGATTGGGTTCGACTGCGCAGAAAAGGGATATTCAGATATCCGGCCACCTTGCCGGAAAAGCCGGGCGCCAGCGCCGCGTCACGCGAACGCACGAAAACCCGCCCTGCCGGCCAGATACGGTCATAGGGGTGACCGATAAGCGTAACCTCACACCCGGCGGCGCCGAGTGCGGTGACAAAGCCTGCATGCCAGAAATTGACCGCCGGGCTGCTGGCAGGGAAGGAATCGATCGTGTGTTCGTCGAAGATACCCTCTAGCCACAGTATTCTGGGTGCTGCATTCATCGTGTTCTACCTGCCACTTTCATCAAGGTTGCAACGTTGTCCTCGGGTCGCACATTCCGCCCACTTGCCTCCGCCGCTCCGCCCACACGCGCCCGCAGACCCGGGTCGCCTAGCAGGGCCGCGATGGTTTGGAGCAGCGCGGCGGCGTCCCCTGCCGGAAAGACGAAGCCGTTCACGCCGTGCTCGATGCGGTCGTTCCCTGAACCGGTAGCATCGCTGGAAACCACCGCTTTGCCCAATTGCAGCCCCTCATCGACGACAATCCCCCAACTGTCCTCAAAGGACGGTACCACGACGATGTCGGCGGATCTCATCAACCAGCTGTGCAGATCGTACTGGCAGAAGCCGAGAAACCTGCAACGGTCGCTCAAGCCCCGGCTTTCCGCGAGCGCGATGTAGGTCTGCAACTCGGGGCCCGCCCCCTCGATCCAGAGCATCCAGTTAGCCTCCGCTGCAAGTCCGTCCATCGCCTCCAGCAGGGTGGAAAGGCCCTTTCTGGGGATCATGCGTCCGCTGAAGAACACGACCGTTCGACCGGCGCGCAGATCTTCCATACACAGGGGCGGCACCGTCACGGGCTGATCGGCGAGGATTCTCGCCAGGCTGACACTGTATGGAAAGTCGCGAATCTTATGCGCAGGACAGCCCGCCGCCCGCGCCGTATCGAAGCCCAGGCGCCCGCATACCAGCACGGCCTCGGCGCGCGCGAACACAACCCGACGCAACGCTTCCCGGACCACCCACTTCAATCTCCGCAACCGCCCCTCGGGCATACCATTGTTGAACACGTCGGCATGCACCACGAACCTCTTGCCAGACAATGTCGCATAGAGAATGGCGACCACGGTCTGCAGATGCACATAACCCGCAATGTAGGTCAACTCCGGCGACACCTTGCGGAACATGCCAAGTACCCGCAGCGCAGATAGGGCAGCGCCCCTCAACCCCTTTCCATCGAGAACCACCGAAGCATAGCGATCGACGGGAAAACGCTGATAGTCGTGCCCGGCGTCGGGAGACCAGTTGCGCCGTTCCGTGTAAACGACTGTCACCTCGACCTTTCCGGAGTCGGCGAAGGCATTCCACAAGTCAGTCTTGTAGTGCGTTGGCTCTAGTTCGACCACAAAGATTTGCATCTATCATCCAGATTAAACTCAATTCAGTGCATGGCAGTCTTTAGATATGGCATTTATATAAATACAAAAAAGCCATACATTGCCACTGAAGAAAACAGCCCGCTTGCACTTTCAGAATATAAGCTTCATTGACTGACCGCCGCTTTTAAAACCAGCAGTTTGGTAGAAACCACGAGCCGCTTCGCTGGATTCCAAAGTTACTTTAAAGCACCCTTCCGCTCGAGCGTGCCTAAGCAACTCTTTCAGCACTAATCTCCCAATACCCTTACCTCTGAAATCTTTGGCCACCACCATGTCTTCAATTACGGCCGACCTCCCCCCTCTGACCCGGTCGAATGTGAAAAGCGAGCCGAACCCAAGCACTTGTGAACCTTGCAGAACAACACAAGCATAAGCGTTGCTCTGCCCAATAAGATTTTTGGCTGATTCCCGAGCCTTGTTATGTGTCACTTGGAAAACACTAACATCTTGTAATATGTCAACAACTTGTTCTACATCCTCGACTGAAAATGGTTGCACTTTTAATTCTTGATTCATTTTCACTCCATTGCCAAAATATATTCCCGAGCTTACAACCTATTCAGCAACACTGCCGCTCGTATGTGCTGTAACGGCATCCGCCGATTCAAGAATCTAAATTATCTTTGACAAAGCTTGCTAGTTTGCTGAGGTAAAGTGATTCACTTATTTCATTTTGTGCGAGTGCTCTTGCCTTGCGTCGCATTGCCTCAATTTCATTATCGGATTTACCAAAAAATGAAATAATGCATTCTTTCAATGCGTCCTCACTTGGGCTACTCAAAATCTCCCCGTTTTTTTTCGGATGAACCAAATCACGAGCCAATCCAACGTCTGTGGTAATTACAGGTGTTCCTGACATCAACGATTGCGCCAGCATTACTGGACCGCTGTCCGCTCGGGATGTCATTAAAAAAACATCGGCAGTTGAGTACAGCTTGGAAAGCTCATCTTCGTCAGAAATGTATCCGGGAGAGAATATATTGGCATGAACATCTCTCAACTGATTTGCAATAAATTGATCTCCAATAGCCACAATCGTCATATTTTTCAGCATTTCCGGATTGTCGTCGTCGATATCCTGAATTGCCTTAACGAACAAATCGCATCCTTTTCTAGGCTCGGATGATGACCTGATAAGAACCACCTTTTCCTTAAAACCATATTTTTTCTTAAGCTCGTACCTTTCGGACTCGTGCTTTCCATACAAATAATCATCAACAGCCATCAATATCTTATTGATGTTTGCTTTCTGAAAGAGGATGGACTGCGTCATCTGCTGATACTGCTCATGAGATGAAGCAACCGCCACAAGTGGATTTATTTTTTCATAGCAGCGGCGTTTCTCCACAAAGTCTCTTTTGACCTTTCTTTGAGCGAACCAAGGCACAGCAGGGCAAGCAGAGCAGTCACGCAGGTACCCGGTACACTCCTGGGCGTAGTGGCAGCCGGCGGTGTAGAAATTCATGTCGACACCATAGAACACCACCCGAGGAGAGCCGTAGCGGCTGCGCAGGGCAAGCAGTGCGGCCGGGCTTATCATCCCCGACAGGAAGGTGCAGATGATCAGCCTGCATCCGGCAGGCCAGACATCGGATGCGAGTACCGCCCGATCAGCAAGCGCACGCATGTGGATGAAGGCGTATTCGGGGCGGGGCCGGAAGACCCGCTGATCGACTTCCGCGACCAGTCTGTTGCGGATCTGCCGCAACGGGCTGCGGTCTATGAACCCACGCGTATCCACATCACCCGAGCGATTACGAACGCAAACCACTCTGGTCGAGTAGCCGAGACTCTGCAGCGAGTGTGCGAGCTGGTGAGTAAACTTGCCCGCACCGTCGGTATCGTAGGTGGACAGCAGCAGTACATCCACCACACCGCAGCCGTCAGCGTCGTGCTTCGACATACAGGGCAAGCGGTCCGTCAACAACTCCTCCGACGATGTCGAGTTCGTATCGTCCCCAGTCCGGTATTGCCGAACGATGTGCATCGACACGCTCGATGGAATGAAAACCGGCACGCTGAAGAAGACGTGTCATGCTATAAATGTCGTGCATGTAGCGATGCACTTCGCCCGAGCGGCGGAATCTGCCGATTCTCACCGTTTCGGTGGCGAAAAGGTCGGCCACCATTTTCCACAACCTTCTCGGCACCCGATCAATCTTGCTCAGCAGCAGACCGAGGGTAAGCCTCTGCTGCTGTGCTTCCGGCGGCGTAAAAAAGGTGGTGGCCGTGTGACCGATGCGGTCGATGATGTAGCGCCGGGTCGTTTCGTCACAGGTGGCCAGAAAGGCCGGTGTATCCCCTCCCGACTGGTCGCGGACGATCTGGTCGAAGGTTTCCATCCTGATCCAGTCGTAGCGACCGTTTGCCTCCGTCTCTGAACCGGCCTTTAACTGATCGAGCAAGGCCAGGTAAGCGCGTGACAACTCCTCAAGATCAGGCGTCACCAGACGAATCACCCCACCCGGCTTCATCACCCTGGCAACATCCCTGAGCATTTTCTCGCCTTCTTCCAGCGTGAGGTGCTCGATGAACTGCGCACTATAGACTGCATCGAAAGTTGCGTCTGAAAAGCCAAGACCGCGAAGAATATTCATCTCGATCACCCCTTTCACCGGAGACTGAAAATCCACATTCGTCCAGTCGCCGACCGGGGAAACCTTCGATCCACATGCAAGGTTCAGCAAACGATAAGTCATCAACAATCGCCTTTATAAATGCCGTTGAACAGAATTAATCCGTGCGCAGACAGTACCGTAATCGAGATAAGCAACCCTATCAGACAATTCACAATACACCGTCGAGAACATCCCGAATGGCAAGACAGTTTGCCCTTTTCGAGTTTGCTGCCGATTGCGCCACCGACTGCGGAACGTAAGTGTCGTCAAGTGCACCGTCGTAACCGCTGGACATGAGGCGTTCAAAGGACTCGCGCAAGTCCTCTTCTTTGATACGCCATTCTCCCTTGGCGAGCCTTGCAAAGATCTCGCGCAATTCCGTGACGATGCGCAGATTCGCATCGATCACTAGCCCCTCGCGGAACAGGGCAAAGCGGGGCGTGTAAAAAGACACTGCAGCCTTGCCGCGCGCCAAGGCTTCGGTAAGGCAGACCCCGGCAATCGAAGCCACAAAGATCGAGCGGTCGATAAGCTCGAAGGTACCCATCTCTGCCGGGCAGATGCGAGTGTTCGGCAGGGATAAAAAACGCTCGTAGAAGCCCGCCGGTCGCCAGCGCCGGTCGCATCGCTTGGAAAAGGTGCTGGGATGCTCCTTGATCAGCAAGCGTACCCCGGACGGCAAGGCATCGGACAGCTTCTTCACGGCCTGGAACTGGTCGCAGTAGAGATCGGCCTCCGGCAAAGTGTTCATCTCGGGCTGATAGTGAAGGAAATACACCGCATACGGCCCTTCTCCCAGCGGCCGGGATGAAGCACGCTCAAACTCACTCTGCACGGCACGTTTTTCCATGTACTTGGCAAGATCGCGTGGGTGCCATTTCGCCGCGTTGGTCAGAAGTTGCCCTACGGCCATGCGGCCCGCAACCTTTTCGTAGTATGGCATCGCCGCTGAATAGTCACACCTGAGCATCGACAGGTACTGATCGACTGCGGCACTGCGCAAGCTTCGTGTCTTCGCGGCAAGATTGCACCCGACTCCGTTCTTCAATCCCTTCACCGGAAGCAGCACCCAAGGCAAGGGCGAGGTTATGAGCCTGACCACTCTGGCGCCGAGTTCCTCCAAGGTGCGAACGACGAGCCATGATTCCACGGTATGCGGCGTATAGGAGCAGAAGACCATCTGCGGCCTGCGCCCTTCGGCCAGTCTCAATGCGTAGTCAATGACATCAGAAAAATAGGCGAATCCACTGAAGGCTCCATCCATATCGAATCGCAAGAATCGCATCCTCAGGAGGAAGACCTTGAAATCGCCCAGCACCGCTCGAACAATCCGCTCCCTGTCGTCGATACTCGATTCACAGGGTTCTCTGCTAGAGGTCTCGACCGTACTTTTATCGATCGAAAAGGCGCGCCCCGTCCCCTCCATGCTGGTGAGAGATTCCATGACGTGACGGGAGTCTTCTCGCTCGTAGAGCACGACGGCATCATCGGACTGAAGGATGATATCCAGCGCATCTTGATGAATGTTTGCGCCAAGGTATATAAAAGTCTTCATTAGCCCTCGAAACAGCCCTTAAACACTAAAGTTAATCAATCAAACTGCCGCTCATGTGAATACCGTTTTGACGGTAAATACCACGACTGTCAGTTCCTTCAGCACAGATGGCATCGCGCGCTCGTGCCGAATCGGGCTTCTGTGATTCCTTTGACTTAGAACATTTCGCGCACACCAGTGGTAGCAGGAGGAATGACAGGACAACCAACTTGTTCGGACTGAGGATCGCACCGTTCTGGGAAAACACAGCCAGAACAGCCAGCGTGCACAACGTCGCAAGCCCAAGCGGAGTCGCCAGCCGCACAATTCGGTAGATCAGATATGCAAGCAGGCAGGCCCCTCCGATGCCCGCCATCATGACAATGTAGATGAGCCCGTTCTGGAAACCGAAGGCAGGCATTCTATCGCGCTCATGCAGCCCCAGCAGGAAATCATGAGGTTGGAAGCCCAGGACAACGCCGAAGCGCTGCTGTGCGCTGAGACTGTCGGAAAAGGTCGTCAGCCGATGCAGGTAGTAGGGCGCCGTTTCGACTGCCACCCAGGAGGCGGCGGCGAGCAACACCAACAAGGCCGCGATCTTCAGTGACGTGAACTTTATCGCCTCTGGCCTGGCCAGCACGTTTACCAACAGGAAGCCGCAGACGATGGCCGCGAAAAAAAGGGAGCTGAAGGACTGAATATAGATCATGCAAGCCAGCGCACAAAAAAGCAGGGGCACTGACACACCTCGAATACCGCTTAGGCCAGACTGTTTCGAACTCCAGCTACGGCCTGATTCCAGCGCGCGGGACGAGATCATATGTGATACCAGGCTCACGAAAAGAATCAGCGACAGGAAACTCTGTTCACCGTAAAACAGGTCGATATCGGACTTCACGTTCATTGCTTTTCGTGTGGCAAAATCATCTTTCAGGACATCCATTGTCGTGTAGTTCGTGATCAGGTCTACATTCTGGTAAATCAAATATTCTCTCGTTAAGCCGGGTATAAGGCCGAGATCGGTAACTGCAACCAGAGCAACGATGGCGACGATGATCACCGCTGCCGAGCGCCTGTAAAACAACAGCAACCAGTTGGCGCTGAGAGGCCGCAAAGTGACCATCGCAAGGATGAGGGCAACGTACCCCAGCACGCCGACGGTGGTGACCAGAATGTTGGGGCTGTTCTGGCTGATCGTATCTGGCAACAGGGCTGCGGTGCCGAGTAGCAGTCCGGAGAACAGCATGTAGACCGCGAGTACTATCGGCGTAACACGCACGGTAATCCCTGTGTGGAGTATCACTGCGATCAGAAATAACAATGCTGCCGTCTGCACCGACGCATAGTACGAGATCCCTTCCTGAATGAAGAGCACCATGAGGGAAAACACCACCGGAAGAACTGCGCCTCCAGCCTGGGATGGATACTGGTCTGAGGAAGGGAGCGAAAGACCTTCCGGGGCATTCTCACTTACACACAGGTCACGCACAGTAACCCCTGACAGAGTTCGCGCAACCACCGGCGCTCAAGCTGCTCTCCGCAACCGAGTTCCTGCAGTGGTTGAGCGGACTGAGCATCCACCGTCCCGCATCCATCCTTGAACTACTCATCGAACAATGCCCAACTGGATGGCGTTCCTTTTGTTACCGGCACTTTGAGCCGCCTGCCGAGCAACTCGTCAAAATGCTTGGGCGGCAAGCCCAGACCCGGCCGGATGCAACGGATGTCTGCACTGGAAACGATTGTCCCGGCTGGCATGTCACGCACGAAGTAAATGGAGCGTCGAAAGACGCGGCTGGCAGATTCGGCCTGACAGCGCTCGAAACCTGTTTTGCCCAAGGCTACCCAGGCGTCCCGCGTGTCCCTGCATAGGCGCTCGAGTTCCGCTGGTTCCAGGGAGAACTCGCTGTCCGGCCCCTTGTCCCCCCGGCTAAGGGTGAAGTGCTTTTCGATCAGGCAGGCCCCCAGCGCGACGGCGGCGACCGCCGCCGCGGTACCCATGGTGTGATCGGAGAGACCGGGCACAACATCGAAGCGGCGACCCAGTTCGGGCAACTGGCGCAGGTTGGCCTGTTCAATGGGCGCCGGATAACTGCTCACGCAATGAAGCAAGGCCAATTCTCGGCATCCTGCAGCGCGTGCGGTATGCACTGCTTCGTCGATCTCATCCTCGCTGGCCATGCCGGTCGACATGATCAGCGGTTTGCCGGTACGCGCCGCGCGATCAATCAGCCTCAGATCCGTCACCTCGAAGGAGGCTATCTTGTATGCCGGGGCATCCAGCCCTTCGAGCAACTCCACGGCAGTCTCGTCGAATGGTGTCGAAAAAACGGTGATTCCTCGCGCTCGCGCGTGGCGGAACATGGCCTCGTGCCACTCGTAAGGCGTCTGCGCCCACTTGTAGAGGTCGTAAAGTTTGAAGCCATCCCACAACCCGCCCTTGATCATGAAACCGGGTCCATCACAGTCAATGGTCATGGTGTCGGCTGTATAGGTCTGCAGCTTGATCGCATCGACACCACAGCGGTGTGCCTCATTTATCGTTTGCAGCGCCCGCTCCAGCGAACCGTTATGGTTAGCCGACAGCTCGGCAATGATATATGGGGGATGTTCCGGACCAATTGGCCTACCCGCTATTGAAATAACGCTCATTCAACCCTCTTTTGATCGGTTCTCATGACTTGCCGCACACATCGCTATTATTACTTTACTCTGACCTTGAGCGAGAACCTGCAAACGTTGTAGTTACAGTTCGCCCAACGACAAATCGCCCAGCGCATGAAGCAAGCAGGCATGGTCACGGATACCGGGCACCGGAAGACTAGTGCTGCACCGAGCTGTCTCTAATCGAGTTTCCAAAGGTCACCCTAATTCTGCACGGAAACTATGCACGCTCTGGTCATCATTCGCGTCACGCACGAAATGCAAGGACTCAAAAATTCTGGACGATGCGACATTGCCTGCCTTCACGCTGGCCACCAGTTGGGCTTCACCAACGTCCATCTTCAGAGCCGCAATGGCCGTGGCAAGCACCGTCTTGCCCAGACCGCGTTGCCTGGAATTCGCCGCTATGGTGTAGTTGATTACCCAACACTGCCCTTCCAGTTCAAAGCGCACCTGACCCACCGCACGTCCCAACTCGGTCTCAAGAACATAGATTCGGCAAGCCGCATCGGCGAGGCGCTTCTGAAACCAGCGATGGTGGTTGTCCGGAGAAATCACCTCCTGCGTAAAGGAGTTAAGGCGCACCAAAGGATCGTTGGCCCAGCTCAGCAGCAACGTTTCATCTCGGGGTTCGGCCAAGCGCGCGCGCAGGGGCGTGTGTGCGGACAACAAGAGCTCCTCTCCCACGCGTGCTGCACCGAACCCATCGACCAAAGAAAGCGAACGTTGCGACCAAGAGGCGGCAAGTCCTCCAGAGAAAAGTTCTTCCAGTGACTGTATCAACGTATCTACGCTCACTTCACCCTCGTGCCCCAGCCAGCGTAGCACCCCCAGCCTATCGAGTTCCGCTGCAATGGGCCTCTGATTCTCGGCAAGAGTAATAATCAACGCTGGTAATCCGAGGCAGCAGCGTTCCCATGACGTAGCCCCCCCTGCACCGATGGCCAAGTCCGCGGACATCATCAATGGCGCAAGCGTCGGCAAACGACCATGCACGGTGAAATTTCCGTGCGCAGCCACGCTCGCGGCCAGCGCTTCAGCATGCGGATGAACTGGATCGACGACCACATCGACAGCAATGTCGGGCCTAGCCAGCGCCAGCAAGGCCTCGACAGCCAGCCCGGTGAGATTCTGCGTATCCGCCCCGCCGAAATAAACCAGCACCCGCTGGATCGCCCCACTCCTCGGCCGCGCTTTGGCATGCAGCTCTGCATACTGGGGCTGTAATAGCGCATAGCCGGGGCCGAGCATTAAATGGCAGTGAACAGGGACCTTTTCTACATAACGTCCCTCGGCATCGGCAACGGCGTTCTGGTCCAGTAGCAGATCGCACTCGTGATTCCGGTTGGCCAGGTCATCTATCACCATCAAGCGGTGGCAATGAGGCCTGATCTGCGCTTCCCAGCGTGCGTCGAGCGCATAGTGATCGACGACCACCCAGTCTGGTCGCCGGGCTTCGAATGCGGCCATGGTCGCGGCGGCATCACCCTCCCAGTCACCGCCCAGCCAATGCTCGTAGCCATCGGATAGCAGATCTGGCAGAGCCGGTTCACGAGAAAGAGCGACTGTTTCGAACCCCCGCTCCCGAATCAATTCAATAAGGTTGCCCTCGTGCTCACGACTGATGAAACGGCATTGCGCGCCCTGCTCTCGCAGGCTACCTGCCAGCGTAAGACAGCGCATCACGTGCCCCGTACCAATGTCACGAGAAGCATCGACCCGAAAGATGCACTGCATCGCCTCTAGCTCGCCTGCCGGACCAAAAAGCAGGCACGCGCCATCTTCAGATCCTCGGCATCATCGATGTCCATGGCCGCCATCCAGTCCAGGGGGTGCAGTATGCAGCCCTCGCCGTGAAAGCTCCTGCTTATTTTGAGCGCTTCACTGCGCCCGATCCATATTGCCCCGCTGGGACAATACAGCGGGGGGAGATCCTGCGAGCGGGCGGCACGGGCTTCCGGGAACAAGTAGTCCGGTCGCTGCGCGTCATCCAGACGGGCGGCCCACCACGGGTTCATCCATCCAAAACGGAAGCAGGATATCTGGAAATTTGCCTCGCGCTGCAGAAAACCGGCCGCCGCATCCTTTATGTCGGCCGCGCCGCGTAACGGGCAATTTGCCATCAGTTGCGAGACGTGTTCATAGCGTTCACCCCAGTGCTCTTCAGCCTGCTGGAGTGCTGCAAGCGTGGCCTCGCTCGAAGGCGCCATATCGTCGGCAGCCGCATTGCGCAGGAAGGGCACCTCGGCACCGAACTCGCGGGCGATCGCCGCGATCTCGACATCGTCCGTCGATACCAGCACGCGCTGGAAGCAGCCGGACTGAAGCGCGGCCTCGACGGTCCAGGCAAGCATGGGTTTGCCATGGAACTCCAGAATGTTCTTGCGCGGCAGTCGTTTCGACCCCCCCCGCGCCAAAATCACGGCTATGTGCTTCACCAGATCGTCCATCCTCCATCCACCGCAAGTACATGGCCGGTCATTGCCGAGAAGTGGTCCGAAAGCAGCATGTCGACCGGCCCCGCCACCTCGCTTTCATTCAGCATTCTGCCCTGCGGACACAGCTTTGAGTAGCGCTCCTCGAATACAGCGTCGACACGCCCCCCGACACCGCCAAAAGCGATGCAATTGATTTGGATGCCGGCGGGCGCGAGTCGTGTCGCAAGTTCTTTGGTCAGGTGCGCCAGCGCAGCCTTGGCTACGCCGTAATGCAGTGCCGACTGCATGGGATTCTCGTACAACCCGAGATTGGCGGCTACGGTGCCGTATTGCGAACCGATGTTGACCACGCGCCTGAGCCGACTGCCTTCCTGCCCGGCAAGCGCCATCGTCAGTTCGTAGGGCACGATGACGTCCAGCAGCAGTTCGCCGGCGAAGTTGGCCCGACTCACACGACCGTCGTCCTCGATCTTCAGATAGCTCAAACTGCGTGCATTGTTGACCAGGCAATCCGGATGCAGGCCGTCCTGTGCAAGCGTATCGCTCAGCCGCGCTGCAGCGTTGTCTTCGCTGAGGTCACAACCGACGGCGACGAAACGCTCGTCATGCCCTTCATGGGCCGATTTCATCTCCGCAAGAGAGGCAGCGCTGCGCGCCGTGGCAATGACTGTATCGCCCGCGGCCAGGAAATGCTGTACCAGCAGCCTGCCGAACTTGCCGCTCCCGCCCGTGATCAGTATCGTGCGCCCGCTCATGGTTGCCTGCCTGCCTCAATCAAATCCACCACCTCAACAACGAAGCTCTCCGGAATGCTGGGCCGTCGTGCCTGCACGGAATCAACAAAGGCCTGCAAGGCGCTCCGGAAAGCGCTGAAGCTATCCTGAAAGACGAGATCCTTCCAGCCCTTCTCTCCAATCACCCTCAATGCCAAAGGTGCTCCGACGGCACCCAGCGCGCTGACCAGTAATTGCTGGCCGCTGGCAAGAGACACCGCCAGTGTTGTTGAATCTCGCTCGCGCCAGCACTGAGTGCGGGTTATCGGCCCGCGCTCGCCAAGAAGCAGAAGGGCCGGTTCGATGATATGCACCGCATACTTGTCCCAGTCCTTCGGGGTGGTCGCGTGTATCTGGCGGATATTTCCGATGGCTGCGCGATCAGTGTCGGAGAGCTGGAATTCCTGCGCATAGCGCAGTGCGGAGCACGAGAACAGTTGCCCGGGATACTGCTGCGCCGCGAACAGGCGTCGGGCTTCGGCACGCGTTAGTGCCAGGGGTTTGTCGACGTAGATAGGCACCCCGGCCTCGAGAAAGGGTAGTGCAAACTCGATGTGGCGCTCGGCATCGTCGCGGGCCAGCAACACCGCGTCGATCTGACCCACCATGTCCTGATAGCGGTCGACCACTGTTCCGATGTGCGCGGCAGTGGCGATATGCGCAGCCAGCGCGGACTCCTGTGCCCAGACATGGGTCACCCTCGCGCCGTCTATCTGGTCGGCAGGGAAGTGCCGTTGTGCGAGGTAGCGCGGGATCACCGGAAAACCACAGGATTCCATCGCCACCGGGTCATAGCCATTGAAGATGGCCGACCAGGAATAGGGATGCCCGTTGCCGGGTGAGAGGCCGATGACGCCCAGACGCAACATCGTTCAGTTCACCTTCCAGTTGATCGGATTGACATATCTGGCTTCATCGCACGCCAGCCCGCTGCCATCGAATGCCGTCGTGATCGCAAAGTCAGCGACGCACATCCTGAACTGCCGGGCGCTATCCACTCCGACGAGCGCCACATCGACCCCGGGAAGATCGCGCACGAAGGCCAGGGCAGCTTGGGTTGGCGTCAACCCCCGCTCGGCAACGGCAGCGTGCCAGCGCAACAACAACGGACGAAGGGGTTCGAAGTACGCCGACAACTGCGCTAGCGGCATCAGCAACAGCCCCTGCAGGAAAACTGAACGGACGTGGATCTCGACCCCCGCCTCCTTCAGCTTCTCGAGATGGCCGCTACGCAAGAGGCGCTGATCGAGGACACTTAAAGGCAGTTGCACGATGTCCGGACGGAGCACCCGCAACACTGCATCGATCTGCGGCCCGTCGTACACGGAGACGCCGATTTTGTTCACCAGCCCTTGTGCCTTCAGATCCTCCATGGCAAGAACGAGGGCACCCCCGCCAGGAACGAACAGATCATCCACCCGGTGAAGCAGCAACCCGTACAACCGTTCGCACGACATGCGATCAAGCGAACGCCGAAAGGTGCTCGACAACTCCGCCACTTGCTCCGCCGAAATTTCCGATTTGGCAAAGCTGGGTGTCTTGGTGATGATCCGGAATCCGTCGAGTACGTTCTGCCCCAATACCGACTCGGCCTCGCCATACTGAGAAGCGGTATCCAGTACGCTGATGCCATGTTTGCGCGCTTCATCGAGTATGTCCTCGACCTCTTTCTGCGGGGTCTGACCCGTTGTGTTGGCAACGCCGTATGACATGCCCCACTGCACTGTCCCCAGCCCCAGTTCGGCAGCGGTCCTCATCTGTCGAGCGCTGCTCCCACTGCAGCAATCACATGCGCCTGCTGTTCCGCGCTCAGTCCCGGGAACATCGGCAAACTGATCGTTTCGCGATGATACAACTCTGCCTCCGGACAATAACCTGCCTTAAAGCCCATAGCCTCGTAGTAAGGCTGCCGATACACGGGAATATAGTGCAGGTTGACGCCGATATTCGCCTTCCACAGCGCGTCGTAGATTTGCCGCTGTGTCTTGCCGCACAAGCTTTCGCGCACACGGATCGGATAAAGGTGGTAGCTCGACAAGCTATCCGGATGCTGGCGCAGTGTGAGTATCGGCATTGACGCCAGAACAGCATCGTAGCGCGCTGCAATCTCTTGCCTGCGCTTGACGAAAGTATCAAGTTTCGCCATCTGGCTGATGCCGAGTGCCGCCTGAATGTCGGTCATTCGGTAGTTGTACCCAAGATGCACCTGCTGATAATTCCAGATTTCGTCAGGCGGGCGCGGCAGCATGTGCGAACGGTCACTGGTGATGCCGTGACTGCGGTGACGCTGCAAGCGATCCAGCAACACCGGATCGTTAGTCAGCGCCACCCCCCCCTCGCCGGTGGTGATGATCTTGACCGGGTGAAAACTGAATACTGTGATGTCGCTGTACATGCACCCGCCCACCGACTTTCCACGATAGCGGCCACCAATGCCGTGAGAAGCATCCTCGATAATACGAAAACCGTATTCCTGCGCGAGCGCATGGATGGCGGCCATATCGCAACTCTGCCCGCACAGATGCACGGGGATAACTACTTTCGGTAACTTACCCGCGTGTCTGGCCTCTGCCAGTTTTTCGGCCAGCCGGTCAACGCTCATGTTGGCGGTGAACGGATCGATATCCACGAAGTCCACCCGGGCACCGCAGTACAAGGCACAGTTCGCGCTGGCGACGAAAGTAGTCGGGCTGGTCCATACCCAGTCCCCCGGCCCCACATCGAGGGCCATGCAGGCCACGTGCAAGGCGGCAGTCGCGCTGCTTGTAGCAACAGCATGCCTCGCCCCGCAATACTCTGCCAACATGGCCTCGAAACGCGGAACCGTGGGCCCCTGGGTCAGGAAGTCCGACCGGAGTATGTCAACGACCGCCTCGATATCCGCTTCGTCAATGTCTTGCCTGCCGTATGGGATCATCTTTTTCATTCTTGTGTGGCACAAAGACCTGTGATTTGTGAATAGCTGCCAATCCGGCAAATACGCCCCTGGCCCAGCTCCACGACCTGGTCACAGTTGGCAAGGGTCGACAAGCGGTGAGCAACCATCAGGATGGTGTATCCATTCCCTAGCTTGCCGATCGCGTCCATCACCGAACGCTCGGTTTCGTTGTCGAGGGCGCTGGTTGCTTCGTCGAGCACAATTACGTCGGCACGTTTGTACAGCGCGCGTGCGATCCCGATGCGCTGCCGCTGACCACCGGAGAGCCTCACGCCGCCTTCACCAGTGACGGTCTGGTACCCCTCGGGCAGTGCTTCAATGGTTTCGGCAATCTGGGCGCGGACTGCGGCCACACGCACACGCTCATGGTCGATCTGCTCGGGGGGCACTCCGAAAGCGATATTTTCGGCAACCGTGGTGTCGGCCAGAAAGATCGACTGCGGCACATGAGCAATGTGCGCCTGCCAAGCCCTGCGGTTGCCCGCGGTGAGTTCAACGCCATCGATAAGCAAGCGCCCCTCGCTCGGTTCGAGCAAGCCCATTACGACGTCGAGCAAGGTGCTTTTGCCGCTTCCCGTCGTGCCGATGAACCCAACCTTGGCCCCCTTGGCAATCACCAGATTAACCTGCTGCAGCACCGGTAACGCATCATTGCCGTAATGAAAGCCCAGCTCTTCAAAAGTGATGCCGTTGTTGAAAGCCATCGGGGGTGGCAATGGTTCATCGACATCGCTCGGCAGGGGCTGCTCGAGCAAGCCGAGCGCATCATTCAATGATGCCTGTCCCCCACGCATGGCTGCCATACTCAGATAGATCTGTTGCAGGACCGGCAGGAGGCGCTGCGCCCCGAGCGCCAACGCCCCTAGTACCGGAATAGCCTTGGTGATCCCCTCTGGATTGCCGACCAGCACGTAGGCCAGCCAGGCGATCAGAATCATAGCCAAGGCTTCGATGCCAAATCGTGGGAAACCACTGACGATCTGGACATTTGCTTGGGCACGGCGTAAAGGCAGATCGGCATTGCGGTATATCCTGCAGTACGCCGCTTGAGTGCCATCCAGCAGCACATCTCGGATTCCACCCAGCCCCTCTTGCAAGGCCTTGATCACTTGGGTCGATTCGCGGCTGATCCGCTTACTGTCACGCGCAAGGCTGCGCTTGGTCATCCTGATCACAATCAGATAGATGAAGCCAAACCCCGTAAATGCACCGATCGCGATCACGGGGTCGATTACGACCAGCACCGCCAGAATGGCGATCAGCATCATTGACGAACTTATCATCGTCAGCACTGGCAATACGGTGTTGTTCACCAGCACACTGGTCTTTGCTGTCATGCCGGCAATGACCTCGCTGCTGTTTCGAGCTAGGTGGACAAAATACGGCTGGTACAACGTTCGACGGTATATCTCCACACTGAATTCAGCACCGATTGCATGCCCCATACGAGTCTGCGCCCAAAGCAGCAGCAAACGCATTCCGCCGGATAACAAAGCCGCCATGGAAAACGCCGCAGTGAGCGGCAGCAGTAGTTGTTCGGGCGCACTCAGTCCGAGCGCTGCTATGAAAGGCTGTGCAGCCGGATGCGCAAATACCATTTCAGGGGAGGTCAAAACGCCAAGGAAAGGCAAAACCGCTCCTATGCTGAGCACCTCCGCGAAGGACGCCGCAATGGTGAGTACCAGCAGCAAAACAAACTGGACGCGCCGACGGGCGGAAATGTGCTTCCACACACGCCCTAGCAGGACTGTCAACGGAGGCTGAAGCATCTGATCGCCTGCGGTTACTGCCTATTCGACAAACGACATGGTCTGATAACCGTGCTTCTTCACCAGTTCATCGCGCTCGGCTGATTTGAGATCCTCCCGCACCATCTCGGCAACGAGATCGGCAAACCCGATCTTGGGCTCCCATCCCAGCATGCGCTTAGCCTTGCCCGGATCACCCAGCAGTGATTCAACCTCTGTTGGGCGGAAATAGCGCGGATCCACTTCCACGATGCAACGTCCCAAATCGTCGTAACCCTTTTCATCTACGCCGCTGCCCTCCCAGCGTATCTGGATGCCCAGTTCGGCGGCGGCTGCATTCACGAAATCGCGCACGCTGTATTGCTGACCACTGGCAATCACATAGTCTTCGGGGGTGTCCTGCTGCAGCATCAGCCATTGCGCCTCGACATAATCCTTGGCGTGTCCCCAGTCACGGCGGGCATCGAGATTGCCAAGAAATAGTCGCTCCTGCAATCCCAGCTTGATGCGAGCCAGTGCACGGGTGATCTTTCTGGTGACGAAGGTTTCACCCCGAACAGGCGATTCGTGATTGAACAATATACCGTTGCAAGCGTAGATTCCGTACGCCTCCCGGTAGTTGACCACAATCCAGTAACCATAAAGCTTGGCCACGGCATAAGGGCTGCGCGGATAAAACGGAGTGCTTTCCTTCTGAGGGGTCCCCTGAACCTTCCCATATAGTTCACTCGTCGAAGCCTGATAAAACCTGGTCTTGCGCTCCAAGCCTAAAATCCGGATCGCTTCGAGAATTCGCAACACACCAAGCGCATCCGAATCGGCAGTGTATTCTGGCTCCTCGAAACTGACCGCAACGTGGCTCTGCGCCGCCAGGTTGTAGATCTCATCGGGACGCACGGATTGGATGATCCGTATCAACGATGAGGCGTCGGTCATATCTCCGTGGTGGAGAAAAAATCTGGTGCTGCTGTCATGAGGATCGCGATAAAGATGATCGATCCTCTGAGTATTGAACATGCTGGTGCGGCGTTTGATTCCGTGAACAATGTATCCCTTTTCGAGAAGGAGTTCAGCCAGATAGGCGCCATCCTGTCCCGTAATGCCTGTAATCAGGGCAACTTTTTCTGCAACGCACATGTCATGAACCTCCGTCGATAGCTGCCAGCGAGTTTAAATAGTCCTCATAGGCCAATGCCAGGCCTTCCCTCAAATCCACTGTAGGCTTCCACCCAAGGGCGTTAATTAGTCTGCTGTCGAGCAACTTTCTTGGCGCTCCGTCCTGACGGCTTGTATCAAAAACGATACGCCCGGTAAACCCAGCCACTTCGGCCACCAGTTGCGCAAGCTCGCCTATGGAAACCTCGTTGTTTGAGCCGACGTTCACATGCCCGAGCATTGGCTGCGTGTGGGCCTGGTAGGTGTGCTTGTCGAGATTCATCACATGTACGCATGCAACCGCCAAGTCATCAACAAACAGAAATTCCCTTTTCGGCGCACCACTCCCCCAGATGGTCACTGTCGGTGCACCGTTTCTCACTGCGTTATGGAATCGCCGAATCAGACTTGGAATAACGTGCGAATTCTCCTGGTGGTAATTGTCTCCAGTGCCATACAGATTCGTCGGCATCACGCTACGATAATCTATGCCGCAGGTATCGCCATATTGGCGATTGTAGCTTTCGCACAGTTTCAGCCCCGCTATCTTGGCAATCGCGTACGGTTCATTGGTAGGCTCAAGCGTCCCGGTCAACAATGCGACTTCACGCATCGGCTGAGATGCGTGCTTGGGGTAGATGCAACTCGAGCCGAGGAACAATAGTTTTTTAACCCCTTGGCGAAAAGCCGCGTCGATAATGTTGGCCTCAATCATCATGTTCTGGTAGATGAACTCGGCCGGGTAAGTGTTGTTAGCGTGGATTCCACCCACCTTGGCAGCAGCCAGATAGACCTGATCCGGTTTTTCGGATTCGAAGAAGGCGCGCACAGCGGCCTGCTCGGTGAGGTCCAGTTCGGCATGTGCGCAAGTAATGATTTTCGTTTGGCTCTGCTGTTGAAGGGCTCTGACGATGGCAGAGCCGACCATACCACGATGGCCTGCGACGTAAATTTTGGGAGATGTCATTGTCCGCTCCTACCGTAATTGTCTTCAATGCGCACGATGTCATCCTCGCCGAGGTAGCTGCCGGATTGAACCTCAATGATTTCCAGTGGAATCGTGCCAAGGTTGGAGAGGCGATGGATTTCGCCCAGTGGGATATAGGTCGATTGGTTTTCGCTCAACATGATGGTCTTGTCGCCGCACGCAATCTCGGCTGTCCCCTTGACGACGATCCAGTGCTCGGCACGATGGTGATGCTTTTGCAGGCTGAGACTGGCTCCGGGTTTGACCTGAATGCGTTTGACCTTGAATCGCTCGCCATCATCGACACTGTCATACCAGCCCCATGGACGGTGTACCTTGCGATGCAGGTTATGTTCTTCACGCTGTTGCTGGTTGAGGGAGTTGACGATATGTTTGACATCCTGGCTGTGCGACTTGTCAGCCACCAGCACGGCATCGGCAGTTTCAATCACAACCAGATTCTCGACTCCAACCAGACTGACCAAGCGGCTGCTGGCATGGACTAATGTATTTCGACTGTTCATGGTCAATACGTCGCCAATATGCGCGTTGCCGGCATCATCCTTGGCGAGTTCGTTCCAGACGGCATCCCAGGCTCCCAGGTCATTCCAACCGGCATTCAGTGGCACCATGGCGATGGATACCCGCCGCTCTGCCGCCTGGGGAGTGGGGTGTGTCAGGGGTTCCATGACAGCGTAGTCGATGGATTCGCTCGGTATGGCGGCAAATTCGGCCTTGCCTGGGCGGATGAAACAGTGCTGATCACTGAGGGTTGAAAGCTGGGCGTCTTTGCTGCGGTTGGCCCATGCAGCCTGGGTGGCTTGGGCAATGTCGGGTCGGAAGGTTTCCAATGCCTTCAGCCAGACCGAGGCCTTGAGCACGAACATGCCAGCGTTCCAGTAGTAGCCGCCTTCGTCGAGATAAGCCTGCGCGGTGGCGGTATCGGGCTTTTCGACGAAACGTTCGACCTCGAAAACTCCGTGTTGTGCGGGCCCGGTTGTCTTGATGTAGCCATACCCCGTTTCCGGACCATCCGGCGTGATGCCCAAGATTACGATCTTGCCTTCGGCAGCCTGATGAATGGCCCGTTGCATGGCTTGGGTAAATGCAGAGCAATCCCGGACCGTCTGATCCGCAGGGGTTACGACCAATACGGGGTCGTTGTCCTCTTCCAGCGCAGCAAGCGCGGCCAAGGTAAGTGCCGGTGCGGTGTTGCGTCCTGCCGGCTCAAGCAATGCCGCACCCAGAGCAATACCCGCCTCACGCAATTGTTCCAGAACAAGGAAGCGATGCTCTTCATTGCTGACGACGTAAGGCGCAGCAACGGTTATCCGGTCGTTACCCAAGGCAGCCAAGCGGCTGGCCGCCTGCTGAAACAGGCTTTCATTGCCAGTCAGGCAGAGAAACTGCTTGGGGAAACCCGAACGCGACAACGGCCAGAGCCGGGTTCCTGAACCTCCGCAAAGTATGACAGGGATGACTTGAATCACGGTTTTATAGGCCTGAAAATTCGTTATGTAAACGCTGGATAAATCTCAAAAATATAACTTAATGCCTGAGGTCGGGCTCTGCCCGACATGATGGGCAAAGCCCAACTTTTTTTGCATCCGGATTGTCCCTCTGCGAGGGATTTTTCCAATCATCTGGATGCCGTCCCGATGATCACCTTGATCTCGCATACATACTCCTGCACCACACGCCGTACGACCAACGCGTTACTCGATGACCTTGTCGAACTCAGTGCCGAGCCTAAGCCGCGAACGTCATAGGCTTTGAAACAAAATAGCGAGGCTGTCATGGAGTGCAAAACTTGGGCACGCTACCGCCATACCGGCTCGTGTTCTGCCAGCAATGGGATATTGAAAATGGATGCCTTCGGACAAGGCGGCAAGGCATTATGCCATACAAATTCTGTGGGTTGCTGAGGGCCGAGATTCGCAAACCAACTTCCTTGAACCCGTCAAGGGAATGCTCCAGCAAGCATTCATCTAACCTTGCGCAACTGCGACGGTTCGACGCTCATTCTGACCGGCTTGCTCAAAAGCTCTATCAATACCAAGGCGCGGCGTTCGCCGTCGTTCATCTGGTAGACGGCATCGACGCCGGCAAAGGGGCCTTCAGTGATCTGGAGGCGTTCGCCGGGAGTAAACAGGCGCTGCGGCTCGGTGTGGGCAGCGCAGCTCATGACGCGGATGCGGGCGACGATGACATCGTCGATGTGCGCCGGTTCATTGCCGAAAGAAACCATGCGGTTCACGCCGCGCGTGGATCGGATTGGCCCCCAACTCCTGCCGTTCTCGCTCCCGTCCAGTCGGATGAAAAGGTAGCGCGGGAAGAGTGGTTCTTCGATAAGAACGAGCCTGCCTTGGTGGAGTTTCTCGGCGGCAAGCATCGGCAGGAAGCACTCATACCCTTGTTGCTCCAGATTGAGCAGCGCGCGTTGCTCCTGTCGTGGTTTGGTATGGATGACATACCAGTGCATAAGAACCTCCACCTTATAATTAAATACGCGAACCATGCTTTGACTCAACGGACACAGGATGAGCTTTATACAGCACACCATAAAATAGCAATACTTCGGTACTAGCGGCCCTCCCGGGTATTAATTGTCCCGCGTTGTGCTATCTCTTCCAGCACCTGCTGCATACATCGTTCGCTCGCATGCTGGACGACGCGGATCGGTATGGCCTGCGACTGGCCGGATCGACACAGGCCTTTGCCATGGCGCTCATGTCAATTCCTTCTCAAGACCTTTTGCCGCAGCTTCGCACCGCAATTCCTCGATCTCGGCGCGCAGCCGCTCATATTCCTGCACCTTTGATTTGAGGAACTGCACCGTCATGCGCGCTTTTTGCTCGACGCCACTCGGCGTAAGCAGGTAAGCGTAGGCCAGCTTGTTGTCGCTGTTGCGGAAGTTGTTGATTTTGAGGTTGCCCTTTGTGACCAGGGCGTTGAGGCAATAATTGACTTTGCCAAGGCTGATGCCCAGCTTTTTCGCCAAATCCCTTTGCGAAAGTCCCGGATTTTCTTCCAGCGTCTTGAGCAGACTGTAATGTGTGGTTTCGTCAAGCATTCAGGGTGCGTTCAGTCAGTGAACGGGCGACATTAGAACAGTCGCCAGATGAGGATGTCAAGCAGGGAAAAGCACTGGTGTATCATGCCAGCCCTGTTTCGCCGTCCTGCTTTCTCTCCGGTTATTCCAGGGAAATGGGAGGCATTCGACGTAAAGCGAAATTAAGGCTACTCAATATACATGACCTGCGCGCACAACATCGTCCTGATCAAAACGTCCTCGCTGGGCGATGTTTTGCACAATCTTCCTGTGGTAACTGATATACGCCGCCATCTTCCCGAAGCGAGTATCGACTGGGTGGTAGAAGAAAGTTTCGCCGCCCTGCCTGCGTTGCATCCTGATGTGCAGCGCATCATTCCCGTTGCCATGCGCCGTTGGCGCAAATCCTGGAGGACATCGCGCGGCGAAATCAAAACGGTTTGTCATGATTTGCGTTCCCACGGTTATGACCTCGCTCTGGATACCCAGGGACTGTTGAAAAGCGCGCTCATCACCCATTGCACCCACACAAAGCGCTGCGGCCATGCCTGGAACAGCGCGCGCGAACCCATCGCCAGCTGGTTTTACGACCGCACTTTTTCTGTGCCAAAAGACCGGCATGCGGTAGAGCGTAATCGGGAGCTTGCAGCTGCAGCGCTCGGCTATACCGTCGATACGCCCCCCGATTATGGCATCCAGGTACCGGATGTCGCGCTGAGTTGGGTGCCGAACAAACCCTATATCGTCCTGCTTCATGCCACCAGCCGCGACGACAAGCTGTGGGACGAACAAAACTGGATTGCGCTCGGCAAACATTTGCACCAGTCGGGTTTGCTCGCCGTACTGCCCTGGGGTAGCGAAGAAGAGAAGCAACGCGGCGAACGCCTGAGCGCTGACATTCCCGATGCCATCTGCGCACCACGACTCGGTCTGCGCGAAGCGTCCACATTACTGGGCAAAGCCCGCGCTGCCATTGGTGTCGACACCGGTTTAAGTCATCTTGCCGCCGCACTGGGTGTGCCTACCGTCGGCATCTATACCGCCACAGACCCGGGGCTGACCGGCCTCTATGCCGGGCCGACCGCGGTCAATCTCGGTGGCAGGGGAACCCCTCCTGCAGTGGATGCCGTCATTGTGAAACTCACTGAACTGGGCGTTTATGCTTAATCCACGCATCTTCTACAATCTGTTGCTGTGGTGCCTGCTGCCCTATATCTTCATCCATCTGTGGCAGCGTTCGCGCAAGCAACGGGAATATCTGGATCACATCGGCGAGCGGTTCGGACGCTACCCGGTCAGCTGCGACAAACCCGTTATCTGGCTACATACCGTCTCCGTCGGCGAAACGCGCGCCATCGCAACCCTGGTTCTCAAACTCCAGGAACGATATCCCGAACACCAGATTTTGCTCACCCATACCACCCCCACCGGACGTGAAGCCAGTGAACAGCTGTTTGGAGACAAAGTTATTCGCGTTTACCTGCCCTACGACTATCCCTTTGCAGTGAAACGCTTTTTGCACCATTTCCGCCCTGCTGTCGGCGTGCTGCTGGAAACAGAAATCTGGCACAACCTGATCCACGCCTGCCATGTCGAATCCATTCCTTTGTTGCAGCTGAACGCACGACTTTCCGAAAAATCTGCGCACGGTTATGCCCGTTTCCCCAGACTTACGCGCACAGCATTGCACGAGCTTTACCAGATCGCTGCACAGACAGAAGCCGACGCCACGCGTCTTGCCAGCCTGGCAAACCGTGCCGTGCCGGTGATGGGTAACCTGAAATTTGATATCGTCCCGCCGCCGGACATGCTTGAGCGAGGCAGGCAATTACGTAAACTCTTCGGCGAAGACCGTCCGGTTTTTCTGGCCGCCAGCACTCGCGAGGGCGAAGAAGTACTTTTACTGAAAGCCCTGCAACATGTGGACGTCGATCGATTGCTTGTTGTCATTGTGCCTCGCCATCCGCAGCGCTTTGACGAAGTCGCATCCCTTATTGAAAAGCACGGCCTGCACTTGCAGCGCCGCAGTGCAAACGAGCCCGTTTCCAGCCATACACAGATCGTGCTGGGCGACAGCATGGGTGAAATGTTTGCCTACTTTGCAGCCGCTGACGTTGCTTTTATTGGCGGCAGCCTGTTGCCATTCGGGGGACAAAACCTGATTGAAGCCTGTGCTGTCGGCACACCGGTACTGATCGGGCCGCATGCCTACAATTTTGAACAGGCCACCGAGCAAGCTGTTGCCAATAATGCTGCAATACAAATCCAGCATGCCGACGGCCTGGTACACAAGCTGAATATCCTGTTTCATGACCAGGCTCAGCTGGAAAGAATGGGTGAAGCCGGAAAGCTGTTTGTCAGCAACAATAGCGGTGCAACCAAACATGCCATGGCGCATATTTCGCTGGCGCTGAACCATTCCCTCTACAACTAAATGGTTGCAATACGGTAAAATCCACAGCATGAAAAAGATTCTCGTCACCGGCGGTGCCGGATTCATCGGTTCTGCAGTCATTCGTCAATTCATCAACGAAACCGATTGCAGTGTTGTCAATCTCGACAGACTGACCTACGCAGGCAATCTGCAATCACTGGCCTCCATTGCCGACAACCCGCGTTACCATTTCGAAAAAGTCGATATCTGCAATGCTGGCGAACTGGCGCGTGTTTTCCGCGAACAACAGCCCGACGCAGTGATGCACCTTGCAGCCGAATCGCACGTCGATCGTTCCATCACCGGCCCGGCCGACTTCATCCAGACAAATATTCTCGGCACTTATATTTTGCTTGAGGCCGCACGCAATTACTGGAGCAAACTGGATACGCAGCGCCAATCGACGTTCCGCTTCCACCATATTTCAACCGACGAGGTCTATGGCAGCCTGGGCGATACGGGCTTTTTTACCGAACAGACCGCCTATGAGCCCAATTCACCCTATTCCGCCAGCAAGGCCTCTTCCGACCATCTGGTGCGTGCATGGCATCACACTTATGACTTTCCGGTTGTAACGACCAACTGTTCCAACAATTACGGACCGTATCAGTTCCCGGAAAAACTTATCCCGGTGGTCATCCTGAATGCTGTCAGTGGCAAGCCTTTGCCCATCTACGGCAAGGGCGACAACATCCGTGACTGGCTTTACGTGGATGACCATGCCAATGCTTTGCGTCTGGTACTGGAACGCGGCAAGTTGGGGGAAACCTACAACATCGGCGGCTGGAACGAGAAGACCAACCTGGAAGTGGTGCATGCCATCTGCGCCATTCTGGACGACCTTCACCCGCAAGGTGCGCCCCACACCCAATTGATCACCTACGTGGCAGACCGCCCGGGACATGATAAGCGGTACGCGATCGACGCCAGCAAGATCGCCAACGATCTGGGCTGGAAGCCGCAGGAAACATTCGAGACCGGCTTGCGCAAAACAATCGAGTGGTATCTGTCCAATGACAGCTGGATAAAAGGCGTCACCAGCGGTGAATACCTGAAATGGATGCAACAGAACTACAGCGACAGGAAAAAATCATGAAAGGCATCATCCTCGCCGGCGGGTCCGGCACCCGGCTTTATCCCATTACGCAAACGATCTCCAAGCAGTTGTTACCGGTGTATGACAAGCCGATGATCTATCATCCGCTCACCACGCTGATGCAGGCAGGTATCCGCGACATACTCGTTATTTCGACACCCCAGGACACCCCACGTTTCGAACAACTGCTGGGCGACGGATCACAATGGGGCATGAGTTTTTCCTACGCGGTACAACCATCACCGGACGGCCTGGCGCAGGCTTTCATCATTGGTGATTCATTCATCGGCAACGATGCCTGCTCCCTGGTGTTGGGTGACAACATATTCTACGGGCATGCATTCGACACCCTGTTGAAGCCGGCCGCCAACAAGACTGATGGCGGCACGGTATTCGCCTACCACGTTCTGGATCCGGAACGTTACGGAGTCGTCGACTTCGATGCCTCGGGCCGTGCGCTCAGTATCGAGGAAAAACCCGCCAAGCCCAAATCCAACTACGCCGTCACCGGCCTGTATTTTTACGACAACGATGTCGTGCAAATTGCAAAATCCATCAAGCCCTCCGCGCGCGGCGAACTGGAAATCACGACAGTCAACCAGATTTACCTTGATCGCGGCAAGCTCGAGGTACAGGTCATGGGGCGCGGATATGCCTGGCTGGATACCGGCACACACGAGTCTCTGCTGGAAGCTTCCATGTTCATCCAGACCCTGGAGAAACGGCAGGGTCTCAAGATCGCCTGTCCCGAGGAAATCGCCTTCCGCAGCGGCTACATCACTGCCGAACAACTGGAAAAGCTGATCGTCCCGTTGGCAAAGAACGGCTATGGCCAGTATCTGCAGCGTTTGCTGCTGGAAGAGAGTCGTTGATGCAAGTCATTGCTACTGCCATTCCCGATTTGCTCATAATCGAACCCACGGTATTCGGCGATGACCGCGGTTTCTTTTACGAGAGTTTCAACCAGCGCCGTTTTACCGAATTGACCGGGGTAAGCGATTCTTTCGTGCAGGACAATCACTCCAAATCCGCACGCAGCGTATTGCGGGGTTTGCATTACCAGATACAGCAACCACAGGGGAAACTGGTGCGCGTCACTGCGGGCGAAGTGCTGGATATTGCCGTCGATATTCGCAAGCGCTCGCCCAATTTCGGCAAATGGGTCGGTGTAAACCTGTCTGCCGAAAACAAAAAAATGCTGTGGATACCAAAAGGATTCGCCCACGGTTTTGTGGTGCTGAGCAAATCGGCCGAGTTCCTGTACAAAACGACCGACTATTGGGCGCCGGAACACGAACGTTGCATCATCTGGAACGATCCGGACCTGGCGATAGACTGGCAACTCGGCGGCGCCACCCCTTTACTCTCCGCCAAGGATCAGGCCGGGAAACGCTTCAGCGAGGCCGAGACATTCGCATGAGCAGAATATTGATCACGGGCAGGAACGGACAAGTCGGCTGGGAATTGCAGCGCATTTTTGCCGCTTCCAGCGAAGTCATTGCAATCGATGCAGAAGATATGGATCTTGCCGATCCGGAAGCGATCAGGCGTTTTGTGCGCGATGCTCGCCCCGATATCATCATCAACCCTGCCGCCTACACTGCCGTCGACAAGGCCGAAAGCGAATCCGACCTCGCGATGGCGATCAACGGCATCGCGCCCGGCATCCTGGCGGAAGAAGCCCTGAAACTCGGGGCGACGCTGGTGCACTACTCCACTGACTATGTGTTCGACGGCGACAAGTCCGCACCTTACACCGAAGACGACACACCGAATCCGCAGAGCGTTTACGGCAATACCAAGTTTGCGGGAGAGCAGGCAATACGCGCATCCGGCTGCAGACACCTCATTCTGCGCACCAGCTGGGTATTCGGCGTACATGGCAGCAATTTCATCAAGACCATGCTACGGCTTGCCAAAGATCGGGACGAACTGCGCATTGTCTCTGACCAGTTCGGTGCGCCGACCTGGGCCAGGGACCTTGCGGGCGCGACGATGAACGCGTTGATCGCATGGGAGATGAGCGAATGGAGCGACGAACTGGGCGGGCTCTACCACCTCACCGCTGCTGGACGCACTAACTGGCACCAATATGCAGAAGAAGTCGTGCGTCTGGCGCGCCAATACGACACCGCACTTGCTGCCAAACCGCTCAACATCCACCCCATCGCCACGCACGAATATCCGCTACCCGCCAAACGCCCGGCCAATTCCGTTCTGGCAAATGACAAAATCCGTGAAACGTTCGGGATTGTTTTGCCGCCCTGGCAGGATAGCCTCTCCGAGTGCATCCGCCTGATCTACGAACAACTCTAAAGAAACTGAAACCGGAAACCCGGTTCATCCACGAAAAACACAAAAATCACGAAACATTCCGCAGCCATTCCGGCTTGCCCGTTCGTGTGCTTTCGTGTCTTTCGTGGACAGTGTCGTTGCAGGCTTTCCTATCGCAACGCCATATTCACCCTGTCCAGATCCGTCCCATCCAGCGTACCGGCCGCCGCCTTCAGGCGTAACTGGCTCACCAGATAGTTGTATTGCGCCTGGTACAGGTCGCGCCGGGTCGCATACATTTGCTGTTGTGCGTTGAGCACGTCCAGGCTGGTGCGCACACCTACTTGCTGGCCCAGTTTGCTGGCTTCCAGCAGGCTTTCGTTGGATTTCAGTGCCTGTTGCAGCGCCCTCACCTGGGCGATGCCGTTCACCACGCCCTGGTAGGCCTGGCGGGTTTGCAGTTCGACGCTGCGCCGGGTGTTTTCCAGGTCTTGTCTGGCTTTTTCGCGGTTGGCGTCGGCTTCGCGCCATCTGGATTGGGTGGCGCCGCCTTCGAACAAGGGCAGGTTGAGCTGGACGCCGATGGTGCGGGTGTTGGTGTCGTTGGCACCATACGGGATGCCATCGGTGGCGGTGTTTTTGTTGTAGGTGGCGACGAGGTCGACGGTGGGCAGGTGGCCGCCGCGGTTGCGGGCGACTTCCTGTTCGGCCAGTTCATAGCCGGCCTGGGCCATGATGATCTGGTAGTTGCCTTGCTGGGCTTGTTGTACCCATTGCTGGACGTCGGCCGGGACGGGGGGGTCAAGTTTGAAGGCGTTGCCCAGTACGTTCAGTTGGCCGGCGGTGCCGTTGATGAGTTGTTGCAGGGTACGGCGTTTGATTTCGAGGTCGCTGGCCGCGGCCAGTTCCTGGGCGATGATGAGGTCGTAGCGGGCCTGGGCTTCGTAGGTGTCGGTGATGGTGGCGGTGCCGACTTCGAAGTTGCGTTTGGCCTGTTCCAGTTGTTGTGAGATGGCGGTTTTCTGGGCGGCGTTGAGGTGTACGGTGTCCTGGGCGATGAGGACGTCGAAGTAGGTCTGGGCGGAACGCAGGATGAGGTCTTGTTCGGCCAGTTTGTACTGGGCGTCGGCAATGGCGACTTGCAGGTCGGCTTCGTTGTAGGCGGCCCAGTTCTGTTCGCGGAACAGGGGTTGTACGAGGGTGACGCCGTAGCCGCGGCTGGTGTATTTGAGGTTGCCGCTGTTACCCGTGTAGGGGGCGTCGTGGTAGGTGCTGGTGATGTCGTTGCGGGTGGCGTTGGCGCTGAGCTTGACGTTGGGCAGCAGCAGGGCGCGGCCCTGGGTGAGTTTTTCCTGTCCGGCTTCATGCGCCGCGCGCGCGGCGGCAAAGACGGCGTCCTGGCTTTGCGCTGCACGGTAGATGTCCGCCAGGTCGGCTGCGCCAGCCAGGGGACTGGCGCATGCCAGGATGATGCCTAACACCTTGATTGATAATGCCATCGCCTGCTCCTAATATTAGAGTTTTCTAATATTACACGTTGCGGTCACATAATTCAAGCCGGCGATGATTTCCCGGACAGCGCCGGGAAGGCAAATCAGAATACGAAACGTTCAGGTTGCGGCGCGTTAGTCAGGGGTTCCACGCTGGTTTCAAACAGGGTGGTCGTCTCGAAAACCCCCGGCGCAACACACGTGACCAGTGTCGCATGCATAGCCGGCGCATCACCGACAATGGCGAACAAACGCCCGCCGACATTCAGCATGTCATAGAAAGATTGCGGCGGCAGCGGCACCGAACCGGTCAGCACAATGGCGTCGTATTTCTCGTTTCCCCAGCTTCTGGAGGCATCGCCAACTTCCAGCGTGATGTTATCGAAATGATGCGAAGCCAGACTGCGCGACGCGCTGGCGTTCAACTCCGGCACCAGTTCCACACTGGTGACATGTTCCGCCATGCGCGACAGCAATGCGGTCAGGTAACCGCTGCCCGTACCCACCTCCAGCACGCGATCTGTCGGCTTGAGCCTGAGCGACTGCAGGGCACGCGCTTCCACCCTGGGCGGCCACATCTTCACCCCATGTCCCAACGGAATTTCCACATCCATGAATGCCAGCGACTGCTGATCCACCGGCACGAATTGTTCGCGTTTGATCTTCTTGATGAGATCGAGCACATTGGGATCCAGCACGTCCCAGGGACGTATCTGCTGTTCCACCATATTGAAGCGCGCTAATTCCATATTATTCATCCCCCTGACCCCTGGCCGCATAAGTGTAATTAAGTGGGGGCGCAGTATAACAAGCACTTCCGAGCTGCTCAAAGCAATCAGACGAGATAATCCACCCACACCAGTTCCCTCCCCCTTGCAGGGGGAGGGGTAGGGAGGGGGTAGAAACATGGCATTTCACCGACTCTACCCCCATCCTGGCCTTCCCCCTGCAAGGGGGAAGGAATGCTGTGGCGCCAAATGGAGTATTTGGCATCAGGCTTTCCCAAGTTGAATCGTCAGCTTGCCTTCCCCCCGCCTTTCCAGTACCTTGCGAGATCGCTAGGGGTCTGCCTGCTGGCAGTGAGAAACACCCTTTGAACCTGTACGGGTAATGCCGTCGTAGGGAAGCATCCTCCCGGTGCTTTCTGTATTGCTGGAGCACCATCATGAACACACCTGAGTTTTTAGCTTCTTCCGCCCATGTGGACGAAGC
>JBNKBO010000004.1:0-87381 GCA_050287265.1 Sideroxydans sp. | reverse complement strand
CAGCAAATGGCTCGCACTCGAATATGCCAAACTCACCGCCATCTGATCCGGCACTGGATGAGCGGTTGCGCCTGCTGGTCGGGAGCTACGCGCAGCTCACCGGCAAGCCCTTGATCGATGATGCACCGGCCGATATGACTGCGCTGCGCACCGCACTCTGGAATGCGCCGCGCGCGATCGTGGCACATGACACCGAGGCCGACCCTATTTTCTTTTATGGTAATTGCCTGGCGCTGGATTTATTTGAGATGTCATTCGAGGAATTCACGCGACTGCCGTCGCGGCTCTCCGCTGAACCACTTGCGCAGGAAGCACGCATGAAGTTGCTGGAAAAAGTCGCACAACAGGGTTATGTAGACAATTATTCCGGCTTGCGCATTGCGAAAAGCGGCAGGCGCTTCATGATTGCCGATTGCACGGTGTGGAATCTTGTCGATGAAAACGGAATGCATCAGGGGCAGGCTGCGGTGTTCGTTCTCCAGGATTAGTATTCAGTTTATTCAATCGTTCAGCAGGAGACGCAATATGAGCAAATCATTCAAATCCATTACGCATGACATCAGCAAACAACTCACTCCGTTTCGCAAGGAGGTGGCGGAGCCGATGGCAGGTTTTGATGCGATGGCAAAATCGGCCATGGCAGAAGGCGCGTTGTCGGCACTGCACAAGGAACTCATCGCAACAGCCATTGCAGTCTCGAAGCGATGCGATGGCTGTATTGGCTATCATGTGCGTTCGCTGGTGCGCATGGGTGCGACGCGTGAACAGCTTAACGAAATGCTGGCGGTGACCGTGTATATGGGCGGCGGCCCGTCGTTGATGTTGGCGGCGGATGTGTTGCAGGCATTTGAGGAATTCCAACAGGTTTGATCGGTCAGGTATGGTGGTGTTTACTGATTGTGCGGAACTGTCTTGATTACTGCGATTTCATGCGCGAAAGGGAAGATGTTGCGATAGCTTACGTAGAGTGACGCGAGGCCGAGCGGCAGTAAAACGATCAGTCTGATGTTAAAGGGCAACAGGCCGAGTCCCGGTGCGGCGACTTGCAGGATGATGCTGTACATCATGTTCTGATTTTTTCGCCGCTGCCCAGTCGAAAGGAATGTTCCAGAACGCAACAGGTTCGCCGCTGGCGCGGTCGAAAATATAGATTCCATCCCTTGTGCGGCCTTCGATCGGCAAGGCACCCAGGCTGTCTGCCGGGCGGTCGAGCGTAGCCAGACGCGCTTCGTAGTCATGTTCCGAGAAACCCTTACCTACCAATTTTGGCAGAGCGATATATCGCTCACGCATTGCCGCAGCTCCTTCGGGCAGCGGATGGAAATATTCTGGCCGCGATGTTACATCGTGTCCCCCGGTCAGCGCCGAAGCAATGATCTCATTGCGCAAGGCCGGGTCGTCCGGCAGCGGCGCCCAGATCCATGTCGGCCGCGACGACCAGCCAGGAATAATGGCAGCGCCCTTCTTGTTTGCACTATCGATGACTTCCTGATCGAACTCGGATGAGGTGACGATCTCGATGCGATCGAGAGAAAAGGCGTAATAGAGCGGCCGTCCAGACCAGAGGGTCTGGGCCCCGTAGCCAAGCGCCATCAACTGGACGATTACGATCAGTGCGATGTCGCGCATCAGTTCTCGCGACGGCTTGGCTGGATTGGCAACTACTAGCGTTCCCAACGGTCCGATCCCGACATCCACCAGCAGCATCAGGCCGACGATGGTTTCCGCACCCAACAGGTACCAACCTGGCCAGGAATACCACCCCAGGTAGAGCACAGCCAGGACGACGGACAGCAGACTGGCGCTAGCGAAAAGATGCAACGCAAAGGCACGCAAACGAAAGCTCATTCCGCGGACTCCATGATAACGGGCGACACGCAATTGTCGCCAACCTGAAACATCACAACAAAAAACGAAAAGAGAGTCAAAGGATAGGAAATCCAACCATGAAAGTCAAAATATCTCCGACCCTGGAAACCCGACCAATCCGATTGTCACATACCCCACTTCTGAAACTTTTACCTTGAGTCTACTGGCTGTGGGGAACCGCCTTGATTACTGCGAGTTCATGCGCGAAAGGGAAAATGTTGCGGTAACTCACGTAGAGTGAAGTGAGGCCGAGTGGCAGCAAAAAGATCAGTCCGATGTTGAAGGGCAACAGTCCGAGCCCCAGTGCGACGAATTGCATAATGATGCTGTACACAGTGTATGGAATGAGGTTGCGCAATGAGCCGGACAGACTGGCGCGCAGTGCCTCAACTGGCTGCAGATCGCTGAAGAACACCAGCATGGGCGCATATTGAAATGCCAGTACCAGTACGCAAATCAGCGAGAAGCCGACGAACAGACTGAAAGCTGCGCCCGAGCCCGGCGTCATCATGGCTGTGAACAGCATTTGCGGATCGCCGGCTGTATTGACGTTCTCAAGCAGTGCACGAAGCGCTTCTCCTCCGGCAACGACCATCGCCATTGAAGAGAACAACATCCCCAGCACCAGGAAGCCGCCGAGGGCTGCCAGGCGCGGTGTATATTTCTGGAAGTTTTTGAATAGATTAGCAAATTCCATTTCCTCCTCTTCTTCCAGCGCACGGCAGATGCGCATGTAACCGGCTGTCACAATCGGGATTAACAACACCGCAAGCAACGGACCGAACAAAGGCATTCTGAGGGTTGTGAATACCAGCAATGCACAGACCATCGCCAAAGAAATGGACATCAGCGGGTTGCGCATGATGAGTTGATAGCCTTGTTTTATCCAGATCCAGCCACGTGCGGCGTTCAGTTTTTGTATTTCCATTGTATTCTCAGTTCAGCGCGGAACATTGCATGGTCAGGTTCCTGCGTCGGCGTTGGTGACGGCGGCAACTTCGGTTGGCAGGGGAAAAATGTCGCAATAACAGGCATAGAGCGAAGTAATAATGACGGGCAACAATACCAGCCATCCAAGCATGATCGGGATAGAAGCCAATATTGCCAGCGTTATCATTACGAGGCCATACACCAGCATTGGCCCGACGTTAGCAAAAAATCCGCGCAAGCTGAGTTTGATCGCTTCGACCGGCGCGATTTGGTGGAAAAAAACCAGCATTGGCGAGAACTGCATTGCCATCATCAATATGCTGAACAGTACCACACCGAGCAATAAGGCGAAGCTTGCACCCGTCATGGCCTGAATCAATGCCTGCGGATCCGGCTGCTGCTGCCCTGCAATCAGGATGTTGACCAGCGCGGAGCCGCCAGTTGCCATCATTGCACCCAGGATCAGTATTTGCGCGACTATCGAGATACCGCCCAAGGTGACCAGTTCCGTGGTTCGTTGCTTGAAACCGCTGAACAAGTGAGCCAGTTCCAGTTCATCGTCTTTTTCCAGGGCGCGGCAGCCCGTCATGAGTCCGACCAGCACCAGGGGCGTCAGCAGACTGGAGACTAAATCGCCGACAACGGGCAGGGAGGATACAACTGCGCCGACAATGAAGCAGATCACCAGTAAAACGATCCACAACAGTGGCGCTTTCATGAAAAGCGCATAACCCTGCTTGATCCATTGCCATCCCTGTTCTGCCTGTAAGTGTTGCGGTTCCATAATATCCTCCTGAGCTGTAACCAGAACGCCTGTTCCATTGTAATGTATTCGCTCGGAGTGGTGCAGGCCAGACGCATGATTCAATTTGTCGTCGCGCGACAGATGACATAAGAATTATGGAGCGGCAATCAGGAACGTACTAAACGCGGTATGCGCTTGGCCGGAAATATTCGGGAGGTGGTAGAATCCGCGCTTCACCCCATCTCACTATGGAGTCTTTCCGTGCAACTCGTTTGTCTTGACCTTGAAGGTGTCCTCGTTCCGGAGATTTGGATCGAATTTTCAAAACGCACCGGTATTCCGGAATTGCGCCGCACTACGCGCGATGAGCCGAATTATGACAAGCTGATGAAATATCGGCTGGATATCCTGGCACAGCACAAGCTTGGCCTGCCTGACATTCAAAAAGTCATTTCGGATATGGGGCCGATGGAGGGCGCGAAGGATTTTCTCGATGATCTGCGCCAGCGTTTTCAGGTCATCATTCTTTCCGACACCTTCTATGAGTTTTCCATGCCGCTGATGCGGCAACTGGGCATGCCGACATTGTTCTGCCACAAGATGGAAGTGGATGCCAACGGCACACTGGTCAATTACCATTTGCGCATGCCGGATCAGAAACGCGAAGCGGTAAAACGTTTCAAGGAACTCAATTTCAAGACCATCGCTGCGGGCGATTCATACAACGATACGGCCATGCTGGGCGAGGCGCATGCCGGTATCCTGTTTCACCCGCCCGAGAACGTGATAAAGGAATTTCCGCAATATCCGGTCGCCATGAGCTATGCGGAACTGGATGCAGAAATCCGCAAGGCCAGCGCGAGAATCTGACGCAACGGTTTTCTGAACCCCCCGCACACGATCATGCAAACGCATCACCCGGCAGGTGCTGCTATGCGACTGGCCGTGTTTCAGAAGCGCTTAATCACCCAGCGCGGAACGCGCAGTCCGGAATCCAGGCTGTCCTGGCGTGCAAATTTTCCATCGCCGCGATCATCAACCAGGTAATAAGGCGGGCCATTCTTGGGCGTGATCTTGATCATGTACAACTTGCCGCCGGCGCGGTATTCCTCAACGGTCTGTTCGGAATACCTGGTGATGGTCACTTGCGGTTCGTCGATAGAATCGTTTGACGACGCTCGTGGCGCATCAGCTTTGGCGGGGGCTTCGGGTTGCGCGGCATAAGCACCAAGACTCATGCAAACGAGGGCAACGAATATTATTGGGCGCATGATGTTTCCCGGTTGGAATGGAAGGGTCGATTCTATGCCGATATTCATTAAAGATTAAGCTGCATTTCGCGTTCCGCAGCGGAGGGCTCGAAACCGCGCGTTTCGTAATGTTTGAAAATTGCAGCGACCACTTGTTCCGGTTCGTCGATGACTGTAATCAAATCCAGGTCGGCGGGTGCAATCATCTCTTCCTTCAGAAGGCTGTTTTTGAACCATTCCACCAATCCACCCCAGAACTTGCTGCCGACCAGGATAATGGGCATTTTGCGTGTCTTGCCGGTCTGTACCAGCGTCAGCGCTTCCATGATCTCGTCCATGGTGCCGAATCCACCCGGCATGACCACATAGGCAACGGCGAATTTGACGAACATCACCTTGCGCGTGAAGAAGTGGTGGAACGTCTGGCTGATGTTCTGGTAAGGGTTGTTATGCTGCTCGTGCGGCAACTGGATATTCAGGCCGACGCTGGGAGATTTGCCATAAAACGCGCCCTTGTTGGCCGCCTCCATGATGCCGGGGCCGCCGCCGGAAATGACCGAAAATCCGGCATCCGAAAGCAGACGGGCGATTTCCTCGGTAAGCTTGTAATAAGGATGATCGTGCGGCGTGCGGGCACTGCCGAAGATGCTGACCGCGGGATGGATGTCGCGCAGGCGTTCGGTCGCCGACACGAATTCTGACATAATGCCGAACACCCGCCAGGACTCCTTCGACTGCATCAACTCGGGCGACTGCACGGGCGGGAGTTTCATATCGTTGTTCATTTCGGACCTCAAAGCATGAAGACATTGTTATTGGTGGACGGCTCGTCCTATTTGTATCGCGCTTTTCACGCCATGCCGGACTTGCGCAGCCCCAGGGGTGAGCCAACCGGCGCGATTTACGGCGTGCTGAATATGTTACGCCGCCTGCGTGCCGACTACCCGGCGGATTATAGCGCCTGCGTGTTCGATGCGAAGGGCAAAACTTTCCGCGACGACTGGTATCCCGAATACAAGGCAAATCGCCCGTCGATGCCGGACGACCTGCGCGCGCAAGTCGAGCCGCTGTACGAAGTGGTGGCCGCGGCAGGCTGGAACATCCTGATGGTGGATGGCGTGGAAGCCGACGATGTTATCGGCACGCTGGCGCGTCAGGCGTCACAAAGCGGCGTGCGCTGCATCGTCTCCACCGGTGACAAGGATCTCACGCAACTGGTCAACCCGCATGTCACACTGGTTAATACCATGAGCAACGAAGTGCTGGACGAAGCGGGCGTGCTCGCCAAGTTCGGTGTACCGCCTGAGCGCATCGTGGACTACCTGGCACTGGTCGGTGATGCCGTGGACAACGTACCCGGCGTGGCCAAGTGCGGCCCCAAGACGGCAGTGAAATGGCTCACCGAATATGGCACGCTGGATAACTTGATTGCACATGCGGATGAGGTGAAAGGTGCAGTCGGCAACAACCTGCGCGAAGCACTGGCTTGGTTGCCGATGGGCAGGCAATTGGTCACCGTGAAATGTGACGTGGCTCTGGATAAGAAATTCAATGAGTTGGCAGCGCCGGCCGCTGAAGAAGAAAAGATGCGCGAGTTGTTCGAGCGTTTCGGATTCAAGAGTTGGCTGCGCGAGGTGGCGGGCGAAGCGTCTGCAAAGAAGGAGCGTGCAACTGCAACTGTGGATCAACGCCAATTCGAGCAAGTCCCGCTGCCTGCAAGCGTCAACGACACCTCCAGCTACGAAGCCATCCTCACCGATGCCCAGCTCGATGAATGGCTGGAAAAACTGATAGCTGCGCCTCTGGTCAGCATCGATACCGAGACCACCGGCCTCGATACCATGACTGCGCAACTGGTCGGCATGTCCTTCAGCATCGAAGTGCATCAAGCTGCCTATCTGCCACTGGCACACCACTATCCGGGCGCGCCGGACCAAATCAACCGCGAGCACGCACTGGACAAACTCAAGCAGTGGCTGGA
This sequence comes from Sideroxydans sp., assembly GCA_050287265.1. Lineage (GTDB taxonomy): Bacteria > Pseudomonadota > Gammaproteobacteria > Burkholderiales > Gallionellaceae > Sideroxyarcus. Next base: position 80,606 of record JBNKBO010000004.1, on the reverse strand, counting down.
AAGTCCAAACCACAAGAAGCTGGGGCAGAATCTTAAATATGACCAGCACATCTTCGCCAATCACGGCATCGCACTGCGCGGTGTTGCCGAAGACACGCTGCTGGAATCCTATGTGCTGGAATCGCACAAACCGCATGAAATGGGCAACCTCGCCTTGCGTCATCTCGGTCTGAGTACCATCAGCTACACTGATGTGGCGGGTAAGGGAGCAAAACAGATCGGCTTCGACCAGGTCGATCTGGAAACTGCCACGCGCTATGCGGCGGAAGATGCCGACATCACCCTGCAACTGCACCAGGTATTGTCCCCGCAACTGCAAGGCCGTCTGGATGCGGTCTACAGGCAAATTGAACTGCCCGCGCGCGAAGTGCTGTTCAGGATGGAACGCAACGGCGTGCTCATTGACAGCGCCATGCTGGGTAGACAAAGCCACGAACTGGGCGAAAAACTGGTGTCCATCGAAAAGCAGGCGCATGCCGCGGCAGACCAGCCGTTCAACCTGAATTCGCCCAAGCAGATCCAGGAAATCCTGTTCAACAAACTCGGCCTGCCGGTGAAAAAGAAAGCGCCGAGCGGCACGCCGTCTACCGACGAAGAAGTGCTGCAGGAACTTGCACTGGATTACCCGCTGCCCAAGCTGTTGCTTGAATACCGCGGCATGGCCAAACTTAAATCCACCTACACCGATAAGCTGCCGCAAATGGTGAACGCCGGAACCGGGCGCGTGCATACCAGCTATTCGCAGGCGGTGGCCGTCACCGGACGGCTGGCCTCCAGCGATCCCAACCTGCAGAACATTCCCATTCGTACGCCCGAAGGCCGCCGCATTCGCGAAGCGTTCATTGCGCCATCGGGCAGTCGCATCGTCTCCGCTGACTACTCGCAGATCGAACTGCGCATCATGGCGCACCTGTCCGGCGACGAAGGTTTGCTGAAAGCGTTTGCCAATGGCGAAGACATCCACCGTGCCACTGCCGCCGAAGTGTTCGGCGTGGCGCCGGATGCGGTAAGCAGTGAACAGCGCCGCTTTGCCAAGGTGACCAATTTCGGTCTCATCTATGGCATGTCCGCCTTCGGTCTGGCCAGCCAGCTCAACATTGAGCGCAGTGCGGCACAGCAATACATCGATATCTATTTCGCTCGCTACCCCGGTGTGAAACGCTACATGGATGACACGCGTGAACAGGCGAAGGCGCAGGGTTTTGTGGAGACCTGGTTCGGGCGCAGGTTATGGTTGCCGGAGATCAACGGTGCGAATGGGATGAGACGGCAAGCCGCTGAACGTGCTGCCATCAACGCCCCCATGCAAGGGACGGCTGCTGATCTGATCAAACTGGCGATGATCGCAGTACAGGATTGGCTTGAAAAGGAGAAGCTGGCAACGATGCTCATCATGCAGGTGCATGATGAACTGGTGCTGGAAGTGCCGCAGGCAGAGTTGTCAGTCGTGAAGGATAAGGTGCGCGAGTTGATGTGCAATGTGGCTGAACTGAGGGTGCCGCTAGAGGTGGGACTGGGGGAAGGCGGGAATTGGGATGAGGCGCATTAGCGCTACGTCATTCCGGCGGAGGCCGGAATCCAGTCAAAACCAACACCGTCGGGCAACCCCCGACGGTGTTGGTTTTGAAATGAAAGATGTGTGCTGAAGAGTTCCTTTAGCGCACTTCCTGCCCAGTCGCCGGTTCTGTCAACAGTAGATTTGAGCCCCAGGTTCTCCTTCACGAATGCTTCTCCGCTCGGTGCCATTCATGGTTTGTCGTTCAGACGCCTTCTTCTTTTGAGTTTTGTGAATGTGACGGTGGTATCTGTGTTCTGCCCGTCTGTTTGCAGATATTCTTCGGTGACGTCTGACTCTGAAACAGTTTCGTTTTCGGTGCGCCATTTCTCCCATGCAGCCATGCCGAGATTGGAGTTGCCAGGCTGGCCCTTTAATATGTAGCGGCTGCCGCTCCGTGTTGTTGCGGTCATGGTGAGATAGTCGAATGACACGATCGCGGTGGATGCGCGTCCGAGATCGTTCGTGATGTCATGCCCTATGATGTGACGGCTGCGGGTTCCTTCGCGTGTTTCGATCTCCTTCATGCACCAGTGGCTCAGTATCACTTGTTGGGAATTGCCGGGGGTTTTCGCTTTCGTCATCTGGGCGATCCTCTTTCTCTGCTGGAGAGGTGTTTCAATGGGCTGCTCAACTGCGTGCCGCTGTTTTTGGCGAACTCTGTGAAGTTGAACAACCCGACGCAAGGGGCGTCGATGTCCGTATCCAGGCTACCCAACCACTGCTGGGATGACATGATTCCTCCTGTATTGCTTGATAGCTAACTTCGTATGGGCATTATTTCTCGCTATACTTGGAAGAGCAATAAATAATCAGCTTTTATTGGTTAGAGTAATTCGAGTGGTTTCATCGGATAAAGGATCGGGAATTAAGTAAGCGTAGAGCGCAATAACAAACGGACGTTGCGTTGGATGTATGCCATGGTGCAATGCGCTGTGCTTAATCCATTCTGCCGAGCTTTTGATGATGTAATTTACAGAAAATGGGGAGAGCACAATCATGAAATGGCAGCTAGTACGTACTGTTGTATTTTATCTAATTTCCCTATCGGTTTTGTTGATTTCTATGACAGCAAACGCGGCAGAAGCTGGGGCAAAGTGGTGCGAGCAACAATGGCTCGTTGAGGCGGCCGAATTCGGTAACAGGGATGTGCCCGACTACGCGGGCTTGCGGACTCGGTGGCAGCAGTATGCCGACAAATGCCGGGGAACAGTTGCCTATGAGGCGCGCTTGGCGATTACCTACGCGCACCTGCATCAGTCAGACAAGGCGAGGAAAGTCTTGAAATCAGTGGCCGGACGCTCGTCCGAGTATGCTTATCTTGTTGAGCTTGCCGGTTTGCAAGCCGACACGATGGAACTGGTTTCAGCCAACTCTTTGGATGAAGAACACCTGAGAGAATTTGAACGGAAATATGCAAGCTTTGTGAAGAGATATCCGTCGCTAGTTGAGGGATACGGCTTATTGGGAGGCGTTCAAACGATGTTGGGTGAGTATCTCAATGCCGCGAAGACGCTGGAAAAGGCCTTGGACATTCAACCAGATATGCGTGACTGGGGTCTTCTGAGAAATCTGACGATTGACTATGCTGCGCTAGGCGTCCATCAGTCAGCATATGTTGCAGCGAGTTTGGCGCTTGAAGTAAGGAAGGGGCTAATGTCAGATACACCTTTCATGTGTGCGCTGGCGAATGCCGACATTGGCCTGGGAAAACTAAAGGACGCTGATAAAGTCTTGCGGGTGCTTGTCGCCAAGACTCCTGAAGCAAGAAGTGCCCCTGAATTTTTAGCCGCAGTCAGGTTGTTGCAGAGCAAAGCCGCTGGCACGGGTAATCAGGAAAAGTCAGTGAGCAGATAAGGGGTAACAACAACTAAAGGGACCTGTTTCTGTTTTGTTCCCTGGTTCCATCTTATGCCAAAACTATTGCGATGTTCGCCCCTTCGTAAACCGGAGACGAGTTCACGATATTTCCACAAACTGAATCAGACGGAACGGAGTGAAAAGAAAGCGTAAAGCGCAATAACAAACGGGCATTGCGTCGGACGTGCGCCAAGGGAAGTGAATGGGCGATATCGCCCGGCTTGTAAGGATGTCTGGTTTCGAGAGCGTCAGGCTAGCCGAAAAGTTTCTTTAATGCACTGCCTACCCAGCCGCCGGTTTTGTCAGTGGTAGATTCGAGTCCAAGATTCTCTTTTACGCATTCCGCATAGTCTGCATCATCGCCCTTGATATGATTGACCAGCCATATCTTGAGCATGGAGAGCAGTTGCGGCGTGACGTCTTCTCCGTCTTCAGCGCGTTTCAGGAATTCTGTCACGCGCTTGGTGAAAATTTCGTGCACACGCTTGTGAGCCTTCAAGAAAGGATATCCCGCGCGTTCCTGTAATTCCTCTTCAAAAGCAAAATGAGTGAGCGTGTAGTCGACCAGTTCGTCCAGCACGTGTTTTGTCGCTGCAGGGTCGCCAGCATCATTTGCCGAATTGAGTTCGTTCAGATAGTCAACGATACGTCGATGTTGCTTGTCGACAACGTCGATTCCAGTATCCAGATCACTGGACCAGTGCAGGTATGCCATAATCCCTCCAAATGCTAATGAGGCCAGTACCAACAATACTTGGTCTGATTCTTATTTATAGGCATTGTTTCGTAGCACCACATCCGAGTCAACAACATTATTCTCTGAACGATTCAATCGGCTACAATAAGTTTGAGTAATTCGATCGGACTTTATGTATGAGTGTTCCAACAACAGCCCCAAAAAACCGTAGTCTTTTGCGCCGCTATTTGGTGGCTGGCTATGCGATGCTCATTATTTACGCCAGTTTGTCGCCGTTTATGGGGTGGCAGGAGCAAGGTTTGGAGTTCTGGGCGGTGTTGACCTCGCCGTTAAAGCTGACTTATACGGCCTTTGATGCTGTGAGCAATCTGCTGGCATATATGCCTTTAGGGCTGCTGTTAGCGCTTACTTTACGCACATACTTCAGCAGCAGGCATAGCGTGATCTTGGCCGTGTTTTTGGCATTGGTACTATCCATCGTGCTGGAATACCTGCAAATGTATTTGCCCTCACGTGCCAGTTCCAATGCTGATATTCTGAGTAACAGCATCGGTGCTTTGAGTGGGGCGCTGCTGGCGGTGTCAATTGCTCAGCGCGCCTGGTTCATTCGCGTTACGGAATGGCGTATCGGGTATTTCCGACAGGGGGAGGGAGTCGATTTCGGATTGGCGCTGGTGTTATTGTGGATGTTCGCGCAGATCAATCCATCATTGCCGATGCTGGGCAGCGTGTTCATTACCGAGCCTGTTTCGCGGATGTATATCGCGATACCGGAAGAGCCTTTCAGCATATGGGAAAGTCTGGCAGTTGCATTGAATTTGCTCATGCTGGGGGCGCTGCAGATGATGTTGCTGCGCATACGCCGACATGTGGTGGCTGGTATCGTGCTTTTACTGAGCGTGGTGGCATTGGCAAAATTCATTGCGGCTGCCGTGCTGCTGAAGTCATGGGCGCTGTTGCTGTGGCTTAACGGAGAAGCGATACTGGGTATCGTCATCGGCTTGTTGTTGATGGTGGCCTTTGGCTGGCTGTCGCGTAAGTGGCTGTTCTGGCTGACAGCGCTGACGGCACTGGTTTATCTTGTGCTCGTGCTCCTGGTGCTGGAAAGCGGCACGGTTTCCGCTTCGATGCGGCTGTATTATTGGCGTTACGGTCACCTGCGCAACTACAACGGCTTGTCGCAGGCCGTGTCGTCGTTTTTTCCGCTGTTGCTGGGCGGATATCTGTGGTGGGCGCGAGCTTTCCGTTACGATGAAGAAGAAAAGAGATGAGTCATTATCATAAACATGTTTTCTTTTGTGAGAACCAGCGTCCTGACGGAGAGGAGTGCTGTGCCAGCCACAACGCGAAAGCCGCACGTGATTACGTCAAGACCAGGGTCAAGCTGCTGGATATTTCGACGGACGACAATTTCATCCGCATCAACTCGGCAGGTTGCCTCGGCCGTTGTGACATGGGGCCGGTGTTGGTGGTTTATCCCGAAGCGGTCTGGTATACCTATATCGACCAGACCGATCTGGACGAGATCATCGAAGAACACCTGAAGAACGGACGCGTGGTGGATCGGCTTAAAGTCTGATGGCGGCCACGCAGGAAAAATTCACGACAACAGGCAGTGCGGGGATACTTGAAGGCATAGTTCACATGCCGGACGACATTTCCTGCGGGCTTGCCGTGGTCGCGCATCCGCTGCCTACCATGGGCGGCACCATGGATAACAAGGTGGTGGTGACGCTGGCCAAGACCTTTGCCGAACTCGGCTGCATAGCGTTGCGTTTCAATTTTCGTGGTGTGGGCGCGAGCGAGGGGGCGTTCACAGGCGGAGACGGTGAAGAACAGGACATGGTCGACATCGTGCGCTTTGCCCGGGAACAATTCGGCGAAGCGCTGCCCCTGATTCTTTCGGGATTCTCTTTCGGTGGCTTTGTCGCCGCGCGTACCGCGCAGCAGCTGCATCCCCAACATCTGATATTGGCTGCACCCGCTATAGGTCGGTTTGGCCCTTCAGGTATGCCTGCCGTATCGCCCGATACGCTGGTCATCCACGGTGAGCATGACGATGTCGTGCCGCTGGCAGATGCACTGGAATGGGCGCGACCGCAGCATCTGCCCATTGTGGTCCTGCCGCAGGCCGAACATTTTTTCCACGGACGATTGACACAATTGCGCGATATCGTGAAGCGGCATTTCACAGGAGTTGAGTTGTGAACAAGGAAAAACAGATAGTCCACGAAAAACACGAAAGGCACGAAATGGCATTAGCAACAAAATTGCGCGAGGTCTTGTTCGTGATGTTTCGTGTCTTTGGTGGACAATGGTTGTTAGTGGAAGGTAAACAATCATGGCAGTGATTCGAGCCACCGGCCTGCAAAAATCCTACGGGGATCAACGCGTCGTGGACGGTCTGGATCTCGCCATTCGCAGGGGCGAGTGTTTCGGTCTGCTTGGCCCCAATGGCGCAGGCAAAACCACGACCCTGCGCATGTTGCTGGGCCTGGTTGTGCCAGATGCGGGTACGGCCAGGTTGCTCGATCTGCCAGTGCCGCAGGCAGCGCGCGAGGCGCGTATTCGTGTTGGTGTCGTGCCTCAGATGGACAATCTCAATCCCGATTTCAGCGTAGCGGAAAACCTGCTGGTGTATGGCCGTTACTTTGGTCTGCACGACAGCGAGATCAAGGCACGTATTCCGGACTTGCTGGAATTCGCGAGTCTTGCCCACAAACGCGATGCCAAGGTGCCGACGCTGTCTGGTGGCATGAAGCGGCGCCTGACGCTGGCACGCGCATTGGTGAACGATCCCGAGGTCATATTTCTCGACGAACCAACTACCGGACTCGATCCGCAGGCGCGCCACCTGATCTGGCAACGCCTGCGTGAACTTATGCAGCAAGGCAAGACGCTGTTGCTCACCACGCATTTCATGGATGAAGCGGAACGCCTGTGTCACCGCCTTGCGGTGATGGACAACGGCAAGGTGATCAGCGAAGGCTCGCCGCGCGAATTGATCGAAAGCAACATCGAGCCGCAGGTGGTGGAAGTTTTCGGCGAGACAACTGCGCAATGGTCGAGCGAGCATGCTGCGAAATTTGCGCAACGTTTTGAGGTGAGCGGGGAGTCGGTGTTTTGCTATGTGAAAGATGCCCAGCCGCTGGTTGAGCACTTGCAGTCGCAAAACGAATTGCGTTATCTGCATCGTCCTGCGAATCTGGAAGATGTTTTCCTTAAACTAACCGGCCGGGAGATGCGCGAATGAATTTCAAGCCACATTCATCGCAATCCCGTTGTTGGCTTCGGCGGTCGGCTCTTGGCCGTGCAACGGCGACACGTTACTGGCGAAGCCAGCCGATTGCGGGAGCCGTTGCTTGGCTGCCCTTCCCGCACCAGAAGCTTCGCACACCGCGTCAGGGCAGCATATGTGCTGTCTGCATCGCCTCAGCCTTGCCGCCTAGGCCTTGCTTCGACTGTGACTTGAAATGAATCTTATCTTGCGCATGCTGTGGGTCATCATCCGTTCCTTTTTCATGGAACGTATGGAAGGGCACTATGCAAGTTCGCTCTCGCTGCACGTACTGCCCAACGATATCGACATCAATTTTCACATGAACAATGGGCGCTATCTCACTATCTGTGATCTTAATCGTGTGGATGTATTTGCGCGCAGCGGTTTGCTGAAGGCGATGTTCAAGCGCGGCTGGATACCGGTCATTGCCGAGCACACCATGACTTATAAAAAACCACTGAATATCTTCCAGCGCTATGAGGTGAAGCTGGAAGTGCAAAGCTGGGACGAGAAATATTTTTACATGACGCATACTTTCATCCACGGGGATCGCGTTGCAGCCGAAGGTACTTCCAAAGGTTGCGTGTATGAGCGCGGTGCCGGAGTGGTGTCGCCAGACCGGGCGTTTGCCGCAGTAGAGGAGGACAGGAAGAAATGAGCAGCCACTACTTCTCAATGCCCGCACTGAGTTTCCGCTTCTTTCCTATCTGGCAGCGACATTGGCTGGTATGGAAAAAACTTGCGGCACCGTCCATTCTCGGGCATCTGGCTGATCCGGTGATCTACATGCTGGGCCTGGGATATGGCCTGGGCAGCATGTTGCCAGAGGTGGGCGGTATGTCATACATAGCGTTTCTGGCCGCCGGGACGGTGTGTTACAGCAGCATGAACAGTGCCAGTTTTGAAGCGCTGTATGCCGGTTTTTCGCGCATGCACGAGCAGCGTACCTGGGAGGCGATACTTAATACGCCCGTGTCACTGGATGATGTGGTGTTGTCCGAGGTTCTGTGGGCGGCAACCAAGAGCCTGATGTCGGGCGTGGCGGTATTGGTCGTCATCTGGATACTCGGCCTGTCGCATTCGCTGATGTCATTGTGGATGATCCCGCTGGCGTTGCTGATCGGTCTGACTTTTGCCGCCATCGGCTTGATTGCGACCGCATTGGCACCTGCGTATGATTTTTTCATGTATTACTTTACGTTGTTGATTACACCGATGATGTTGCTATGCGGCGTTTTTTTTCCAATTACCCAATTGCCGCAAAGTTTTCAGGTCATCGCAGGCGCCTTACCGCTGACACATGCGGTAAACTTGGCGCGGCCTTTGATGAACGGGGCAATTCCGCCGCAGGCGGCACTGCATATCGGGGTGTTGCTGGCGTATACGCTGATTGCCTTTTATATATCGCTTGTATTATTCAGGCGCAGGTTGTCGAAATAGCATTGCCGGGGCCATGATCATGGCGCGAGTGGATTCGTTTCTGTCGAATCCCGGATTGAAAGTAATGTTGAGGAGTAATTCATGTTGTGGCTGAAAGCATTTCACATCTTTTTCGTCGTGAGCTGGTTCGCCGGTCTTTTCTACCTGCCGCGCATTTTCGTCAATCATGCGATGGCGGAAGAGCCGGCAGTGCGTGCCCGCCTGAAAATGATGGAGCTCAAACTGTACAAATTCGTTACGCCCATCGGCGCGCTGGCCGTCATTACCGGGCTGTGGCTTTGGTTTGGTTACGGCTTCAGTGGCGGCTGGCTGTACGTGAAGACCGCCCTGGTCGCCGGGCTGGTTGCGTACCACCTTTATTGCGGCCATCTGCTGAAGGTGTTCGCAGAAGACCGCAACATTAAAAGCCATGTCTGGTTCCGTTTCTTCAATGAAGTGCCGGTGCTGGTGTTGTTGGCCGTGCTGATCCTCGTCGAAGTCCAGCCGTTCTGATCTGACATGCCTGATTTCTTTGCCACCTGTCCGCGCGGACTGGAAAAACTGCTGGCCGCCGAGCTTATTGGCTTTGGCGCAGCTGATGCGCGACAAACCGATGGCGGTGTTGCTTTTGCCGGCGATTGGACGCTGTGTTATCGCGCCAATTTGCAAAGCCGCCTTGCTTCACGCATTCTGTGGCGCGTTAAAGAAGCCACACCGTTCCGTAACGAAGAAGATGTATACAAGACCGTGTTCGGTCTGCCCTGGATGCGCTGGTTCGATGTGAACGACACCATCCTGGTCAAAGTCACTGCGATCAAATGTCCGCTCAAAAGTCTGGAATTCATCACGCTCAGGATCAAGGATGCCGTGTGCGACAAATTCCGCGCGGAAAAAAATGCCAGGCCCAGTGTCGAAAAAATCAATCCTGATATGCGTATTCACACCTTCTTTGAGGGAAGTAAATTCACCACATATCTGGATACCTCGGGCGACGCGTTGTACAAACGCGGCGTGCGTATCCATACCAATATCGCACCGCTGCGCGAGAATCTGGCCGCGGGCATTCTAAAAATGGCTGGCTGGAAGCCCGGTATTCCGTTGCTCGACCCGATGTGCGGCGCGGGAACCTTTCTTATTGAGGCAGCGCAGATATCGCTTAACATCCAGCCCGGTATCGCGCGCAATTTTGCATTCGAGAAACTGAGGAACTTCGATGCCGGTGCCTGGAATACGATGCGCGAAGCAGCCATTGCTGCGCAACTGCCGGTGAGCGAGCTGCCTATCTACGGCAGCGATCTTTACGGTGATGCACTCAAGGCCGCGCACCAGAACCTGGAAGAGGCGGGCATTCGCGAGACGGTGGACCTGAAGCAGTGCAACGTGCTTGAAACTTCACCGCCGGATAAAGAAGGTATTCTCGTTGCCAACATGCCCTACGGTGAACGCATGGGGGATGAAGATGAATTGGCCGGACTGTATCCCAGGCTCGGCGACGTACTGAAACAACGCTTCAGCGGCTGGAATGCATACCTGTTCACGGCCGATTTGCGTATCGTCAAATTGATGCGCCTGACTCCCTCCAGGCGTACGCCACTATTCAACGGTGCAATCGAGTGCCGACTGTTCGAATACAAGATAGTGGCAGGAAGCAACAGGCCGAGGTAGAATCCCCCTCCCGCACAAGTGGTCATTAAAAGTCTTGGACATGAACCTTTGCTAATGTTGCGGGTCAATCAGCGACAAAAATGCACGTCATCGATTACAAGAGGCTATCGTGAGAATCGAATTCAAAACCAGTGAAGTGCTGATATTGCTTGCGGCTGCAGTGATGAGTCTGCTTGCCAATCTCCCGGATTCCTACGTGAGCAACATCATTGACCAAAAAATGCTTCTAGCCGCCTTGGCAGCTTTGGTTGTTGTGGCGCTGTTTCGCTATCTGCAGATGTTCCTGCTGGTGTTGATTTCCATTCTGGCCATTGGCGTGAATCTTCCTCAAGATCTGGCAGCCGCACTGGGGATCAGTCAGATGGCGCTGATGATATCGCTGGGTATCCTGATCGCAGTTGCACTGCTGAATCGTGCAGTTAAAGTGTTGCCGGTAGTATCAGAAGCTTCCTACACGGGGGCAAACGATATGCGAGATGACATCATGGCGGCAATCGTGAAAGGAGATCAGGTCGCTCTCCATCGCCTGTTGACCATGAATGCAAAGGTCAACTTTATCCACAATGGCACGACCCCATTGCACATGGCTGCCGAGAGGGGCTATCCCGACATGGTGCGGTTGTTGATCAAGTACGGTGCAGACTTTCGCAAAAAAAATTCAGAAGGCAAGACGGCGCTTGAAATTGCGCTTGCAAAAAAAAAGTTCATCCAGACGACAGAAATACTCCATGATGTGAGCAAACCTTATTTCGCAAATTCCTCAAAGGGAAAAGCCCGGCGCGGCGATGCTGAAATATGGCAAAAGCAACATGGATATTACTGAAGGTTTGTAGCACACAAGTTCTGATTTTCCGGTTTGTCAGTTAATATCAGGGCAGACTGGTTCAATTCCGGACGATTTTGTCTGTAAGGTTCATACGAACCAGATCGGGCACGCCTGCAATCCATCATTTCGCGATCTTGCTGTACTGCCCATGCAGTTTCTTTCCCTCCTTAAACTTGCGAGAGTTCATCCCGTCCCTGCCTGGCAAAGGATGCCTATCAGTGCGCGTCCAAGACAATCTCGAAAGGGTAGACTTCGGTACCTGCCTGAGAAAATGGGCTGGGTGGACGGCAAAGTATGCATGTCGCTCTCGAAAGGGAAGTGTATTTAGCTTACACTACGCGACTATTCTGAAATCATTTTGAAATAAGTAGAAATTAAAAACGATGACAACAACGACTCATGAGGGCGTATTTGGCGCCTTGGCAAAAAGTTTTCTCGGACATACGCCACGTTGGTACAAGCAAGCTATTGTTGCCTGTTTGCTACTTAATCCACTGGTATTATTGGCCGCCGGGCCGTTGGCAACGGGATGGCTGATCCTTGCTGAATTCATTTTCACGCTGGCAATGGCTTTGAAATGCTTCCCCCTGCAACCCGGGGGGTTGCTTGCCATTCAGGCAGCCTTGCTGGGGTTGACAGATTCCCATGCGATTTACAGGGAAGTCGAGCACGGCTTGCCGGTGCTGTTGCTGGTGATCTTCATGGTGGCGGGCGTGCATTTTCTGCGCGGCATGCTGTATCGCCTGATCAGCCATATCCTGCTGGGTATACGCTCCAGACTTGCACTGAATCTGGTCACGATCATGGTCGTTGCAGTCTGCTCTGCCTTTCTGGATGCGCTCACCATATTGGCTGTCCTGATTGCCGTAACGGTCGGTTTCTACGAGGTTTATCACCGTGCGGTTTCCACCAGGGGCTATCACGATGATCCCGATTTGACGGATGAATATGTCGACGAGATTCATCGCGCCGACCTTGAACAGTTTCGCGCCGTGTTGCGTAGCATGCTAATGCACGGTGCTATTGGAACTGCGATAGGCGGGGTCTGCACGTTGGTCGGTGAACCGGAAAATATCGTTATCGGTACCGAAGCTGGTTGGCACTTCATGGAGTTCATTATGCAGGTGTCTTATGCCACCATACCGACTTTGTTCGCTGGCTTTCTGACTTGCTGGGTAATTGAAAAGTACAAACTGTTTGGATACGGTGCCGAGTTGCCGGCCGGTGTGCGCCAGATACTATTGGATGAAGACCGGCGTTTACGCGCGAACCACAAGCCCATTGACCGTATGTTGCTGGTCGCCCAGGCAGTGGTTGCTATTTTGATGGTAGTGGCCCTGGCCTTTCATATTGCCGAAATCGGTCTAATCGGCCTGGCGGTCATTGTTCTTGTCTCTTCGATCTCTGGTGTTACCGACGAACACCATGTTGCCGAAGCTTTCATGCCTGGCCTGCCGTTTGCATCACTACTCGTGGTGTTCTATGTCATTGTGTCCATGATAGGCAGTTTGCACATGTTCGACTCGGTCATTCACTGGGTGCTGAAGCTCGAACCCAAAATGCAGATATTCATGGTTTTTGTCACCAATGGCTTATTGTCTGCGATCAGTGACAATGTCTTTGTGGCTGCTATCTATATGAAAGAACTCAAAGCCGTATTCGATGCGGGACTGACCAGCCGCGAATTGTTCGATGCGCAATCCGTCGCAGTCGTCATGGGTACGGGAATACCCAGTATGTCGACACCCAACGGGCAGGCTGCATTCCTGTATTTGCTGACGTCACAGATTGCGCCGTTAATCCGGCTGGGTTACGGACGCATGTTGTGGATGGCTTTACCCTACGCAGTTGTAACAACCTTGGTTGCCGGCTTTATGCTTTATTAATCTTGCTGCAGCGGCGGGTGATTACAGAAATGTGATGAAAATGCGTAGTTGACCAAATTGCTTGGTTTAAGGATACTTCGTTTACACGTTGATTCTTCGTATCAGGTAATTTTACAGGCGCTCCACTAGAATCAGCCTGATATGCTGAGCATGTCACTATTTATTGGTAAACGAAATCAGTTCAAGGTATCAACTAGCTGCTGAACAAGACCAAACAGGGAGAAAAATATGAAAACAATCAAACAAATTCTGGCCGAAAAATCAAAACCGCTCACTACTGTAGCGGTTGACGCAACAGTCCAGAAAGCGCTGGAATTGATGTGCGACCGCGATATTGGATCAGTCATGGTAGTTGACGGCAACAAGCTGAAAGGTCTCTTTTCCGAGCGCGACTGCCTGCAAAAAGTAGCATTTCGCGGCCTGAACCCCAAGGAGGTAAAGGTTATTGACGTAATGACTTCCAAGGTGCACTACGCGACACTGGATACTGAAGTTTCGCAGGGTCTTGCACTGATGACCGAGCGTTTCTTACGCCACCTTCCGGTACTCGACGAGCAGCAGAATATTCTGGGTATCGTATCTATAGGGGATCTGGTCAAGGCAAAGATATCGGATCAAAGTTTTATCATTGAGCAACTGGAACACTACATAACCTCCTGAAAAGTTCTGCAACGAGCTTATTGCTCCAGAGGTTAAGTTGCAACTGAAGAGATGTTTTCACTGTGCCGTTCTTCTACGGTGCAGCGGGAGATGTGTTTGCCTTACTACTTGGAGTGAGTCTTGCCGTAGAGAATCTGCAACTGAAGAATTTCCTGCCAGGCTTGTTCCGGAAAACCATCCCGATCGAATCTGCCTCCACCCCGGCCTTGTGGCTGCAATAAATCAACGAAATAGGGTTCGATTTCAGGCGAATCCCAGAGTTGAACGACTTTTTCCAGAATATGAGGAAATCTTTCGCTGAGCATTTGCGGATACTGGTTCGGATTGCAGTGAAGGGTTTGCAGGACAGTTTCCCTACTGATCATTATGACTTCCCTCCTTGGCTATTGATCTCATCATGGCGAGGCTCAGGCTGTGGAAACTGCCGGACGATGCTTGAAGAGAGGCTAAATATTTCAGGCTATACCCATAATTCTATTATGGGAAGGCGTGTTGCAGCAAGCATATACTGCTCATGCCGAATCAAAGTCTTTACACGCGCAGCGCCGCCATGTACCTGGCACGATTCCCCACAGCACCAAGCAGGGAAACCGCGAACTTGGGATTTGCGCAGACCAGATCGAGAAACACTTTGCGACTGAGTGCCAATACCTCGCAATCAGTTGTTGCCATGGCGCTGGCTACTCGTTCCTCGCGTGAAATCAGCGCCATTTCGCCGAAAATGCCGCCTCGTCCGATTTTTCCTACAACATTGTTCTGGACTGCAACTTCCACCGTGCCCTTCAGAACCACATACATGAATATGCCCGACTGGCCCTCCTGGATGATGGTTTTGCCTGCCGCATATCGAAAATGTGCACTGTCTTCAAGTTCATCGACCAGACTGTCCAGCAGCTTCTTATCAAATATTTCAGCATCTTTCAATTCTTCGTGGTTGGCCAACATGCCATGCGATTTCAAAAAGGCAATGGTATCTCGCAGACGTGTGATCATAATGTTCATCAGCAACAGGCCAAACTCAGGTGCCGAACTCAGTGCCATATGAAGTTGTTCGCTGGTTAAAGTGTAAAGAAGACAATCCGTTTTTGCCCTGGCTGTTGCTGTTCTCGGCATTCCGGTAATCAGCCCCATCTCGCCAAATAGCTCACCACTGTGTATCAAACACACATGGCTCTTGTTCACTGTCAGGCCAACCTCCCCTTCCAGCAGGTAATACATCCTGTCGTGCTGAAAAAGGAGTGGGTGACTCTTCTTGTTCTCGACAAAAATGGTTTTTCCTGCTGCCACATTTATCACGCTTCCTGAAACTCTGAAATATTTCAGTGCAACTTTCGAGTCGTAAGTGGGCTTTGCGGGGGGAATAGTGAAATTTAGATCTTCCATTGTTGATCCATTGACCTTTAGCTGATCATGATTGATTTAGGCCCAAACACTGGCTAGACCTGCCCGCATTCATCATAACAGGGGATTTTCACGTGCAAGCCAACATGCGTCAATCAAAATCCTATCCTGCGGACAAATTCCTGCCATTCCTAAAACAAAAAACCATCGTCGAAGGAAAATCATATTGTGTCTGTGTTTCTTGGCATTCTGTAAGGAAGGGGGGTGAAACGCGAAAACATTTTTGTGTCTGAGAAACCTGTCAGGAACAATTTGATGTCGATCCCTTATATGTGTAGCTGATTTGTATTCAGGATTTCCGTTCGATATTTTCGGTGCTATAAAAAAATATGCCGAAATTCATGCGGTTATTCGCCGCTGGTTTGCCTTCATCTCGCAACTCCAGTTCAGAGGTGCGCTTCTCTACCTCATTCAGCATCTGCATGCCCAGTTTCTTGGTTAACGTATCGAGTTCGACTATCGACTCAGGAGTCAGCTTGTTGCAATGAATGCTGCTCTCAAGCAGCGGAGGCTGTTGTCCAAAAAGATTGTGTGAAGCTGCACACAAGTGATCGTGTATATTCAGGCCGACGTAATATGCTTTTTCGTCAAAGTCCTTTTTTGTGGACGAGGGGTCGGTAATCAGGCAGACACGACCTTCATCATCGATTTTGGCAATTCCAGTGCGTAGCCATTCATCCAGAATTACTCGGGAACGAATATCTTTGCTGACAGAATTGACCAGGCCCTCAAACGATGCATCACCCCCTTCACTCATCAGTTTGGGCAGGGGGCGGTATTGACCGGTTTCATCCAGACGCTTGGGATCGCTGGACCATAGCTTAACCAGTTTTGCGCTCAGCGAAACCGTGTGAGGAATCGGATGCTCCGTCGCTCGCTCAGGACGCAGGTTTTTTACATCTTTGCGATGTACCCCGCTCAAAAGACTGATACGACTATCTGTTTGTGGTTTGCCTTTTAGCCGAAACTCTTCTGTTGCCACTTCAACATAGATCGATTTCAACAAATTTGACACGTATGGATACGTAATTGAGCGCGTTAATAACAGCTTAACCAAAGGATGCAGGATGCGGCTAACAGCCGAAATCAGGGGAGAAGTCGGTTTCTGGAAATCGGTATCTTCAGTGTTGTTATTTGTTTCCATGCGTTATTTTAGCATATGTGGGAAATATTCACACAAAAAGCTTGACATGGGAAATATTCCCACGTTAGCATTCAATCAACGCGGGATAAATTCCCACGTGTATTGAGATGCTGCACTTATTACCTTGATGATGCATAGCAATATCGACATAGGTGACAGTTTCTTTAAATGCTTAATTTAGCAAATGAAAAGGAGAAAAGTCATGAAAAAGCCGATCAAGAAGATACTCATTTCGACTGTGGCAATTCTGGCATTGGTATCAACAACAACCATAGCAGTGGCAACAGCCACCAAGGAAGCTAAGAGCGGTGATCGTGGCACTATTTTGAGTGTTCATTCCGTAAAGGGAACAGACAAATTCAAAGCTGCATTGGGATTGCCCGAAGGCCAGTTGGATGGTGGACGCTATGCTGTCGTCAAGATCGACAACGGCGCCTATGGCGATGCTTCGTTCGCACTCGTCTATGTACCACCGCAGTTTGCTGTCGAGGACAATACAGAAGTTCAGCTCAATGCCAAGGGCGTCAGTGTGCTGGCTCAACCTGGCAGTGCAGCAGTAACCAAGGTTATCAACAAAAGGAGCAAGTTCTTCCATTTGCTTGGGTAATTTTGGCAAATTGAAGGAATCAAAATCATGGGAACTCCGATCAGACATTTGTTCATCGTGGCTTTGGGTGCGCTGGTGCTTTCGACAGCGGTAACCCTGGCCATGGGGCGGGGTGATCGCGGCACCATACTCGGTGTTCATTCCGAAGTGGCGTCGGGAAAATTCAGATCCAAACTGGGATTACCCGATGGGCAGGAGGCAGGGGGGCGCTATGCAGTCGTTAACATCAAAGACGGTGCCTACGGTGATGCCTCTTTTGCCCTCGTCTATGTTCCACCACAGTTTGCTGTCAGTGATGACGACATAGTTGAACTCAACGCCAGCGGAATCAGTGTGCTGGCTCATCCAGGTAGCGCATCCGTATCCACTGTTATCAGGTAACCGAAAGTGGCGCTCAGCCAGCCTGGACAATCAATCATAACAATCTAATTTTGGCACGTTTACCCAGTTTGCCGTTTTGCAGCGGTTACTGAGGTAAAGTGTGTCAGGTATTTTTTGTCAAGAGTGAGGGTTACACAATGGCGGCGATGTCACTATCGCCACGGGTAGTTTCACTTCGGCATCTTCGTTTTGAATGTTCCTGAAACATCGTACCGTGAACCATGGCCGGAAAAGACGGTGCTGGCACGTGTTGAGTTTTTGGAAAGGGGTCTCTATACTTCCCTGATGCTATCCATGAGGCATGATCCAATGATATTTGCCCATGGAGCATTTTCAGATCGCATTGAAAATGCAAAGACATTTGTAAAGCTGGCCTTATCTCCATTTAATTGATATTGACCTCGCCGCATTTGAAGGCAATCTGACTCGAAGTTGCCGTCAAGAGCAGGGGGTGTCTATCTCATTGCTTAAACACGGAAAGGAGGAAAGAAAATGTACAACCCCGGCAAAGTGCTGATCGTTATTTGGGTAGTCATTGGTCTATTTTCGCTTTCTGGTTGTGGATCGGTTGCGCCGGTACAAGCTTTTTCCGTTCAGACTGCCCAGGGAAGTCCGATTGCAGTCAAAACCCAGGATGTCACTATTTACGAATACGGCAAACAAGTTGGCAAGGCGTATTCAATTCTAGGCAAGGTGACAACATACAAGAGAGGCGGATCAGGCGCTGTCCGCGATCTGGATTACCGCGGTATTCCGCCAATAGATATGGTTGAAGCACTGAAGGGGCCTGCCAAGGGTATGCGCGCCAACGCTGTAGTTGGGATTTACCACGGTGTTTACCTAGGCGGGGATATCAACGTTGAATATGTCAGCGGTCTGGCCGTCCAGATACTGAACGAGGCAAAAGCACCATTAGCCATGCAGGCTGATTTACAGGTTGGAATATTGCCCGTACAGATCGGGGAAGCCGAAATGGACAAGAACAACTACGCCATCCTCGACCGTGATTTGCGTGCCGGGGCCAAATGGTTTCTCGAAGACAAAGGCTACTACGCCCCGGTGGACCCCACCGTCAAATTTACCGGCAAGGTTCAGGATCTCGTAGCAAACAGTCAAACCAGCACGCATGCACTGTACGGCAATGAAGCAGAGTTGCTGCTGCTAATCGAATTGATGGATGAACACGCGGTTGTACCTGTCTTGCCTGAATTCAGGCCGGTAATGCTGAAAACGACATTGTTCTCAAAATCGCTCGGCAAGGTCATATGGGAAAATCAGATACAAAACGAAAAAGTGACCGGCAAACTCTGGACATGGATGGGTGATGCCGCAACGCGTGCGGGAAGCATCGAAAAGGTACTAAAACCATTGCCGTTCTTTACAAGAATGGGGATGGCTGAGTTTGTTGCATACCCGTCGGAAATGGTGAAGAAAGAAATGAACCAGGTTAAGTGAAATAGCAATTAGACAGGTTAATCTTAACCATGCCGCAAGCAATGGTATTGAGTTTATAAAAAGGGACACTTATACTTTGCGTGCCCTGACCTGAGGGGCTGATCCAAGGAGACAAAACCCATGGAACCCGAACTCGACTGGAAGCATTTGCTGATTGATCCCCTGACCTCAGCAGCAAAAGGTGCGATCTCATTTATCCCGAATATCATCACCAGCCTGCTCATCATCCTGATTGGCCTGATTCTGGCCATTCTGGCTCGCGAATTCCTTAAAGCTTTTCTGAAATCGGTGCGTTTTGACGAATTCTCAAGGCGCATCAACCTGTTTCCCGAGAATACGGAAGAAGGCGCAGACAAACTTCTTCCGCATGAATACGCATCATTATGGGCGTACTGGCTCGTACTTCTGTCTGCCATCGTGTCGGTATTTGATCGCTTGCGCCTGGGTGCAGTTTCCTTCCAGATTGATGCTGTCGTTGGCTTTGCGGTGGCGGTATTTGTCGCGGCCATAATTGCTGTTGCCGGCCTGTTCCTGAGCATGCTGGCATATCGCGTAGTACTTGCCACAGCTGGAAGTATCGGGTTTGCCAAACCGGAAAAGCTGGCTAATGTTGTCAAATGGGCAGTCGTTTTTTCTACAGCACTTATTTGCTTGTTCCAGATAGGCATTCCCAAAGAAATCATTCTGATTGTACTGGGGGCGACGTACTTGACGCTATGCATCACTTTTGCCATGGCCTTTGGAATTGGCGGCGCAGGTTTTGCAGCAGCAGTACTCAACAAACTGCTCGATTCCCGCAAGTAGAATGAACGCAACTCCCTAAAACAGTACGCTTGTTATGTTTGTGGAATATGCCCAGAAGCAGACATTCGATTTTTACGTGTCGTCATACGTGACCGTGGAGACGTATGGCGTATCTCGTCTCGCTGCTGGACTACCTGATATAAAAAAAGCGTACCACGCGTTCTGAAACAACGCGCATCCCAACTTTTTTGAAATGCTGCACTGCGGAAAACAGACGCAGTGAGCATGCAGACCAAGTGCGCGAAAGGCATTATCATATAATTACGCCAACGAATATCGAGTGCTCGAGTGCAAAATCGTGCCTGGAACTAACGGGCCGAAATACTGGCAGGGCATTATGGATCTTTGCGAACTACAAAATTACAAATAAATAATATGCGCAAATATGAGTTTGGTCTTCTGTTTTCTGTCACGCTGACCGGCATGGCGGTGCTGATTGTTGAAATTGCCGCCACACGGATACTTGCTCCCTACTTTGGTAATTCAATCATTACGTTCTCAAGTGTCATCAGCATCATTCTGGCCGCATTAAGTTTTGGCTACTATTTTGGTGGACGACTGTCTGACCGCAAACCGTCCGAAGTGTTGTTTTGCAGCCTGATCGTGATTGCGGGTTTCACTGTGCTGTTGCTGCAACTGCTGAACGCAACCGTTCTGCCCGGCATGGCTTATAACCTTTCCATGATCAGCGGGCCGTTGATCGTGTCACTGATGATGTTTCTGTTGCCTGCCCTGTTTCTTGGCATGCTCTCGCCGTTTGCGATCAAGTTGCTGCATGTCAGCAATGCGGAAAAAGGTGTGGGTAACGCGGCGGGCCTGGTATTTTTCTGGTCGACGCTGGGCAGCATTGTGGGTAGTTTGAGTGCAGGGTTCATATTGATCCCGCATTGGGGCGTCAGTAACATCATCATCGGTGTCGGTCTGGGTCTGATGCTACTGGGCAGCCTTGGTATGCTGCTGCTTGCAGGAAAGCGGAAAACATATCCAGTCAGCCTGATACTGTTGGGACTGTTATGCGGTTTTGCCCTGGCCAGACCCACGCAGACAGTTGGACAGGACATTGTTTATGACGCCGACGGCTTGTACGAAAAAATCGTGATACGCGACATTCCGCATCAGGGCCGCACTGCCCGCATATTGCTGCAGGACCGCAACATCAACAGCGGCATGTTCCTCGACGATGGCAGCATGGCTTTCGATTATACGAAGTTCTTCGATCTGTACCGGTTGTTCATACCCGAACTCAGGACTGCGCTGGCAATCGGCGGGGGGGCCTACTCCGTACCCAAAGCCATCCTGCATGACTTGCCCAAGGCAATCGTGGATGTGGCAGAGATCGATCCATCGCTTTATAAGCTGGCGCGCGAATATTTTGCCTTGCCGGATGATCCGAGACTGAGAAATCATGTGATCGACGGGCGGCGCTTTTTGCACGACACGCCCGAACAGTACGACCTGATTTTTTCAGATGCCTACCGCGCGTTCACATCCGTGCCCATGCAGTTCACTACCCGTGAATTTTTTACCCTGGCAAAAAGCAAACTTAAAAGCGATGGGGTATTCATTGCGAATTATTACGGTAGCCTGGGTGAAAATACGCGTCCGATGATCTATTCGGTCCTGAAAACCATGCGTGCCGTATTTCCGCAAGTTTACCTGATTGCGACAATCAACCCGCAGAGCGATGAACTGCAGAATCTGATATATATCGGCCATAACGCGAGCAAGCCCGATAATCGTATCGACTTGCAGCAAGCTGTCGCATTCAAATTTTCCTATCCGGTATTGAACAAAGTGGCCGGGCTGGAACTGCGCCCGGCGGAAGATCAGGTGGAGTCCGCTTTTCTGCTGACCGATGATTTTGCGCCGGTAGAATACTACGCAGCCAGCGTTATCCGCCTGGTCGATGCGGAATTAAGAAAAGGGCATTGAGGTTGGTGCTACAGATCGATCCGGATCGTGGTCAAAAAACCGTGTTCAGCAATTTTATCCTGCCCCAGGCGCGTGCTGAACATGAAATCCGCCGTCAATTCCTTGCCGAAGTGACGCCAGCCGGCGGATAGCAAGAAACTGCTGGGATCATTGGATGGCTGTTCGCCTGCAGAGAGTTGGAGCGCTTCCGGATCTTTCAGTTTTTCATATATCAGGCCGGCAAATGTTTCGGAATTCCGGTGGCTGTAGGCAGCCTCACCGGCGAGATTCCACTGCTTGACACTCTGGCTCGAACCGGGCACAAGACCGCCAACCGCAAAACTATCATCAAAGCCATCCTGTTTTTGCTTTGCCGCAAATATGCCAATCGAGCTTGTCAGGTTCCAATTCCCCACTGTTGAAACATTGGTCAGGTTGGATGCAAAAAAGCTTCGCGTTGAAGCAAAGTCATTGTTTACTTCCACGCTGGTAAAAAGGCCAGTGCCAATGGTTCTGGTTTGAGACGTGCTGAACTTTCCATACCCCAGACTCAAGTCGATACTCCAGGTGTCTGACAGTAAATAGGCAAAATAGGGGCTGATATTAAAACCTTTGGTTCTTTCATCGCCGCTATTGAATCGCGTAACAAGATTGCTCGTTTGATAGCTGAACGCAGCGCCCAATGTGTATTGGTCCGATACCGTCAGGTCATAGCCTGCTATGGCCATCTGGACATCGCCATCAAAACGTGTCCTTGAAAAAGAATTCTTCAACGAAGAATAGGTAGAGTTGATCCATACACTGTTTGTACTGCCGCCACTGCCGCTGACACCGCCACCCGAACTGGCCAGATCGTTGTAGGCAAACATCGCATGATTGATATCGCTGACATGATCGGAATAGCTGTTGGCCGCCAGCATATTGTCACGCTGTGCGAATTTTTTCGTTTTAGGTGTCCTGCGGATGTTGTGCAAATGCACCTTAATTACTTTTGCTACCGGCTGAATCTGGGTATTAACCGTTGTTGGGCCAGTGATGGCATTGCTGGGAGTCGCTGCCGGCGGTAGCACTATCAACGTAAAAGCAAAAGCACTACTGCTCAGATGCAGCAGCAAAAGGCCGATAAATGTTTTGAGGCTACGCTGTAACGCAGTATTTATTGACTTCATGACCATCCCCCTATCCGAACGCTCAGAATAATGCAAAACCGCAGTAGTGGCAAACGGATGCCATTTGATCAACCATATTATTTTAATGGGCAAAAAACAGACAATTTCGGTAAGTCATTTACAGGAAACACTGCTTACGTTATCAGTTGCCGGGTGCGGGTAGCGGCGGCATTGGACTGCCAAGACAACTGGCGATGGTACGCAACAGCTCATGGCCGCGGATGGTCGCCTGACCGTCATGCATGATGACGGCAGCGCAGGCTTTGATAATACGGGGCTTGAGCAAAGGCTTGAGCTCCGCCAGTTTGTCGACGGCACTGTCCAGGTCGCCAAGATTCAGCACTTCGCGCGGGACGAACTTTAATGCCGTGGCGCCCGCGGCGGTGATGCCAGCCTTGAAGGCGTGTTCTGCAGCGCCGGCATTGTCATGGTGCTCGGCATGCGCCACGAGCGATATCAACAGCGCCGCTTCGGGATTCACGTCGCCGAGGCCCCCGAATTTTGCCTTGGGAGGTGGCTGCAGACCGAAGTGTTCGTCAAGCTGACGCATCAGAAAATGCGTCAGCGTCCATTCGCCCAGATCCACCTTGTTGTCCGCTACGATCAACGCCTGCACCACGGCGCGGAATCGATCGTATTGCGCCCTCGACAAGCTGCGCAATGTCGGCAGCGCGAGGCCCGCCAGCGGCAGCCGGGCTGCTTCAGGCAAATTCGGTAAATGGCCGCACAATTTTCCGGTCAGTTGCACCACCGCCGGATCTGCCTGGACGGTCAGTATTGCCTGCTGTTTGGCGAGGATGCCGGCGTTGCCGTCGAGCAACATGCCGTAAATCACGGCCCGGGCGCCGAAGGGTTCTGCCGCGGCCTCACGTAAGGGATCGGGGATGGAAGCGAGAATGTCGCGGGCGCGGTCGACATTGTCCTGGTTCATCTTGCCGATAGTGGCAAGCGCATCATCCGGCGTCAGCACGCCTGCCAGCACCGCACTGGCCAACACGGATTTGCGCGCTGCAGCCATATCCGTCGCCGCCCGGTCGGCGGCGACTTCCTGGACCTTGGGTTCGACGTATTTACCATCCCAGTGCGAATCGATGCGCTTGATGCGTTGCGCCAGGGGAGGATGCGTAGCGAACATTCCCTCCAGGAAACCGCCGATGCCGTCAGAGAAATAGGCGTGGCTGAATTGCCGTGCCGATGGACTTGCTAGTCGCGAGCCCCAGGTAGAGCCGCCGATCTTCTTCAGTGCACCGGCGATGCTGTCCTTGTTGCGGGTAAATTGCACGGCGCTGGCATCGGCGAGAAATTCGCGCTGGCGGCTGACGATGGCTTTGATCCATTGGCCGAAAAAGAAGCCGACATAGCCGATCACCCACAGACCCACACCCAGCAACAGCATAACGGCGACAACATTACCGCCGCCGCGGCTGCTGCGTGAGTCGGTGGTGTAGTGCGTTGCGCGCAAGAGGTAGTAGCCCGTCAGACCGATAAGCAGAATGCCGTGCAGCACGCCCATCAGGCGAATGTTCATGCGCATGTCGCCGTTGAAAATATGGCTGAACTCATGGGCGACGACACCTTGCAGTTCGTCGCGGCTCAGATAGGTGATGGCGCCGCGCGTGATGCCGATGACGGCGTTGTAAGGAGTAAGACCTGCGGCAAAGGCATTGATGCCCATGTCGTCTAACAGATAGACAGGCGGCGCAGGCGTGCCGGAAGCAATGGCCATCTCCTCGACCACATTGATCAATCGGCGCTGTGCCGGGTCATCCGTATTGCGTTGCACCAGGCTGCCGCCCAGCATTTCGGCAACGACGTTGCCGCCGCCGGAAAGCAGGAGCATTTTGTAGATGCTGCCGAGACCGACCAACGCCACCGTGGCGATACTAATCATGCCGAACAGATGCCAGTCGAAACGTTGCCAAAAGGCGAGCTGGGAAGGGTGGATAGTATCCCGGTTGAAGAAGATGAGCATCATCACAAACAGGTTGACCAAGGCGACTATCCCTGTCACCGCAAGCGTGAACAGCAGCAAAAGCCAGCCGGTCCGGCGCTTCGCCCTGGCCTGGGCCTCAAAGAAATTCATGGCCCGGCCTCAGATCAGAACGACACTTTGGGTGCGGCCTGAATGGCTGCGTGATCCTCGAATTCGAGCAGCGCAGCATCGCGTCCATGGCCGAACATGCCGGCGAAGAAAACCGGAGGAAAAGACTGTTTGTAAATGTTGTATTCCGTCACGGCATCGTTGAAAGCCTGGCGCGCAAAGGCAACGCGGTTTTCCGTGCTGGTCAACTCTTCCGACACCTGCATCATGTTCTGGTTGGCCTTGAGATCGGGGTAGGCTTCCATCACCACATTGAGCCTGCCCAGCGCACCGGCGAGACTGCCTTCCGCCTGGCTCAGGGAACGGATCGCATCGGCATTGCCCGGGTCGCTGTGCGCGCGGCTCAGGCCGTTGGCCGCCGCATTACGCGCCTGGATAACCGCCTCCAGCGTTTCCCGCTCATGCTTGATGTAACCCTTGGCCGTTTCGACCAGGTTGGGAATCAGATCGTAGCGCCGCTTCAACTGCACCTCTATCTGCGCGAAAGCATTCTTGAAACGGTTCTTCAGTGCCACGAGACGGTTGAAAATCGACACGACATAAATAACGATGACGGCGATGATCACCAGGAAAACGATAAATGTGGTACCCATGCGATTCCTCCTGTCAACGATTGGTCGGGCGGGTTCGAACAGCGAATTCGAACCCGGATAAGTTGTGGATGTTACCAACATTCCAGTAGCGCTTGTAGTACACAGGGGCGCAATCAGCAAATGACAATACGGTTGCGCCCGCTGCGCTTGGCTTCGTACAGACTTTCGTCGGCTGCGGCCAGCATCTTTTCGACTGAGCCGCATTTCATATCGTCGCACAACCCCATACTCATCGTCACCCGCAGATCGGGATGCACCTCATGCCAAGCATGATGTTCGATCGCACTCCGGATGACTTCGCAACGAACAGCCGCCTGTTCTGCCGTGCTTTCCACAAAGGTAATGACAAACTCCTCGCCGCCATAACGCGCCATTACATCGCTGCTGCGTGCATTCACGCGCAGAATTTCAGCCACGCGGCGCAGCACCTCATCACCGATCGCATGGGAAAAATCGTCATTGATGGTCTTGAAATGATCCAGGTCGCCCACCATGACGCACATCGGCCTGTTGTGCCTATGTGCCTGCTCATACAACAAGCGGGATTGTTCGTCGAAATAACGCCGGTTGAACATCAGCGTGAGCGGATCGCGAATGCTCAGCTCCTTCAACTGTTCCGACTGTTGCTGCACCTGCTCGTTCGTCATTCGCAATGCCGTATGCGCCTGGGACAATTCACTGCTCATGCGATTGAACGCCTTTGCAAGCAAACCCATCTCATCGCGGGAATGCACCGGCACCTGTTGCAGCAACTCGCCATCCGCCCGCATGGACTGGATAGCAGTTGTCAATTCACGTACCCGCGCACCAAAGCGCGATCCGAGCAGCAACCCCAGCACGACAGCCAGCGCACAGGCGGCCAGCAAGCCATCCAGCAAAGCTCTGCGCATAATGTCGAGATAGGCCTTGTCCTGCACACTCAGTTGCGGCGACCCGATCGGGACAGCCAGCACCTCGACCTTGCCATTCACACTGATCGGGCGTGCTTTTTGAAGGATTGCCTCGTCAACCGGTTTGCCTTCAAGACGCCTCTCACCAAGCAGCACATGGCCTTGTGGATCAAGCAACATGAAACGGAAAGGCGGGTTGCGATTTGGAATAGCGCCGAGTGGCGTACCTGGACGCGGCATCATGGCCGTGCCCAACCCTTCTCGCAACGAAGGCGGGGAGGGATTGCGATGCCGTGCCATATATTCGCCAAAGTGCTCATTGCGGCTCGCGTTTCCCCAAGAGCCGTATTCGCCGATATAAGCTTGTACATCCTTCTGGAAATTCGCAAAAGCGATTTCGCGCACTGTTGAGTTGAAGTCCTGCATTAACATCCAGTAGGCTGTCCCGCCTACAGCCAATGCTGTCAGCAAACTGACAAGCAGCAGCGCCACCGTCAACTTGCCGCGCAAGCTGTTCAATGGATTGATTCGGAAAGTGTCAGATTCCATATTGATGATCAAATATTCCGGGAAGAATGGGAAATCCCAAGGCCAGCATCGAATTATATTTGCAGGACGGTATGGCTGGAATGAAGTCGATCCCGGTGCTTTTGAGAATTGTCGGGCAATTTTAACGTTTTCCCAAATCACCTGCTTCACGGAATAACCATGATTTAATATGTAAAGAAATGTCCAACCGAAGGAAACTGGCATGCTCTTCACCCGACAACAGGCGCAGACTTTCTACGACCGCTTCGGCAGCAAGCAGGATGCACAGGCGTTCTATGAAGATGCGGCGCTCGACGATCTCGTTGCGCACGCCGCATTCGAACAGGCCGCCAGCGTTTTTGAACTCGCCAGCGGCACCGGTCGTTTTGCGTTGCGCCTGTTGAGCAAACACCTGCCTTCAACGGCGACTTATCTGGGCATCGACCTTAGCACCACCATGATCGATCTTGCCACGCGGCGCATCGCGCCTTACGCCGACCGCGCGAAAGTTATTCAATCTAACGGTGCCATGCAGTTTCCGCTGCCGGACCATTCTGTCGACCGCGTTGTCTGCGTCTACCTCTTCGACATCCTGCCCGAAGATGACATCCGCCAGGCCATTGCCGAGGCGCATCGGGCGTTGCAGCCCGGCGGCAAACTATGTCTGGCAAGCCTGACAGAAGGGGTAACAGTGGCTTCGCGCATCGTCAGCGGACTGTGGTCGCAGATTTTTCGCCTGCATTCTTCGCTGGTGGGCGGTTGCCGCCCGATCCGGCTCGGCCAGTACTTTGATCCCGCAAACTGGTCGCTGGATCAGCACAACATAACCGTCAAGTTCGGCGTGCCCACTGAAGTGATTGTTGCAACGCCGAAGTGAATACCGACATATCTTATTCTCCATAAAGCAGCTTGCCGAAACAGCAGGGCTCTATATAATGTTAGTCCGCATTGGCAACATGGGTATCACTGTAGCCTGATGAATTTCTGCAGGAAATAATTGAAATGAATCCAACAGACCTCTCCCTGATAGAAAAAAACGACTTGTTCAGCGATATCGATTTTGAGAGTGTGAAGTACATACTGGAATGCTGCATTCTGCGCACCCTGAAAACCGGCGAAAGACTGATCGAGCCGGATTCGCAAAACCAGCATCTCCACCTGATACTCGAAGGCTCCCTGAATGTGTACCTGCTTGAAAAGGAGTCACAGCAGTACACAGTGCTGGGTCCCGGAGAGTGCGTGGGAGAGATTTCAATCGTTGACGGGAAATATCCTTCAGCGCTCGTCGTGGCTGCCGAACCGTTGCGTATCCTGTCCATTCCTATCGATACGGTCTGGTCATTGCTCAACAACTCGCACCAGGTGGCAGGAAATCTTCTGGGCATACTTGTCAGCCGCATGCGCAACGACAACAAGGCCATTATCAATTCGACAATCAGGGAAAAAATATTTGAACAGCAGGCCTACATCGATGCATTGACAGGCGTGTATAACCGGCACTGGATGAACAAAGCCTTTCCGCGCACCATACAGCGCTGCATGCGAAACAAAACGCCGTTTGGGGTCATGGTGCTCGATGTCGACTATTTCAAGAAAATCAATGATGCACATGGGCACCTGGTTGGGGATGCTGCACTGAAAAGCATCGCCAGATGCGTGCAGGAAAGCCTGCGTCCGCAGGATCTATTGGTTCGCTACGGTGGTGAAGAGTTTTCCGTACTCCTGGCCGAAGCCAATCTGGCAGAAGCCACAATGGTTGCCGAGCGACTGCGCAGCAAGGTCGAAAAATTTGAAATTCGTACGCGAAAGACCGATATACATGCCACGCTGTCGATCGGCCTTACCATGACGCAAGATACCGATGACCTCGACCAACTCATTCACGAAGCAGATCAGGCGCTCTATCTTGCCAAACAACGAGG
This sequence comes from Sideroxydans sp., assembly GCA_050287265.1. Taxonomy (GTDB): domain Bacteria; phylum Pseudomonadota; class Gammaproteobacteria; order Burkholderiales; family Gallionellaceae; genus Sideroxyarcus. Next base: position 51,852 of record JBNKBO010000004.1, on the reverse strand, counting down.
CCGCAACCGCATTGAGATATATCAATGACCTGTTGCAGGTAAATACGGCCATTCAATTTGCCCAAGGCAGGGCGAACACAGACACAGACCTGATAACATAGTCGCCGGGAACAGTTCGATGCCGAACTGTTTGACTTGTTTTTAATTGACGAATAGAAGGCATCATGGGATTTAACATCACACTTCAACCGGGCAACCACAACTTCACTGCCGAAAAGGGCGAGACCATACTCGAAGCCGCGCGCCGAAATGGCCACGACCTGCCGCACGGCTGCAACGATGGTGCATGCAGCATGTGCAAGGGCAATCTGCTGCACGGCAAGGTGGACCACGGCAAATCCACCGAGATTGCATTGCCACCTGAAGACAAGGAAGCGGGCATGGTCCTGTTCTGTTGTGCCAGACCCTTGTCCGATCTTATTGTCGAACGCCGCGAAACCAGCGCCGACTGGGACATGCTGGACGTGGATTCGCCGCTGTTCTGAATGTTCTGATCGGGTAGTATGGTTCAGCTTTTATTGTCCGCATGCGCTGCTTCCCACGCATGTATCGCATGCTTCCGTGTTTCACCCCAGCGATAGCCTCCGATTTCCCCGCTTAGCCGGATGACCCGGTGGCAGGGAATCAGGAACGCAACCGGATTTGCGCCGACGGCAAGGCCGACTGCACGTGAAGCGTGTGGATGGTGAATGGCTTCGGCTAGCCGGGAATAGCTCGTCACCGCACCCGCGGGAATTTGCAGCAACGCTTTCCAGACATTTACCTGGAAATTGGTGCCGGAGACATGCAGCGAAAGCGGGCGATCAGCCGCTGTCTTTCCGCCGAACATTGCGGCGATGAATTCGCGCAACCTTTCCGGGTTTCTGCGCAGCTTCGCACCAGGCCACGTTGTCGAGAGCCGGGCCAGATGTTCGTCGAGCCCCTGCCCATCCATGAATGCAAGATTGCAAATGCCCCTGGGCGTGGCGGCAATGAACACATCCCCGAACGGGGTAGACAACATCGCATATTCTATCGTCAGGCCCAGACCTCCCGACTTAAACTCCCCCGGCGTGATCGCCTCCAGATGGACGAAGTGGTCATACAAACGCGAGCCGCTGCTTAACCCCACCGCATCGGAAACCTCCAGCAGGGATTGCGATTCCCTCAGGAGGAGCTTGGCGCGTTCCAGCGTGAGAACCTGCAGATACCGCTTCGGGGTTACCCCGGCCCAGCGGCTGAACAGGCGTTGGAAATGGAACGGACTCATGTGCAGGTGCGCAGCAACCTCATCCAGCGACGGCTGGTTACCCACCTGGCTCGTAATGAAAGCAATTGCCTGCGCGATGCGTTCGTAATCGGACATATCGATTCAATATTACATGGACTGGCGCGCCCGCTCCGCATCCGGGCTGCGATACATGGACTCCGGAATTTTCGCGAGCGCAGAAGCATGCAGTTTCGGGCCGAGTCCATAAAAATGCTGGAAACTCATCATAAGCGGACGCCACTTGTCCGGATCGATCCGGTCATGTTTGCCGTCCAGGAGCAACGATTCTTCCACATGCGCGCGCAGAATGCGAACCTCAATGCTGACAATAAATCCGCGCTGCAGCGGGTCGTCCTCCGCAAAGCGATGCGTCGCTACCACAGCAGCCTCAAGCTGTATCGGGCATTCCTGCACACGCGGTGCGGCAACGAGCTCAGAAGCTGTTGGCGTCATTCCTGCCACACCGAACTTGTCCGGCTCATGCCGGTAGCCCTTATGCAGCTTGAATTCGGGAACAGGCCGGGAGCCGGTGGTGAGCGCCAGGCGATCCACAGCAGCCACCTCATTCACCGAAGGCAGATTGATCGTGCATTCGCCGATGCGCAGCATATTCTGCGGCGTCTTCGAGATCGTCGTGAACCCGAGCATGCAACGCCAGCCCAGCCAGAACACCGACGAAATGGGCGCAAGATTCGGCGTCCCGTCCTCATTCAACGTGCCGACGAGGACAACAGGCGTGCCAAAGTACAGTATCGAGGGAGTAACAGATTTATGCATGATCCTCTACGCAAAGGTTTATCAAAGTGTAGAGGGAGTATGAAGGGCACAGGAGTGGAACTCGACCCGAATCTTGCTATGTTGGAAGAGTGACTGGCAACCAGTTCTCAGCAAATAAGGATGAAGCTGAAAGACGGCAAATCAAAGAAGATATCAACTGGCGAAATCACCATTTCGGCCCGCGATAACGAAGCACCAATTTCGCATATGCCTCCCATTCCGAGAACGCGCTGTAGTCCTGTATTCCGATGTTCTTGTCGTGTGTGAGCGGTAAGGACAGCTTTTCCGAAGCAAAAGTCTTGTTGCCCGGATAATTTAATATCTCATGAGACAAAGTGCCATCCAGAGAATTATTTCCCAGAATGCCGTTGAACCTGTAAGCATCCTGCGATGGGATCCAGGCGCTTGACGGGGCGGTGCTCGCAGGAATGACGCCTGTCGTTAATCGGGCGCCAAAAGAAATATTTCGAGTATTCCTGTCATACGAGATATTTTCGATCCGCCCAGTAGGCGTGTCACCCATCAGCCCGCTGGAAGAAAGGAACAAACCAAACACACAGTCTTCCGCACGCCACAACTCGACGATGTATCCATAAGCATGTTCTTCGGTAAAGCGCATATTGCTGAATGCGCCGATGGCGGTGACATGTGAGCCTGCTTTGAGGCTTTGTATGCATTCAGATGCAGACGAGTGGACGGTGAGCATGGCCAGGGCAGTGGCAATGAGCCATCTTGTTCGCATGTTCCATTTCCTTGACGTGAACGTTGGTTGCAACCTGTGTAGGCTGCACCGTTTAATTCAGGAAGCCGTGGTCAGCTCCCGGTTATTGCGCTTCGGATCAGGCAATGGATGCCGCAGCGTCACCCGGGAATGCTTCGGAAACAAATTCGATACGGCGCGGAACAGCTTCATGGTCGAGCAGGCCTTCGATGTGGAAAAACAACTCTTCGCGTGAAAAAGGCTTTTTCATGAAGGAATCGGCGCCGATTCGCGAACCGTAAAACTGCTCCATTGCCTGCTCGTTTCCGCTCATCATGATCACCGGAATGTCGCGGCTCAGTGGATTGCGTCTGATGGTGCGGAGCGCGGCGAAGCCGTTCATGCCGGGCAGCATGATGTCAAGAAAGACAAGTTCCGGAGTATGTTGCTCGATGGTGCTCAGGCCGGTTTCGGCATCGAACGCCTCAAAGATTTCAAAGCCGACGGAGCGCAGGTATATCTTGATTGCCGAGACGACAGTTTTCGAATCGTCAATGATGAGCACCCGCGTTCCCTCACGTGCATTGACCCGCGGCTTGAGGCGGCGTTCATGTGCTATTGATTGAGGCAGGTCAGAAAGCGGTTCCGGTTCACTCCTGAACAGCGCGCCAAGTTGATCGAGAATCCCCACGATTTCTCCTTAATGTATGTCTGGTTTCGCCTGAACCGAATATATGCGTCCGCCTCAATCATTCTGTGATGCGTTTCGCATTTAATCGAAGTGTTTCGACATGTCCATAATAATAGCGTGGGGAACCGTTGTCTGTCTCCGATTGTTGCAGGATTGTTGCAAAATAAGTGTAGCGTGTTGTATCGACTATATAAAAGTCACATTTAGTGTAATGCCCGCTGATTATTGCGCCCTGTGTGGGCTGCCCCGTTTAATTCTGCAGGTCCACTAGGGACGGAGCCCCATTTTTTCCAGAATATATTTGGGCTCCGTTCCCATGTTGTTCCTGAAGGAAGACAAGACTGAAATAAATCGACTCCAGTACCTTTGCTGTTATATGCTTTTTCTGTGTGGTTGATTAGTTTTGGAAATTATCAATGCAAGGGAGGAATGCGCATGCCCAAGTGTCCCATCTGCAATAGTGATGTACCAATGGTCGGTAAGATATTACTGATGAAGCGTGACTTATACTGCAAGAAATGCGGCGCAAAAACTAGAGTCATACCGAGAAGTGTCGTGTTGGTCAGTGGCGTGGGCATAACAATTACAGCAATGCTCGGGGCAATTGCCGGGGCTGGGAACCCGAAGACGCCATTGCTGGTATTGCTTCTGATCTGGATTGCAATATTTTTAGTTCTCTATATCAAATCCGCCAAGTTGAAGGTTATTGAAAGTAATGATGGCAATAAGAAATAATTTTTTCTGAGGTATTCCACTAACCAAGATGTCTAAGGGGCAATTCCATGATTAAACTTTCCAAAATTGCAATATTGTTTGTCACCCTCTTTATCAGCGCATGCGGAACCACAAAGAACATTCAGGTTGGATCCAATCCTGAATTGGATGCAAAAACGGGAATACTGGTTTTTGGTCTATCACCGAACTACAGAATTCATCTTACTCGCGGAAGCACCAAGAACAATATTTGGAATAGACCACACCTGGATGTTCCGGAAATCAATTTATATCCAGAGAAAGGCTACATCGTTGTTAAGGCGAAACGAACTGGCGAGTCACAGGCATTAGGCGTTTCCCTGATATTTCCCGAAGGAAAGACATATGGACCATGCCAGGGATCCGATTCGCCCACATTCGTCGTCATGCCCGGTGTTGTAAATTATGTAGGCGATCTGAACTACACATTCGATGACAGTGGATTGGGTTTTACCCACACCCTCGACGAGAAAAAAGTTCGAATTTTTCTGGACGAAAGTTACCCAAAGTTCACAGATAAGTTGGTTGTCCAGCCGATGACGATAATGAAGACGAATTCAACCCTTTGCACACCCAAAACGATAACAATACAGATGCCTTCAAAATAGTATGTGCATAGAGCATTCGGGCCTGAGCACTTTTAATCCTCTTTCAATAAACTGGGCTCCGACCCGATGTTGCACCCATGTTGTTTAAGTGCTTTGAAGGCTAACGCGCAACGAGCGTTTTTAGCGCGAGCAAGTCGCGCTCAATCCATTCAGCATCTGCCATGAACTTCGCATCGGACGTGCTTGGCTGGCGAAACAAAGTGAGCAGAACCTCGGCCCCGTCGCCATTGGGGATTATCCTCATCGGGACATAGATCACTGATCCATCACCTAACGTGACATAGTGATCCATGATCCCGAAAGCGTTGTGATCGGTAAACACAATCCTGATTGATCCTTCAGGACCTTCAGCCATCCATCCATCGCCATCCCTGGAAAGCGAGGACTTGCTGAGACCGGAAGCCCATTTTGGAAAATCTTTCGGGCGCCAGACTGCCTCGTATATTTCGTTCCAATTGCGATTGATAGAGATACTGATCGTTCGGGATTCAAGCATGGTGGCCTCCATGGTTCGTTTTAATTATCTGAAGAACTGCAATAGCAAGTTTCCATTGGCAATCCCTCATTGCGTTCCTTGCGAATATCAATAAATGGGGCTCCGTCCCTATGTTCTTGCACCTGTGCATTCGCAAAATTCACTGTGATCATGAGAAAGAATAATTGTATGTCGTTGCCGTGATTTTGTTTAAGTTCGCGCAGGCGCTGCTGATTATTCATTCTTGCCTCATGATCACTCTCCAGCAATCTTTGGAAAATGCTGAGCCCCGGTGTGCAAACTGGCCGGGGGGACATCTCGGCATGGAAAAAGTAGGCATCGCCGCAGTTCAGAATCCACTTGTCCGCCGACTTGACCGCAACGCCGCAGTGGCCGGTGGTGTGCCCCCGCAAAGGAATTAACAACACCTCCGTTTCTCGCTCGTCAACCGTGCGGACTGCATCAAACCCGAACCACTTTTCGCCGGAAATTGCATGTGTATTCCACTTCGGCTGATGTGACCAGTGCTCGGGGTGATATCTGAATTTGTCCCGAAATGAGTTGCTGTCCATCGCCGAACTATATTCAAGGCCCGAAACATGGATCTCCGCCCCGGGAAAATCCGGCAGCCCACCGGCATGATCCAGATCCAGATGGGTGACAACGATATGCCTGACGTCATCAGGACAAAAGCCGAGTTTCTTTACCTGTTCAACCGCAGTTTCCGTAATACTCAACTTGGGTCTGATGAAGTTGCGAAAGATAAACCCCAGTGAGTCTGGGTGCGCCAAATCCTGCACCCCCAGGCCGGTATCGACAAGAATCAAATTGTTCCTGGTCTCGATCAATAGACAATGGCAGATCAATAGCGCTGGCGAAAATAGCCCCCCCGTGCCATTGACAAGTTTAGCGCTCACCGGACAAAGCGTCGCGCAATTCAGATGATGGATTCGCAAGTGCTTTCCCCATGGTTGTTAAACAGCCAATGCAATACCACAGAATTATGTGGGAAAGCAGTTAAGGTCGTACCAGATGACTGTGAAGACGGATTATGGATGGAAATATTGTGGGTGAAAATTGAGATCAATATCGCAATTGTTTTGACAACAAATATTAAGTCGAAAACAAATCCGAAGCTGACCCATTTCATTAACGTTCTGTTGTCAACCGCGTCTTCTTTTGTGGAATTAGTAGGTTAGGTATTTGGAGCAAGGATCAATGGAGTCTGACCCCATCGATTTCCCGCATCGATTTCCCATCGATTTCCTCGCGGGGCTGGCACCAAAGGCGGTGGTGGGGGCGGTAATGCGCAAACTTGCGCATCTCATTTACGGTGTCATCAAATCCGGACAACCATTTGATGCCAGTTTCTCAGGTCTCAAACTTGACTTTCAAGACGGTATCTGACCCTCGACTCCGTCCCCATGTAACGCATGTAACGATGTAACGCGCTTTAGCTAACTCTTTGAATTAAAGCCTGTGTTACTGCCCTATTGATTAGAGTCAGTTGATTGATCTTAATTAAAAAACTATGATATTATTAAAATCAATCAACTGATCTTAGTTGTCAATATATTGTTTTGAAAGGGTTATATGTTAACCATCTCAAGTGACGAAATAATTGGGCGATTTGAATTTGATAATCCTTGGTGGGCAGAAGGGGTAGGAATTGAAGAACGTTTTGCAGAGTTGCCCCGTCGATTCTATTTCAAACACTTGATTTCACTGATTCAAGATATATCTGTTAATCGGGCTATAGTAGTTATGGGACCGCGCAGAGTTGGAAAAACTGTCATGGCCTTTCACGCGATTCAGAAACTCTTGGATTCTGGCGTGTCAGGTGAGTCTATCTTTTATATATCATTAGAAACGCCTCTATATAGCGATATTGCATTAGAAAAAATGTTGGGGATGTTTCAGAAACGCTTCGGACATAAAAAAGAAGACCGCCTCTATATTTTTTTCGATGAAGTGCAATATCTGCGCGATTGGGAAAAACACCTTAAATCACTGGTTGACTCTTATCCATCCTATCAGTTTGTAGTTACTGGCTCTGCAGCAGCAGCACTAAAACTCAAAAGTCAGGAATCTGGTGCCGGTCGATTCACGGACTTTATTCTTCCGCCACTGACTTTTTCAGAATACATATTTTTTATTAAGCGGAAGGATGAGCTAATTGAGACTTCAGAGATTGAAACTAAGAATGGAATAAAAAATAAATATAAGACGACTGATATTCAAGAACTAAACAAGGAATTTTGTAATTATTTAAATTTTGGGGGTTACCCTGAAGCAGTTATGTCAAAGATAATCCAGCAAGATCCGGGTCGATACATAAAAAGCGACATAATAGACAAGGTTCTTTTGCGCGACTTGCCAAGCTTGTATGGTATTAGCGATATTCAAGAGTTGAATCGACTATTTACTACGTTAGCCTACAACACAGGGAATGAAATTACTTTAGAAGGACTTTCCAAGTCAGCAGGGGTCGCAAAAAATACCATTAAACGCTACTTGGAATATCTTGAAGCTGCTTTTTTAATTAGGCGCGTGAATAGAGTCGATAATAATGCTAAGCATTTTAAAAGGGCTACTTCATTTAAGGTATATCTCACAAATCCATCAATGCGCGCTGCACTCTTCGGACATATTGCAGAAGATGATGTTGCCATTGGGCACTTGGTTGAAACGGCCATATATAGCCAGTGGCTTCATAGCTTAAGTATAAACAGTTTATATTATGCACGCTGGGCAACTGGTGAAGTAGATATTGTTTGTATAAATGATAAAACTCAAAAACCCAATTGGATTGTAGAGGTGAAATGGTCTGATCGTGTTGTTTCAAAAAATGGTGAGCTGGATAATTGTGTTGAGTTTAGTATGAACAATTTTTCTGCTAGCAGTCGTGTTCTCGTTACTACAAAAACAATTTCAGACAACATAACTTATAGAGGCATAAATTTTGAATTTATGCCAAGTAGCTTGTATGCATATATGCTTGGGGCAAACATTCTTCAACATGTTTTGCGCAATAATTCTTCATTGAGTGTGGAGACTCGCGTCCTTTGAACCAGATTGGTTTCTGGACTTTTTGTTATTAGTTGACGGGGTTGGTGTCGGCATTTATATCGATGCTGCCCCCTATAGTTCGATCTAGCCTATTAGCGGTGTAGAAAGAAATTCTTTGATTGTGCGAGAAAAAATGTTTAATGACCTTACGAAAGATATAAAAGCGCAGCTCTACGAAAGGGCGAGAAGTCCTCTGACGGGTGCATTCATTATTTCCTGGATAGCTTGGAATTTTCGACCTATTGCAATATTTTTCTCGAACCTTACGTTAGATGAAAAACTTGTGCGCTGGGATGCGTTTTATTCTGGAGCTTATGTGCCGTACTTGTATGGATTGATTTTTCCTCTAGCGACTTCTGCATTGTTTATATTGTTATATCCTTTTCCAGCTAAGTGGGCATATCACTATTGGCATTGGCAGCATATAAAGATAAAAAAGATTCAGCAACAAATCGAAGATGAGACGCCGTTGACTCAAGATGAGGCGAAGGAATTAAGAAAGACTTCAATTCAAGAATTGTCTCGGATGCAGCAGGAATTAAGATTGTCTTCGAGCGCCAATACCGAGTTAACAAACCGAAACAGGGAATTGTTGGAAGAGTTGGCCTTGTCTAAATCCAAAATTGATAAACTAGAACAGGATTTGGCGGAATCAAAAAACATTCTTCCGCTAAGTGAAGGAATGCAACATTTAACGGGTAGTCCAATCGTACCAGATATTCCGTTAGAGCTTTCCAGTATTGAATTGAAAATGCTCCACGCTCTTGGCGAATATGAAAATAAAGGCGTCAATTTGGTTAACAATAGTAAGTTATTACGTGAAGTAATTCCTGAAGATATTATTTCAGGAAAAATTGGACTTAAGGAACTTCAAAACAAGAACCTCGTTAGTTCTGCTGGTGGAAACACTGCGCTTACACATGAGGGGCGACTAGCCATTAAAGTCAGTGCAGATATCCAGCGCAAACGCTAACAAAATGTGCCGGAACTGAATTTTATTGATTATTCAAGCTTCAACCCCTTCAACTTCGTCTCCACCACCCTTCCTGTCTTCGCTCTCGCACTGAAGTGGCGTTGAAGTTTTTCACCTTCCAGCACCAGTTGCTTTGCCTTGCTGCCCGCCATGCCGCTCAGCGTGAGCGCGGGTTCGTTCACTACCTTGCAGGCCACTAATTCGTCGTCTTTCTTGACATCGATCAGCATCAGGCCCTTGCCGCCGCCTTGCAGCAGTTTGAGTTCCGAGAGCATGAACACCAGCAGGCGCTTGTTTGCGGTCAGTGCGGCGACCATCGAATTTTCCTGCGGCGACAGGATCGCGGGCGGCAGGATGTTTTCTCCCTTTACGTTGACGAATTGTTTGCCTGCCTTGATGCGGCCCACCATGTCGCCGATGAAGCAGGGGAAGCCGTAGCCTGCACTGGTGGAGATGAGCACAGGTGTTTCGTTGTTGCCACAGACTGCCTGGGCGATCTTCGCGCCCGGCGCAATCTCGATAAAGGTGGCGAGCGGCGCGCCGTCGCCGCGGCCTGAGGGCAACGATGAGACGGGGATGCTGCACACGCGGCCATTGCTGCAGATGACGATGACGTTGTCGGTGGTGCGTACTTCATAAGTGGCGGCGATGCTGTCGCCGTCCTTGAAGGCGATGCTGCTCGCATCGACACCGTGGCCCTGGCGCGTGCGCACCCAGAAGCGTTGCGAAATATACACGGTCACGGGTTCGTCGCTCACTTGCGCGACCACCTTGGTGATCTGCGCTTCTTCGATCAATGTGCGGCGTTCGTCGCCGAACTTTTTGGTGTCGGCTTCGATCTCGCTTACCACCAGTTCGCGCAGTGCACTTTCGCTGCCGAGTACGCGTTTCAGTTCCTTGGCTTCGGTCTTCAGCTCCTTGATCTCTTTTTCGATCTTGATGCCTTCCAGGCGCGCCAACTGACGCAGGCGGATTTCCAGGATGTCCTCGGCTTGGCGTTCCGACAGCTTGAACTTCTTCATCAGGTCTTCCTTGGGCGCATCGGAATTGCGGATGACCTTGATGACTTCGTCCACGTTCAGGTACACCACCATGCGTCCGGCAAGGATGTGCAGGCGGTCGTTGACCTGGTCGAGGCGATGCTGGCAGCGGCGTGTGACGGTGCGCAGGCGGAACTCCACCCATTCGCGCAGCACCTGCGCCAGCGATTTCTGTTGCGGGCGCCCGTCGAGGCCGATCATGGTGAGGTTGACCGACACCGAGTTCTGCAGGCTGGTGTGGGTGAGCAGCACGGCCATCATTTCGTCCGGGTCCTGCCGTGACGACTTGGGCTGCAGCACGAGGCGCACCTTGCTGGTCTTGTCCGATTCGTCGGCCACCGTATCCAGCACCGAGAGAATGAGCTGCTTGTTCTGTGTCTGTTCTGCGGTCAGCGATTTTTTGTTTGCCTTGACCTTGGGGTTGGTCAATTCGCCGATCTCCTCCAGCACTTTCTGCGCCGAGACGCCATGCGGGAATTCGTTTATCACCACTTGCCACTGGCCGCGTGCGAGTTGCTCGACGGTCCAGCGTGCGCGCATTTTCAGCGAGCCGCGGCCGGTGGTGTAGGCTTCGCGGATGTCGGCTTCGGAAGAGATGATCTGTCCGCCGCCGGGGAAGTCCGGGCCGCTGATAAAAGACAACAGCCTGCTGTCCTTGACGTCGGGGTTCTTCGCGAGTGCGACGGCGGCCTTGGAAACTTCTTTCAGGTTATGCGAAGGAATTTCGGTTGCCATGCCCACGGCAATACCCGATGCGCCATTCAGCAGCACCATGGGCAGGCGTGCGGGCAGCATTGCCGGTTCATTGAATGCGCCGTCGTAGTTGGGGATGAAATCCACCGTGCCCATGTCCAGCTCGGACAGCAGCAGATCGGCAATCGGCGTGAGCCGCGCCTCGGTGTAGCGCATCGCTGCCGCGTTGTCGCCGTCGCGGCTGCCGAAGTTGCCCTGTCCATCCACCAGCGGATAACGCATCGAAAAATCCTGCGCCAGCCGCACCATCGCCTCATACGCGGAAGAGTCGCCGTGCGGATGGTATTTACCCAGCACATCGCCCACCACGCGCGCCGACTTTACATGCTTGTTGCCATGCGTGAGTCCCATCTGGCGCATTGCGTAGAGAATGCGGCGCTGCACGGGCTTTTGTCCGTCGCACACTTCCGGCAGTGCACGGCCCTTGACGACGGAGACGGCGTATTCAAGATAGGCGCGTTCCGCGTAGTTGGCGATGAGGACTTCATCGTTGTCGGGGAGCTTGGCGAGCGGGGCGAATTTCGACTTGCCGCCGGAGGGGGCGGATGGTTTTGTTTGTTTTTCTTCTTTGGGTGGTGCCTTTTTTTTCGTTGCCATGCTGTGTTCTTGTCGTTAATTGATGTTCGCTTCGCTGTCTTCAACTCCTTCCCCCTTGCAGGGGGAAGGCTGGGATGGGGGTAGAAGCCAAGTTAAGCGCACCCTCTAGTTTCTACCCCCACCCTAACCCTCCCCCTGCATGGGGGAGGGGAAGGTGTTGCATGTTCTATATGTCCACCTCAACCTCATTCCCGTGATACTCCAGCCATGCCCTGCGCGTTGCAGCCTCCTGCTTGCCCATGAGCATGTTGAAGATCGCCATTGTCTTTTTGTACGAGGCGGCATCCGCCTTGACGCACAACGCGCGGCGCGTGTCGGGGTTCAGTGTGGTATCCCACAATTGCTCGGGGCTCATCTCGCCCAAGCCTTTGAAGCGCGAGACCGACCAGCTGCCTTCGCGTACTTTTTCCTTGCGCAAGCGGTCCTGGATGGCATTCAGTTCAGCTTCATTCAGCGCATAGATTTTACTCGCGGGTTTTTTGCCATGTGCGGGTGCGTCGACGCGGAACAGCGGCGGCTGTGCGATGTAAACCTTGCCTGCTTCGACCACGCGGTAGAAATGCCGATAGAACAGCGTGAGCAGCAACGTGGAGATGTGTGCGCCGTCCACATCGGCATCGGCCATGATCAGGATGGCGTTGTAGCGCAAAGCCGAGAGGTCGATGTCGTCGCTTGGCGCATGCGGATCGATACCGATGGCGACGGCGATGTCGTGTATTTCGTTGTTGGCGAACAGGCGGTCTTTTTCCACTTCGAATGTGTTCAGCACTTTGCCGCGCAGGGGCAGCACGGCCTGGAATTCCTTGTCGCGTCCCTGCTTGGCCGAGCCGCCCGCCGAGTCGCCTTCGACCAGGAACAGTTCGGTGCGGCTGGCATCGCTGGAACTGCAATCGGTGAGCTTGCCCGGCAGGACGGCGACGCTGGTGCCTTTTTTCTTTTCTACTTTCTGTGCCGAGCGCAAACGCGCCTGCGCCTGCTGGATCGCGAGTTCGACGATTTTTTTGGCCGCGTCGATGTGTTCGTTCAGCCACAGGTCGAGCGGATCCTTGATCATGGAGGAGACCAGGCGCAGCGCTTCGCGCGACACCAGCTTTTCCTTGGTCTGCCCCTGGAATTGCGGATCCAGCACTTTGGACGAGAGCACGAAGCTCAATCTGGAAAATACGTCTTCCGACACCAGCTTCACGCCTTTCGGCAACAGGCCGTGGATATCGGCAAACGATTTCACCGAGTTGAACACGCCTTCGCGCAGGCCGGATTCATGCGTGCCGCCGGAGGGCGTGGGGATGAGGTTGACATAGGATTCGCGCACCACATTGCCTTCGGTGGACCAGGTCAGGGCCCAGGTCGCGCCTTCGCCTTCGGCAAAGCCGTTGTTGTCATCCTTGCGCGTGAATTTTTCCTGCAACAGGATGGGGGTGGCCAGTTCGAATTCGGCCAATGCCTCGGCCAGGTAGCCGCGCAAGCCGTCGGGGTAGACCCACGATTTGGTTTCGCCGGTTTTTTCCAGCAAGAGCGTGATGGTGACACCGGGCAGCAGCACCGCTTTCGAGCGCAGCGAATGTTCGAACTGTGCGAGATTGATGCCGGGACTGTCGAAATATTTCGGATTGGGCCAGGCGCGCACGGCTGTGCCGCTCTGGTTTTTGGGGCAGGTGCCGGTTTTTTTCAGCGGCTTTTCCGCGACGCCGTTCACGAAACGGATGTCGTACTTGGCGCCGTCGCGATACACCGTGACTTCGACTTTTTTCGACAGCGCATTGGTGACCGCCACGCCGACGCCATGCAGGCCGCCCGCAAACTGGTAGGCGCCGCCCTTGTCCTTGTCGAACTTGCCGCCCGCGTGCAGGATGGTGAAGGCGACCTCAACAACCGACCGGCCTTCTTCCTTGTGTATGCCGACCGGAATGCCGCGTCCGTCGTCCAGGACCGACACCGAGCCGTCGGTGTGCACTGTGACAAAGATATTTTTTGCGTAGCCCGCGAGCGCTTCATCGCATGCGTTGTCGACGACTTCGGCGATGATGTGGTTGGGCGATTCGAGATTGGTATACATGCCGGGGCGTTGCCGCACCGGTTCGAGTCCGCGCAGGACTTTGAAACTAGCTTCGTTATAGGTGGCCATTATTCAAATTTCTGTTGATCTGTCCGTATCCGGGTGGTTGCTGGGTGCGCATTTTACCGGAGAGTGGGGCAGGTTGCGGCATGCAGTATGTAACTGGCTGAATAATTGGTCGAAGCAAAGGCTTGAACGAATGCGGAGACCATTGCTCAGGAATAATCTCCGCATTCTGTTTGCATTTGTTGATGTATCAGCCGCGACTGCGTTACTTATTTTCTTTGGGTTTGTTGGTGTCGATGCCAAGCGCCGCGTTGAGCGGGCAGTATTTTATGAACGCCGTGAACAACAGGATGGCGAGCACAATCAGCAGTGCAACTTGCAACAAGCCATTGGCAGGCGGCGCGATCACCCATATGAACAGAAGTACGAGGCCAACTACAAGACGGGCGAGACGGTCGAATCCACCGACATTGGGTTTCATGAGGAACTCCTAATTAATATTATTTGAAAAAGTTTCCGGGCGACAGTTTATGCAAAACTGCCGGTCTTGAACACACCTTGCGGAAGATTTCAGGAATTTTGTGCCGCCGTCGGCTGTTTTTATGCGGGAAATACTTGACCGATCCGGCAGCTTGCATTCCGGCGTCCGGCTGATAGCATTGTGCGAAGGTTGCTGTACTTTCCGTATTCCGCTTTGTTCATCAAGCGAATTGTTGCAGGAAAATCAAAATGTCTGTTCCGGAATCTCCCGTCAAAAAAACATTACATCTTGTGGTCCATGGCCGTGTGCAGGGTGTGTTCTTTCGCCAGTCGATGCTGCGCGAGGCGCAGAGTCTGGCGATTTCCGGCTGGGTGCGGAATTGCAGCGACAGAACGGTGGAGGCGATGGTGCAGGGTGATCCTGCTGCGGTGGATGCCATCGTGCGCTGGGCTCAGCGTGGGCCGCAGATGGCGCATGTGGAGCGGGTGGATGCTTCGCCGGGCGAAGGCGAATACGCCGGTTTCAGGATCAGGTGAAGAACATCCTCGTTGCCGACACGGTTAATTCAGTCAACGTCGTCGTATTCCAGGGGTACGATCTTTGGCGAGCGGTCGATACGGTACAGTGAAACGAGCAACCCCAGCGTGGCGGCCAGCATGAAATGCGGGCCGAACAGCCAGAACACCAGCGGCACCATGTAATAGTAGGAACGTGTTCCCATGCTGTAAAAATGTCCGGCGCGGTTCAGGTGGGTCGCCACATGTTCGGGTGTGATCATCTTGTGGCCCAGGCGCACCGGGACATTGAGCTGGAAGCCGACATGGTTGTAGATGCGAATGGCCATGACAAAACTGAAGAACGCGACAAGCAGGTCGAGCAGCATCAGGATCAGCTTTATCATCCACAGTGCCGGATGGGTCGAACCCATCAGATTGAGTGCATGCCAGGTCGCCTCGATCTTCTGTTCCTGTTCGCTCAGCGTGAGCACGCCCATGATCAGCAGCACTGAAGTGGAAGCAAGAAAAGTGGCTGACATGATCGAATTGCGCAAGGTCTGCACACCCAGCAAGCCATTCTTTTCGTCGCTCATGATATTTTCGACCCATGCTTTCCTGGCGATCCTGTTGACTGCCTGCACGGTATAGGTCGGGTCTTTCTTGATCTTGCGGCGGAGAAAGTAGTGATAGCCGATGATAAGCGAGATGCTAATCACAAAGCTGGTGAGATCGTTGAATAAAAAATTTGGCAAGTGAATATCCATTTCCTGTGACCTGATGCGGCAGGGTTACTGCGCGGAGGACAGTGCCGGGACTGTGATGCGTACGATTCTATTATCAAAGGAC
The DNA here is from genome assembly GCA_050287265.1 of Sideroxydans sp. Taxonomy (GTDB): domain Bacteria; phylum Pseudomonadota; class Gammaproteobacteria; order Burkholderiales; family Gallionellaceae; genus Sideroxyarcus. The sequence goes on along the minus strand of JBNKBO010000004.1, from coordinate 36,281 downwards.
GCGCAGCAACAGGATTTTCATGTCCACGATACGCATTTCACCACTTCAGCAGCAGTCTTCCTAGCCACAGGCCTAACAGCCCGACTGCGATCATGGGCAGGTAATGCCATTCAACTACATGAGCGATGGAGTCGTTCGTTTCGTGCAGCCGCAGCCACAATGCGCCTACGCTGAATGCGGAGAGCAGTGCAATGCTGCCTGCCAGACGATAGTGCGTGCTGGCGTATCTGCGCAGGGAATAGAACGTCCACAGCGCCGGCAACAACATCGTCAGCAATATGCTGCATGTGCATTCGATGCTGTGAACAGGCAAGGGAGCAGGAGGACTGTCGGCGCGCCATGCGAAAAAGAGCACGGCCAGGAACAGTGCGGCAGGGGCTGCCGGCGCAAAGGCCAGCAGGCGTTTCTGGTGCAGGTCGGGGAAGGCCAGCAGTGCGGCACTGAGCGCAGTGACGATGAAAAGCGCGAGCAGGGCGGCGACCTCGGCGATGAACCACGGGTTATGGATGCTTGCTTGCCAATCCGGACGCAAGCCGCTGAGCGCAAGTGACACGATCAGGTAGATCGCGGCAGCGCCAATCCATTGCAGGCTAAGCATGTATGGATGCGGCGCGGGCTTGACCGGTTGCGCGTCTTTGCTCAGTCCTGCGATCAGTTGTTCGATATTGTCCATTTTAACGTTCCAGCCTTTCACGCAAAATCTTGTAGGCACGGTGTGCGGCAACCTTCACCGCGGATTCGTTCATGCCGATCTTTTCGGCGACTTCCCTGGCGGTGTAACCCTCATGATGCATCAGCCGCAGAATGGTCGCCTGTTTCTCCGGAAGTTTTTCGACTTCCTCACTTATGGATTCGTAGTTGAAGTCGATTTCGGTTACATCGTCCGGCAGGATTTCTGCCAGTTCGGACACATCTTCGGCGTTGTGCAGATGGTCGGCATAGTGCGCGCGCAGATGATCCTGCAAACGGAATTTGGCAATGGCATACGCCCAGGGTTTATATGGACGTTGGCCATCGTAGGTGTGTCGTGCCTTGTGGATGGAGATCAGCACTTCCTGCAATACATCGTCCACTTCCGAACCGGCATAAAGTCGCTTGGCCAGATAGGGACGCAACAGGCGCGCAGTTTCCTGCAACAGTCCGGCATAAGCCTGCGTATCCCCGTCAAGGGATCGTTGCATGAGCGCTGCAAGGTCGTCGCTGCGATCTGTCACCGGGTGGCCATTCGAAAAATCGACAAACGAATGATAACCCGTCAGTGCCATATCCATAATCATCCTTTGTCATTCCCGCGCAGGCGGGAATCCAGTTCTTAAACAATTACCGCATCGCGGACAAAACTGTGTTTGTGGTGTTGTCTCACTACGTGAGAATAATTTGATTGCCTGGATTCCCGCCTGCGCGGGAATGACGCCTTGGTTCGTTTTAATTTTGGTGAATTCAATAATGACTCAGGCGTTTCTCCAGCCATGCGTCCGCCGACCATTTACCCATGCCGTGCAGCAGCAGCACACCCAGCAACAGGCCCCAGTACAGGTGCTGGTTCAGGCCCGCTTCGCTCAACTGGTCGTAGTAGGAATAGGCGGCGACCGCATTCAGGATGGTCAGCCCCAGCGCGCCGAAGCGTCCGAACAGGCCAAGTACCAGCAACACCGGGAAAGCCAGTTCGGACGCGGTGCCGAGGTAAGCGGCAAAGTCCGGCGGCAGCAATGGCACTTTGTATTCTTCGCGAAACAGGTAGAGGGTGCTGTCCCAGGTTTGTATCTTGGTCAGTCCGGATTTGAAAAACACGTTTGCGAGAAACAGCCGCAGCCCCAGGTCAAGCGCAGGAGCGGCATGCAGCAGCAGGCGACTGCTGCGGTAATACAGATCAAGACCGTTCGATAGCCAGTTCATGATTGTCCTCCTTGTGGAATATCAAAATTGACCAGCACCCCTTGCGCCAGCCAGTGCTGCAGTGTCGTTGCGACATCGAAATCAGGATGTGCGCATAAAGTTGCCTCGGTGGCGTCGCCCATGCAGATGTTTTGCTGAAGTTGTGCCAGCCAATGCACGCTGGCCGGTGCGATGCGGTTGATATTCATGCTCAGGCCATTGCGATACACCAGCAGGCTGTCGCCGCCGGCTTCAAGGTCGATGTTGAAATCGGCGTTTGCGCCGTCCTGGTGAGCTTGCCAGATCGCGGCCACGGGATAGGCGGTGGTCAGTAACGTGCAACTCGGGTGCAGTTGCCAGCGCAGCCCGGCATAGGACTCAGGCGCAATATTTACGAGGCGGGCGAGATCGAACGGTACCGCGTCATCGGCGAAATAAGCGCGGTGGTAAGCCCATTCCAGCCGCGCCATGTCCGGCAGGTAAACGAGATGCTGTGTATTCTCGAAGTGCGTCAGGAATTCGTCCATCTCGCCGCCATAGCGGTGCAGGTTGCCGCTGCGCGAAGCATGCTGCTCGATGAAACGTTTTGCCAGCAGGCGGAAAAAGTCTTCGCCGACCAGTTGGTGTATTACCGGATAGGCACTGGCCAGTGTGTCATGCAGGTTGCCGCGATAATTGTTGCGATACACGCCGACGCCGCGTTCCTCGGCGTAACGCGGGCAAATGATTTCTCCCGGCGATCTGGAGCCTGTGCGGATCGTCGCGGAGAAACACTCCAATGTGTGGGTCCAGGTGCTCATGGCGCATCCATCCTGTGTTGTGCTTTTTGCGCTTCTTCCTGCAATATCGAAAGAGCGGGAATGTCCACATCCCACTCGATCAGCGTCGGACGCCTGCCGATGTGGCGCAGGGCGTCTTCATACAAGGTCCATACTTCATCGAAGACCCGTGCGCTGTGCGTGTCCACCAGACAACCGTCCATCATGCTCGGTCCGGCCAGGTGATATTCGCCGACCGCGTCGGCGGGAATGGCGCGCATGAATGCCTGCGCATCCACGCCCAGGTTCACGGTGTTGACATAGATGTTGTTGACGTCGAACAGGATGCCGCAGTCGGTGCGCGCCACCAGTTCGGACAGGAATTCTTCCTCGCGCATTTCGCTGTTGCCGAAAGCGACATAGTAGGAAAGGTTTTCGATCAGGATGCGCCGTCCCAGAAAATCCTGGACGTGGCGCACACGGTCGGCGACATGGCCCAACGCATCCTGCGTATAGGGGAAGGGCAACAGGTCGTTGATGGCGATGCCGCCGACCGTGTTCCAGCACAAGTGCTCCGACACGCTGGCGGGATTGACCGCATCGCAAAGCTTACGCAGTTCGCGCAGGTGTCCCGCATCCAGCGGGTCGGGCGAGGCCAGTCCCATGCCGACACCATGCAGACTGACCGGGTAATGTTGTGCTACCTGCAGCAGCGTATGCAAAGGCGCACCGCCGCCGAAAAAATTCTCGCTGTGAACTTCGACCCAGCCCAGGGCGGGGCGTTGTTCCAGTACTTCAGGATAATGAGGCGCCCGCAAGCCGATGCCTGCAACATTGGGAAGGGAAGGACTTGCGGGCGCGTTCATCATTACTTCTTCATCATTGCGCCGCCGGGCATGGTCGAGCCGTTGGCGATCTTGTCACAAGTGCCCTTGGGGACGGCAACGAAATCGCGCGGATCGTTGTCGTGAGTGGCTTGGCCGGCACAGGAGTGTGCACTCTTGTTGCTGGCACAATCGTTCTTGCCGGCTTTGGCGATGCCGAAACATTTTTCCGTTTTTACATCGGCTGCCAGGGCATTGCCGCTGACCAGGCCCATCACCAGCAAGCTGCCGATGGCTGCGGAGAGTATGTTGTGTGTATTGCTCATGATGAACTCCTTATTGAAAGTTGAAAGTGGTGGAGAGCGTGCCTCCGCCCATTGGTTCGGTAGGGTGGAGATAAAAGTTACAACGCCGGGGAAAAATAATTTTTGTGATACTGCGACATGCCGTTTTACATATATTTTTTGACCTTTATGTCGGCAAGGTTGATGTAACTATTTCCCGGGCAATTCCGAACCAAGGGGCAGGCAGGGAACACAAAGTATCGGGTTCCATTAAATTCGCAGGAGGTGACATCATGCAACGCAGGGATTTTTTACTGGGATTATCAGGAATGGCGCTGGCTTGGTCGGTGCGTTCCTTTGCCGGGAGTACGGCCATGAACAATGATCAAGTGACCATCATGAAGTATTCGGATGACGGCAAACCACTTGGACTGGTTACCCTGGCCAGGGTGAACAAGGACGCGGAGTGGAAGCAGCGCCTGTCGCCGCTGGCCTATGAAGTGACACGGCGACAGGGCACGGAGCGGGCGTTTTCCCAGCCGGGTTACGACAGGCATGAGCCGGGGCTGTATCGCTGTGTGTGTTGCGATAACGCGCTGTTCGATGCTGCCGCCAAATACGATTCCGGTACCGGCTGGCCGAGTTTCTGGCAGCCCATTGCGCCGCAGAACGTGCGCAATGTCGCTGACCATATGTTCGGTATGACACGCACCGAAGTGCGTTGCACCTTGTGCGATGCGCACCTGGGTCATGTTTTCGACGATGGTCCGAAACCGACCGGTTTGCGATATTTCATGAACACGGTGGCGTTGCGGTTTGTGCCGAAACCGAAATAGAAACAAATCCCCTCTCCCGCAGGCGGGAGAGGGTTAGGGTGAGGGTCGTTGGGCAAGACAAATTTGATTTTGATCTACATACCCTCATCCTCAGCTCTTCCCGCGGGAGAAGGGTGCAGGGCACAAACGAAATGCCAGACAATATTACGAAAAGGAAACCAACATGCTGATCTTTTTGCTGGCCTATCTCGGAGGCGTTATCACGATCCTGAGTCCGTGCGTGCTGCCGGTGTTGCCGTTCGTTTTCGCACGTTCAGAGCAGTCATTCCGCCGTTCCGGGCTGCCCATTCTGATCGGTATGGCGGTGACGTTTACTGTGCTGGCCAGCCTTGGCGCGGTCGGCGGTGCCTGGCTGGTCGAGGTGAACCAGTACGGGCGCTATGCGGCGATGCTGATATTGCTGCTGCTGGGGCTGGCACTGATTTTCCCGTCCTGGTCGGAACGCATGATGCGTCCTTTTGTTACGCTGGGTGGACGATTGCAGGAAAGTGCCGGACGGCAGGACAGCCTTAAGGGTTCGTTGCTGCTGGGCGTGGCGGTCGGTTTCCTGTGGGCGCCATGCGCGGGGCCGATCCTGGGACTGGTGCTGGCAGGTGCGGCATTGAATGGGCTGAATTTGTACAGTGCGTTGTTGTTGCTGACCTTTGCTGCGGGGGCAGCGACTTCGCTGGGTGTGGCCCTGTTGGCCAGCGGCCGTGTGATTGCCTGGCTGAAACGCAGCTTCGGTGTTGAAGAGTGGCTGCGCCGCGCTTTGGGCGTCGCGGTGGTGGCAGGTGTTGTCGTCATCGGACTGGGCTGGGATACGCGTTTTCTGGCGCAGTTTACTTCGGCGAATACCACGGTTGCCGAACAGCAGCTGATCCAGCGTCTGGCACAAACTCCCGAGGCATCTGTTGTTGCTGAAACCGGCAAGGCACCACCGCTGGTTGGTGCAACACAATGGCTCAATTCGCCGCCATTGAGCATGGAGGCCTTGCGCGGCAAAGTGGTGCTGGTGGATTTCTGGACTTATTCCTGCATCAATTGCCTGCGCACGTTACCGTACTTGAAAGCGTGGGATGAAAAATATCGCGCACAAGGTCTGGTCATCATCGGCGTGCATTCGCCGGAGTTCGCTTTCGAAAAAGACATCAGTAATGTCGAACAGGCTGTGCATGATCTGGGGGTGAAATACCCGGTGGCGATCGATAACCGCTATGAGATCTGGAATGCCTACCATAACCAGTACTGGCCCGCGCATTATCTGATCGATGCGCAAGGATACATACGCCATCAGCATTTTGGCGAAGGTGCATACCGAGAAACGGAACAGATGATCCAGATGTTGCTGCAGGAAGCACGTCAGGATCTGGCGTTCAAAAAGGAATTTGTGCGGGTGCAGGGTACAGGCGCGACAGCGGCAACGGTGTACAGGGCGCAATCGCCGGAAACCTACCTGGGGTATGCGCGTCAGGAGAATTTTGCATCTCGCGAAAAACTCCAGATCGAGAACCCAGCCCGCTACAGTACGCCGCGCAAGCTCAAGCTGAACCAGTGGGCATTGAGCGGGACGTGGCTGGTGAACAAGGAATCTGCAATGCTGAAGGAGCAGGGCGGTGCGATCAGCTACCGATTCCGGGGGCGTGATTTGCATCTGGTACTCGGTACAAATAACCGTCAACCGGTGCGGTTCAAAGTCACGCTAGATGGTGTTGCGCCCGGCAGGAACCACGGTACGGACACCGATGCGACAGGAAACGGGGTGATCCGGGAACAACGCTTGTATCAATTGATCAGGCAGCGCAGCGAGATCAGGGACAGAACCTTCCGTATTGAATTTTTGGATGCCGGGGTAGAGGCATTCGCCTTTACCTTCGGTTGAATATCAGGAGAACCATCATGCAAACATTCAAATATCTGGTGATACTTTTATTCAGTCTGGGTGCATTTCCCAATGCCAATGCCGCACCGACAGAACAGACGGCAGTATTTGCAGGCGGCTGTTTCTGGGGGGTGGATGCGGTGTTCAAACACGTCAAAGGCGTTGTGGAGGTCGAATCGGGCTACGCGGGCGGGAATGCAGATACGGCGCATTATGAAATGGTGAGCCGGGGCAATACCGGTCATGCCGAATCGGTGCGCGTCCGCTTCGATCCGGTGCGGGTGTCTTATGAGCAACTGCTGCAGGTTTTTTTCAGCGTGGCACACGATCCAACCCAGCTGAATCGCCAGGGGCCGGATACCGGCAGTCAATACCGCTCGGCGATTTTTTATACCAGTTCCGACCAGCAGAAAATCGCGCAACGTTATATCCGGAAGCTTGATGCCGGACATGTTTTTTCTTCGCCAGTTGTCACGCAGGTTGTGCCGCTGAAACAGTTCTTTCCGGCCGAGGATTATCACCAGAACTATCTGGCATTGCATCCCTATCAGCCCTATATCGTATTCAACGACATGCCCAAGCTGGGGCAATTGCAGAAACAGTTTCCGGAGTTGTATCAGTAAGTCGCGGGAGTGATTTGGAGGGAGTGCATTTCGTTTGCGCAGGCAGTAGCCGTCAGGTCATATGCAGACCTTCCAAACCACCCATTACATCCTTGTCTCTGGTGGCCTGGCCTTCCAGTTTGATCTTCAGACGCAAGTCGTTGACGGAGTCGGCGTTCTTGAGCGCCTCTTCGTAGCTGATCATTCCCGACTCGTGCAGGCTGAACAGTGCCTGGTCGAAGGTTTGCATGCCGAGTTCGCGCGATTTGGCCATGACTTCCTTGATCTCGTGTACTTGCCCCTTGAAGATGAGGTCGGAAATCAGCGGCGAGGCGAGCAGGATTTCGAAGGCGGCAGCGCGCCCTTTGCCGTCGCGTTTGGGGATCAGGCGCTGGGAAATAAGTGCCTTGACGTTGAGGGACAGATCCATCAGCAGTTGTTCGCGGCGATCTTCCGGGAAGAAGTTGATGATGCGATCGAGTGCCTGGTTGGCGCTGTTGGCATGCAGCGTGGCCATGCACAAGTGACCGGTTTCGGAGAAAGTTACCGCGTATTCCATGGTTTCGCGGTCGCGGATTTCGCCGATGAGGATCACGTCCGGTGCCTGCCGCAAGGTATTTTTCAATGCGGCATGCCAGTCGTCTGTGTCCACGCCCACTTCGCGGTGGGTGACGATGCATTTATCGTGGTCATGCACAAATTCCACCGGGTCTTCGATGGTGATGATGTGTCCATAGCTGTTGTGGTTGCGGTGGCCGAGCATGGCAGCCAGCGAGGTGGATTTGCCGGAGCCGGTTCCGCCGACCAGAATCACCAGCCCGCGCTTGGTCATTACCACGTCTTTCAATATCGACGGCAAACTCATTTCTTCAAAAGTAGGGATCTTGGTGGTGATGGTGCGCAGTACCATGCCGACGCGTTGCTGTTGCAAGAAGACATTGACGCGGAAGCGTCCGATACCCGGCGGACTGATGGCGAAGTTGCACTCGTGTGAGGATTCGAATTCGGCCGCCTGGCGGTCGTTCATGATGCTGCGCGCCAGCTCTTGCGTGTGTGCCGATGTTAAAGCCTGGTTTGAGACCGGTGTCATCTTGCCGTCTATCTTGAATGCGGGGGGGAAGCCGGAAGTGATGAACAGATCGGACGCGTTCTTCGAGACCATTCCTCGCAACAAATTGTGAACTAGTTCGGTGGCCTGGTCTCTTTCCATGATGCTCTCCTAAAGCAGTTGCATTTATTATGGCTGGTTCGGAATTTATCCCGCGAACTGGTCTTTGTTGACTGCCTTGCCGCGTGCTTCGGCGGAAGACACGAGATTTCTTTTTACCATCTCGCTCAGGTTCTGATCCAGTGTCTGCATGCCGATGTTGCCGCCGGTCTGGATGGCGGAATACATCTGCGGCACTTTGGCTTCGCGGATCAGGTTGCGGATTGCCGGTGTACAGATCATGATTTCGTGAGCGGCTACACGGCCGGCCCCGTCCTTGGTTTTGAGCAGGGTCTGCGAGATCACTGCACGCAGGGATTCGGACAACATCGCACGCACCATTTCCTTTTCGTCGGCCGGAAATACGTCGATGATACGGTCGATGGTTTTTGCTGCGGAACTCGTGTGCAGGGTGCCGAATACCAGGTGGCCGGTTTCCGCCGCCGTCATCGCCAGGCGGATGGTTTCCAGGTCGCGCATTTCGCCCACCAGAATCACGTCCGGGTCTTCACGCAGCGCGGAACGCAAGGCGTTGTTGAATGACAGGGTATGCGGACCGACTTCACGCTGGTTGATCAGCGATTTCTTGGATTCATGCACGAATTCGATCGGGTCTTCCACCGTCAGGATGTGGCCCATTTCGTTATCGTTGATGTGGTTGATCATGGCCGCCAGCGTGGTCGACTTACCGGAACCCGTCGGGCCGGTTACCAGCACCATGCCGCGCGGGAATTCGGAGATATCCTTGAAGATCGCCGGACAATTGAGGTCTTCCAGTGTGAGGATCTTGGACGGAATGGTACGCATGACTGCGCCCGCACCGCGCTGCTGGACGAAAGCATTGACACGGAAGCGCGCCAGATTCGGCACTTCAAACGAAAAATCGACTTCCTTGTTCTCTTCGTAATGTTTACGCTGTCCGTCGTTCATGATGTCGTACACCATGGCATGCACTTCCTTGTGCTCCATTGCAGGCAGGTTGATGCGGCGCATATCGCCATGTACGCGTATCATTGGAGGCAGGCCTGCGGAGAGGTGCAAGTCGGAGGCTTTGTTCTTTACGCCGAAGGCGAGCAGTTCGGTAATATCCATATATAATCCTGAGCGATGAAAACAGAGTCGACAAACGGCTGTCCGGGCGATTATGACTGCAATCCTCTCCAACTTGCAAGCGACCCGCGAAGCCATTGAACAAGCTGCAAAAGCGGCACACCGGAATGTGGCAGAAGTCCGGCTGCTGGCCGTGAGCAAGACCTTTCCGGCGGCGGCGGTACGCGAGGCCCATCAGGCGGGGCAAACTGCTTTTGGCGAGAACTACTTGCAGGAAGCGCTGGACAAGATCCAGGCATTGCGCGATTTGCCGCTGGAGTGGCATTTCATCGGCCCCATCCAGAGCAACAAGACGCGCGCAATTGCCGAAAACTTCGCCTGGGTGCATAGTGTGGACAGACTGAAGATCGCCGAGCGCCTGTCGGCACAGCGACCTTCGCATTTGCCGCCGCTGAACGTGTGCCTGCAGGTGAACGTGAGCGGCGAAGAGAGCAAGAGCGGCGTGGCACCCGGCGAAGTCGGGCAACTGGCACAAGCGGTTACGCGCCTGCCGCACCTCAAGTTACGCGGATTGATGTCGATACCTTCTCCTTCAACCGAACAAACGGCGCAACGTATACCGTTCGCACAGTTGCAGGCATTATTGAATCAGTTGAATTCGCAGGGAATGGTTATGGATACCCTGTCGATGGGCATGTCGCACGATTTTCCGGCAGCAATACAGGAGGGGGCGACGATTGTGCGCATCGGCACGGCGATATTTGGTACCCGGGATTACGGAGAGCAATCATGAAAATCACGTTCATCGGCGGCGGAAATATGGCAAAAGCATTGATCTGCGGCTTGACCAAGCGCGGTTATTCGCCTTCCAAAATACATGTGGTGGAAGTGAACAAGGATATTTGCAGGAGTTTGCATAATGAATTCGGGGTCAGGGCAACAACGGAACTTGCAGAAGCGGTGGCGCACGGCGAGACCGTGATTCTTGCGGTTAAACCGCAAAACCTGAAAGAGGTCGCGCTGCGGCTGGCGCCTATCCTGAAAGGTCAACTTGTCATCTCCATAGCAGCTGGTATTCGCACAAAAGACCTGGCGCGCTGGCTGGTTACACACAATGTCGTGCGCTGCATGCCTAATACGCCAACGCTCATTCGTTGCGGCGTTACCGCTTTGTATGCCATGCCGGCAGTCAAGCCGGAACAGTGCCATCACGCCGAGTCGATTCTTTCTGCCGTGGGCAGTACCTTGTGGATTGAAGACGAAGAAATGATGGATGCGGTGACGGCGATTTCCGGCAGCGGTCCGGCGTATGTGTTCTACTTTATCGAGGCGATGCAGCAGGGTGCATACGAACTGGGGCTGGACGAAGCCCAGGCGAGGCAACTGGTGCTGGATACATTTCTGGGTGCCAGCAAACTGGCCGAGAGCAGCCATGAAGAGATTGCCACATTGCGCGAACGTGTCACTTCCAAAAACGGAACCACCGAACGCGCGTTGAGCAGCCTGGACGCAAACCAGGTGAAGATGGATATTGTCGCGGCCATTCACGCTGCAGCAGAACGATCCAAAGAAATGGGCGATGACATGGGAAAGGATAAATAATGACTGCCTCAGGAGGTCCAGGCTTTACGAGCATTCATTTCGCGTTTTGTCTAGCATATGATTTTGAATCTGCAGGAGCGGGCAATGCTGGCTGAAACTTTTTCGTTCTTGAGCGATGCACTGGTACAACCTTTTGCTGTCATTCTGCTGTTCCGCTTTCATGCCGCTTGGCTACGCGCCCCCATGCGCAACCCTCTTGGTGAATTTCTGATGGCGCTCACCGATTTCATCGTGCTGCGCGCGCGCCGTTTTATCAAGCCTGCATGGGGCATGGACAGGGCCACGCTGCTCCTGGCATTTGTCGTCGAGTTCATCTATCTCTGTACATTTCTGTGGGTGCAGGGCTACGCATTTGAATCCTTTCCTGTGGTCGGCTTGCTGGCATGGACGGCTGTCAAACTGCTGAAAATCAGTGTCTACTTGCTCGTTGCTACCCTGATTGCCGAAGCCATTTTGTCCTGGATCAATCCGCGTACGCAGATTGCGCCCATGCTTTTCGCTTTCAACAGCCCATTCCTGCAACCCTTGCGCCGCCGTATCCCGCCCGTGGGCAACGTCGATCTCTCGGTGCTGGTGCTGCTCCTGATCTGCCAACTCATCCTTATTGTGCCGATAGGCGGGCTGGAACAGGCTGTCACGAAATTGATATGAGCGTGTGGTATCGCCGCAACGGCGATGTGCTTTCGCTGACACTGCATGTCCAGCCAGGTGCAAAATCCTCCGGTGTGGCCGGACTACATGGTGAAGCTTTAAAAATACGCCTCGCTGCCCCGCCCATCGAAGGCCGTGCCAACGAGGCGCTGCTGAAATTCATTGCTGGTATTTTCGAGGTGCCTCTGCGCCAGGTTGAACTCAGGCAGGGAGGGCAATCGCGTCACAAGGTTGTGGCGATCACGGGAAGTCGTGTTGAGCCGGAGAGTCTGCTGGACTGAATTACCGAATCAACCGGAAAAGTGGCGCAGGTTTCCCTGGAATCTATATGGCCAGACGTAGGTCATAATGCCGTTAATTCGGCGTGCCTGTTCAAATGAAATCTGCAATCATAGTCACTCCTTCATCAATACATGAAAAGGAACGAGCATGACACATCCCGTTATCCAGGATTTGCAGTGGCGCTATACGACGAAAAAATACGACAAGACAAGAAAGGTTGCGCAGGCAGACCTTGATGTCCTCTTCGAAGCAATGCGCCTCTCGCCGTCTTCAATCAATTCGCAGCCATGGAAGTTTGTCGTTCTTGAAACAGATGGGGCCAAGGAGCGCATGCACAAGACTTTTACCAGTACGTACCAATTCAACCAGCCGCATATTTTCGACAGTTCGCACATCATTCTTTTTGCGCATAATCCCCGCTACACACGGGAAAACTACGCGGAAGTCGTTGACCGGACCATTGCGGACGGACGCATAAAGTCTGAGGCGCGGGAAAACGCTTTTGGGGCGTTCGTGTTTGCCGAGGTCAACATGGATGAAACCGGGGACACGAGTGTATGGACCAAAGCCCAGACTTACCTGGCACTTGGCAACACGCTGCATGTATTGGCAAGGCTCAGGATCGATTCCACGACGATGGAAGGAATCGATATCGGACTCGTCAACAGGGAGTTCGAGAAAGAACTGGGTGGATATCAGTGCCATGTTGTCCTGGCGATCGGCTATCGCCATCCGACGGAGGACTTCAATGCGCGGCTGCCCAAGTCGCGGCGCACGCTGGAGAGCGTTCTTGTGCGTGTGTGAGATGTGCGGTGCGATTCCTACATCAGGATGACGTCGTACTGTTCCTGCGTATACAGCGTTTCCACCTGCAGCGATACCGGTTTGCCGATGAAGTCGGACAGCATGGCGAGGCTTTGCGATTCTTCGTCGAGGAACAGGTCGATGACATGTTGTGAGGCGAGAATACGGTATTCGCGGGCGCTGAACTGGCGTGCTTCGCGCACGATCTCGCGCAGGATTTCGTAGCACACGGTCTGGGCGGTTTTCACTTCGCCGCGTCCCTGGCAGGTGGGGCAGGGTTCGCACAGCACATGCGCCAGGCTTTCTCGCGTGCGTTTGCGCGTCATTTCCACCAGCCCCAGCGATGAAAAACCGTTTACGCTGATGCGCGTGTGGTCGTGCGCCAGCATCTTTTCGAATTCTTCCAGCACGGCGTCACGGTGTTCTGCGGTATCCATATCGATGAAGTCGCAGATGATGATGCCGCCCAGGTTGCGCAGGCGCAGTTGCCGCGCAATGACTTGCGCGGCTTCCAGGTTGGTTTTGAAAACGGTGTCATCAAAGTTGCGCACGCCGACGAATCCGCCGGTATTGACATCGATGGTGGTAAGCGCCTCGGTCTGATCGATAATGAGGTAGCCGCCCGATTTAAGGTTGACGCGGCGCGATAGCGCACGCTCAATTTCTTCTTCCACACAGTACAGATCGAACAGCGGGCGGGCACCGACGTAGTGCTCGAGCCTGGGGATGGCGGCTGCAATGTAATCATTGGCAAATGCCAGCATCCGTTCGTATGTCTCGCGCGAGTCAACGAAAATACGTGTCGTCTCTTCGGTTACAAAATCGCGCAGCACGCGCAGGCAGATATCCAGTTCCTTGTACAGCAGGGAGGGAGGTGCCATGAGTTGCGCTTGTTGTTGCAGATTGTTCCATAGCTTGTTCAGATACGCGACATCGGTGCGCAACTCATCATCGGATGCGGTTTCAGCCATGGTGCGGATGATGTAGCCGCCCTTGTGTTCGGCGGGCAGCAGCTGTTGAAGTTTGATGCGCAAGGCTTCGCGATCATCTTCATTTTCGATACGCTGCGAAATGCCGATATGCGCTTCCTGTGGCAGGTAAACCAGCAACCGGCCGGCAATACTCAATTGCGTGGAGAGACGGGCGCCTTTGGAGCCGATGGGATCCTTGATGACTTGTACCAGCAGGCTCTGACCTTCAGACAACAGCTTTTCGATGGGTTTGGCGGGATCGCCGTTTCGCTGGTTTTCCCAGATGTCGGCGACATGCAGGAAAGCAGAGCGTTCCAGCCCGATGTCGATGAAGGCCGACTGCATGCCGGGCAATACGCGCTTCACCTTGCCGACGTAGACGTTGCTGACCAGGCCGCGCTGGCTGCCGCGTTCGATGTGCAATTCCTGTACGGCGCCCTGCTGCATTACTGCGACGCGCGTTTCCTGCGGGGTGACGTTGATCAAAATCTCTTCTGTCATGGCGCGGGGTATCCGAATAGTTTCAGTAATTCTACCGTCTCATACAGCGGCAGTCCCATTACGCCGGTATAGCTGCCGTCGATATGTTTTACGAATGCCCCGGCATGTCCCTGAATACCGTATGCACCGGCCTTGTCGTGTGCTTCGTTGGTGAGCAGGTAGCGGTTGATGCGTTCTGCGCTGAGCTTGTCGAAGGTGATGGTGGTTGTGGACAGGCGCATTTCAAGACGACCCCTGTAGGCGATTGCAACTGCGGTGAGTACCTGATGTTTGGTGCCCGAAAGTTTACGCAGAATTTCGGCGGCATGCTTGTTGTTGTCAGGTTTGCCGATGATTTTGCCGTCCAGTGCTACCGTGGTATCCGCCGCAAGAACGGGGCATTGCGGCAGATTTCGAAAAACCACGGTATCCCAACCGGCACGTGCCTTGTCGCAGCAAATGCGCTGTACATAGGCCGCCGGGTCTTCGCCTTCGTGCGGCGTTTCGTCAACATGCAAGTTTCGGCGCCGGTCATTACGTAGCAACAGCATTTCGAAATGCACACCCATCTGCTTGAGCAGTTCGCGGCGGCGTGGGCTGCGAGAGGCAAGGTAGATGTGATCGTGCCTGGTTCTCATGATTCAGTCTCGATGATACGGATGATTGTGCAGCAACGAATGCGCCCGATATAACTGTTCGGCCAGCAGCACGCGTACCATCCCATGCGGGAGGGTGAGGGCGGATAGTGCCATTTGTTGCCGTGCCTGCTGTTTGATCGATTCATGCAGGCCGTCCGCGCCGCCGATCACGAAGGCAACATCGCATCCCTGTTGCATCCAGTCCTGCATTTGTTGTGCAAGCTGTCTGGTGGTGGGCGTTGCACCGCGTTCATCGAGCGCGATACACATTGCCCCGGCGGGTAATGCAGCGCGGATGCGCTGCGCCTCGGACTCCGTGATCTGCATGGCGGTCTTGCCGCTGTTGCGCGGTTCCGGCTTGATCTCGATCAGTGAAATCGCTGCCTCACGCGACATGCGCTTTGTGTATTCGTTGAAACCGGACGTGATCCAGTCCGGCATTTTGTTGCCGACGGAGATCACGAAATACTTCATTTTTTTGCGTTGGCGACTATTCGTGCCGGTGGTCGCGCATCCCACAATTCTTCGAGATTGTAGTAGGCGCGCACTGCGGGTTGCATGATGTGCACGATCACTTCGCCCAGGTCGACCAGTACCCATTCACCGCTGTTTTCGCCTTCGGTGCCGTGTACCGTCTCGCCGAGTTCTTTGAGTTTGACCACCACGCTGTTGGCCAGTGCTTTGGTTTGTCGGGTGGACTGTGCGCTGGCGATAATCATGCATTCGAACAGGGGGCTGAGATTGCTGGTGTCGATAACATTGATATCCTGAGCTTTGACGTCTTCAAGTGCGGAAACAATGGCTTGTGTCTTTTCTTTTGTATTTAGCATGTACGGTAGAGTGAGTTGGTATTGATGTAATTGACGACGGCATCCGGAAGCAGGTAACGGATGTTTTTATTTTCAGCATTGCGGCGGCGGATTTCGGTGGAGGAGATTTCCAGCGCGGGCATGTCGGCGACGAAAATCGTGCCGGCGGGCGTTTCGTGCAGCACGCCTGCGCCGGGGGCAAGACGTGCCTGATATTCGGCTTGCAGTGCGGCATCGGCTTCTTTCATTGCATTACCCAGCGGTGGCCCACCGGCGCGTTGCAATACGACGATATGCGCCAGGGCGAACAGGCGCTTCCACTCGTGCCAGGTGTGTAATTGCATAAAGGCATCGCCGCCGAGAATGAGGCATAACGGTCGTTGTGCGCCAAATTGGGCGCGCAGTGCAGTGAGCGTGTCCACCGTATAACAGGGATCGGTGCGGAATATTTCATGCACATCGACCAGAAAATCGGGGTGACCGGTCAGGGCCAGACGCACCATTTTCCAGCGGGCTTTTGCCTCGGCGTGCGGTGCCGGGCGGTGCGGGGGTGTGCCACAGGGTACGAAGCGCACTTGTTCGAGGCCGCACTGTTCCAGTGCTTCCTGCGCGATGCGCAAATGTCCATGGTGGATGGGGTCGAACGTGCCGCCCAGAATGCCAATCGGGCGAACAACCTGTTGCGTGGCCAGTTTGTTGCGTTTCGCGTTCACTCTCTCCCTGCCTGCCTGCAAGTTATGCGGCGATGACATAACCTGATGGTAAGTCTTTGCCGGAACTTGCGTTATTCGTGTTCTGGTAGTCCGTTGCACGGCTGTTATTGTGCTTGACCGCTGGCAACGATGAATACTATTTCCGAGATAATAACCTACAGTGCGAGCTGGCGCATATCGGATAGCACCTGGGCGAGGTAAACGGCGAAACGCGCCCCGGCTGCGCCGTCGATCACGCGGTGGTCGTAGGTCAGCGATAGCGGCAGCATCAGGCGTGGTACAAATTCGCCGTTTTTCCACATTGGCTTCATTGTGGCGCGCGACACGCCGAGGATGGCGACTTCGGGTGCGTTGATGATGGGCGTGAAACAGGTGCCACCGATGCCGCCCAGGCTGGAGATGGTGAAACAGCCGCCCTGCATGCCGGTGGCGGGAAGTTTTTTGTCACGTGCCTTCTGGCTGACTTCGCCCAGTTCTTTGGCTAACTGCACAATGCCTTTCTGGTCCACGTCGCGTATCACCGGCACCATCAGGCCCTCCGGTGTGTCCACCGCGACGCCGACGTGGACATATTTCTTTACGATCAGATTTTCGCCGCTGGCATCCAGTGAAACGTTGAAATCGGGGAACTGCCTGAGCGCGATTGCGCAGGCTTTGAGCAGAAAAGCCAGCAACGTGATCTTGATATTCTCTTTTGCATGCTCCGCGCCCAGTTCCTTGCGGAAGGCTTCCAGTTCGCTGATGTCGGCTTCCTCGAATTGCGTTACATGCGGGATCATCACCCAGTTGCGGTGCAGGTTGGCGCCGGAGATTTTCTTGATGCGCGACAGAGGTTTGCTTTCCACTTCACCGAATTTGGAAAAATCCACGTCTGGCCACGGCAGCAGGCCGGGCATTCCACCGCCGGTGGTGGCACTGCCCGCCAGCGCCTGCTTGACGAAATTCTGTACATCGTCTTTGGTAACGCGGCCTTTTTCACCGCTGCCACCGACCCTGGTCAGATCCACGCCCAATTCGCGCGCGAAGCGACGGATGGAAGGACTGGCGTGGGCTGCTACTCCTTGTGCTTGATCAGGAATTGAAATCCCCCTTGGCCCCCCTTTTATCAAGGGGGGAACTGGGGCGGAGGGTTGAAGGGATTGGGGGGCAGTGGCCATTGTTGCGTGAGCTGCTTCCATCCCCCCCTTTTGCAAAGGGGGGGTAGGGGGGATTTGCGAAGCTGTTTCACCGCTCGCTTCGATAGTGACGATCAGCGCCCCTTCCGACACTTTGTCGCCGACCTTGACTTTCACTTCCTTCACCACGCCCGCAAACGGCGCGGGCACGTCAATGGTCGCCTTGTCCGTTTCCAGCGAGATCAGCGCCTGTTCTGCGGCCACACTGTCGCCGGGCTTCACCGACACTTCGATGATGCGCACATCCTTGAAATCGCCGATGTCCGGCACCAGTACGTTCTTGATTTCTGCCACGTCGTTCTCCTCGATCACACCGTGGTGGGATTCGGTTTGTCCGGGTTGATCTTGTATAACTTGATCGCTTTGCTTACTTCGCTCGCCGGGATGGCGCCTTCATCTGCCAACGCCTTCAACGCGGTTACGGCGACGTAGTAGCGATCCACCTCGAAGAAATGGCGCAGTTTTTTGCGCGTGTCCGAGCGTCCGAAACCGTCCGTGCCCAGCGTTTTGTAATTCGCTTTGACGAAGGGACGGATCTGGTCGGCATAGGCGCGGATGTAGTCGGTCGCGGCAATCACCGGTGTCTTGCCGTCCATGCATTGCTCGACATAACTCACACGCGGTTTTTCTTCCGGGTGCAGGGTATTCCAGCGCTCGCAGGCTATGCCGTCGCGGCGCAGTTCGTTGAAACTGGTCACACTCCATACGTCGGCCGCGACATTGAAATCCTTTTCCAGCAACTCGGCCGCAGCGATCACCTCGCGCAAAATTGTCCCACTACCCAGCAATTGCACTTTGGTTTTTTTCTCTTCCCTCTTCCCCCTTCCCCCTTCACTGAATCTATACATACCCTTGACGATGCCTTCCTCGGCACCTTTCGGCATGCCAGGATGGGCATAGTTTTCGTTCATGACGGTGAGGTAATAGAACACATCTTCCTGCTCCTGGTACATGCGGCGCATGCCGTCATGCACGATCACTGCCAGTTCGTAGGCAAAGGCCGGGTCGTAGGACACGCAGTTGGGGATGGTTGCAGCCACCACGTGACTATGACCGTCCTGGTGTTGCAGTCCTTCGCCGTTGAGTGTGGTGCGGCCCGCAGTGCCGCCGACGAGAAAACCGCGCGCACGCATGTCGCCCGCCGCATAGACCAGATCGCCGACGCGCTGGAAGCCGAACATTGAGTAGTAGATATAGAACGGAACCATCGCCACGCCGTGGTTGGCGTAGGAAGTTGCAGCAGCCATCCAGTCGGCCATGCCGCCAGCTTCGTTGATGCCTTCCTGCAGGATCTGCCCGGTCTCGGATTCCTTGTAGAACATGAGCTGTTCGGAATCCTGCGGCGTGTACAACTGGCCGACCTGCGAGAAAATGCCGAGCTGACGGAACATGCCTTCCATGCCGAAGGTGCGCGATTCGTCCGGCACAATGGGTACGATCTGTTTGCCGATGTTTTTGTCTTTCACCAATACGCCGAGCAGGCGCACGAACGCCATGGTGGTGGAGAATTCGCGGCCTTCGCTGTCTTTCAGCAGGGTCTCGAAAGCCGACAGGTCGGGCACCTGCAAACACAGGGCGAGGGGATTGCGTGCCGGGAGGGAGCCCATGGCCACCGCGCGTTCGCGCAGATATTTCATTTCCTGACTGTCTTCGGCAGGGCGCACGAACGGGAGGTTGGGCAATTGTTCGTCCGTGACGGGAATGTTGAAGCGGTCGCGGAATTTGCGCAGCGACTCCTCATCCATTTTTTTCTGCTGGTGCGTCGGGTTTTGCGCTTCGCCGGAGGCGCCCATGCCGTAACCTTTCACGGTCTTGGCGAGGATCACAGTCGGTTGCCCCTTGTGCTTGCTGGCCGCGGCATAGGCCGCGAACACTTTGAGTGGGTCGTGACCGCCGCGATTCAGGTGCCAGATCTCACTGTCTGACATGTCGGCGACCAGTTCCAGCAGTTCGGGATATTTGCCGAAAAATTCCCTACGCACGAAAGCACCGTCCTTGGCCTTGTAATTCTGGTATTCGCCGTCGACCACTTCTTCCATACGTTTCAGCAACAGGCCGCGCTTGTCCTTGGCCAGCAGGCGATCCCAGCGCCCGCCCCAGATCAGCTTGATCACGTTCCAGCCTGCGCCGCGGAATACGCCTTCCAGTTCCTGGATGATCTTGCCGTTGCCGCGCACCGGGCCGTCCAGACGTTGCAGGTTGCAGTTGATGACGAAAACCAGGTTATCCAGCCCTTCGCGTCCGGCCATGGAGATCGCGCCCAGCGATTCCGGCTCGTCGGTTTCGCCGTCACCGAGGAAGGCCCACACTTTGCGGCCGTTGGTTTGTGCGAGTTCGCGGTGTTGCAAATAGCGCATAAAGCGCGCCTGGTAGATCGCCATCAGCGGGCCCAAGCCCATGGATACCGTGGGGAACTGCCAGAAGTTCGGCATCAGCCACGGATGCGGGTAGGAGGAGAGACCGTCGCCGTCCACTTCCTGGCGGAACTTGCGCAATTGTTCTTCGCTGATGCGTCCTTCGAGGAAAGCACGCGCATAGATGCCGGGCGAGGAGTGACCCTGGAAAAACACGAGATCGCCGCCGTGATCGTCGGTCTTGCCGTGGAAAAAATGATTGAAGCCGACATCGTACAAAGTCGCTGCCGAGGCGAAGCTGGCGATATGGCCGCCCAGTTCAGAAGACTCTTTGTTCGTACTGGCCACGATGGCCATCGCATTCCAGCGCATCAGCGCGCGGATACGGTGTTCCAGTTCCTTGTTGCCGGGTGAACGCTCTTCCTTTTCCAGCGGGATGGTGTTGATGTAGGGCGTGGTGGCGCTGATCGGCATGTCGTCGCCGGCCAGACGCGCATGGTGGATCAGTTGATCGAGCAGGAAATGGGCGCGTTCCGCGCCTTCCTTGTCCAGCACGGATTGGAGCGAGTCCAGCCATTCCTGCGTTTCCTGCGGATCGTTATCTGGCTGCAGTGTTGCCATTGTTTCCCCTCCTTCAGTTGCAACGTGTTGTTCCGTCTTCAGTCACCAGCCATTCCACTTTGCGGTCGGTTTTTTCTTGCGGAATCTCTTGTATCACCTGTAGCGAAAATGCCCCGGCGACCAAGGCCGGTCGATGCGGCATGCGTGCCAGCAGCTTGTCGTAATAGCCGCCGCCGTAACCCAGGCGCGTACCCTCGAGGGTGAAGGCCACACCGGGCAGCAGGATGAAATCCACCGTACCCGGCGCATCTTCTTTGATGCAGCGCTCAGCGACTGGTTCGCGTATCCCCCATGAACCGGGTGCCACGTCGTGGTGCAGGTCGTGCACCTGATATAGATCCAGGTGATTGCCGGCACGGTTGACGCGCGGCAACAAAACTCGCTTGCCGTCTGCGAATGCCTGTTGCACCCAGAGTTCGGAGGCCAGCTCCGATCCAAAATTCAGATAGCCCAGCACGGTATGGGCTGACTGATAGGAATTCAGATTGCACACAGATTTGATTACAGCATGGCTAAGCCGCAAGCGTTCGGATGCGGGCAATTTATCGCGGGTGGCGATGATGCGTTGCCTGAGTGTCTGTTTTTGTTCTGGTATGGTCATGATCAAGCTGGCCTTATCGTCCAACGTCCTAATGATACGTTATTTTTCAACATACCCGATGAAAAACATCAGGTATAGTCTGCGGTTTGTCATAATTCTGAAAGATTGTTGAAATAACATCTTGAGAACCTTGCTTATTCAGTTGTACTCCAGCCTGTCAACCATCGAAGCAACTGACAAAAAATTGCCCAGATGGAACTGCAGAGGAAACCGTTGATCATACTCGCTCGTGAATATCCCGAATATTCACCTTGATGAGAACAATGATATGTTATGGATTTTATGGGGGCTTTTGGCAATTTTCCCACAGGGTCTTTTGACGGATTTCTTGTTTTCAGGCTATCCTAAGGGTTGCCGGTTTGATACGCAGGTACAGGTGTAGCCGGGGTCACCAAGGTGGAGAACGCCAAAGAGCGGGCCTGCCGGCTTCCGAATAGAGCAATTAAAACAGGTGTTTATAATAATGAAAAATCAACGCTCAGTCGGAATAAGACGTAGCGCCTATGTTGCCTTGCTTGCGATAATGGTGCTGATCCCAATGGCGGTGGCCGGCTACAAGTTATATGTACTCGATTACCCCCTGGCTGGCCTGATCCCGGCACCCAGCTACACCGTCGAGGTCAATATGCAAGTCGACGGGCACGGGGAAGATATTCGCATTCAGACCTATCTGCCGAAGACTGATGGACGTCAGTCGGTCGATAACGAGGAGAGTGCAACCGGAATATTTTCATCCAATATGCACTCTGACTCCTTGAACCGCGATGTGGTCTGGAGTGCGGAGAATGTGGTGGGGCAACACAGCATTCGCTACGCCTATTCGGTTCGGGCGCGCCATGTGCGTTACGATATCCCCGAAGGGATGCCGATCCCGGATTCCTATTCTGCGACGCTGGCCCCTTTCCTTGCCGATGAGCCGGGCATTCATAAAGACGATTCGCAGATCGAAAAAGCCTTGAACAGTATCGTGCCGAGCGAGAATCGCTCGGTGCTGGATGTGCTGACCCGAATACACCGGCATTTGCAGGACAATATCACCAACCGGAATTTTTCCGGTTACACCGATTCCCTGATCGCGCTCAAACTTGGTGAGGCAAGTTGCAACGGCAAAAGCCGCCTGTTCGTGGCGATGGCGCGCAAGCTTAACCTTCCGGCGCGACTGGTCGGCGGCTTCGTGATGGAGCAGGGCAGCAAACGCACCAGCCACCAGTGGGTGGAAATCTATGTCAACGGGCACTGGATTCCGTTCGACACCATCAACGACCACTTTGCTGAGATACCCGCCAATTTTCTGACGCTTTATTACGGCGATATGGTGCTGTTCAGGCATACGGCCAACGTGAACTTTCAGTATATGTTCAAGACCACCAAGCAACTGGTCCCGCAGCGTGATGCGCAGGATGCCCTGAGCAAGTCAGCACTGAATATTACCAATCTGTATGCACATTTTGAACGCGTAGGCATCTCGCAGAACCTGCTGAAAATACTTCTCATGTTGCCGCTGGGGGCGTTGGTGACAGTGGTGTTTCGCAACGTGGTCGGTCTGGAGACCTTCGGTACCTTCCTGCCTGCGCTGATCGCGGCGGCGTCGCGCGAAACCGGTCTGTTGTGGGGTATTGTCGGTTTTCTCGGTATCGTGCTGGTGTCGGCGGTCGTCCGCCGAGGACTCGACTGGCTGCAATTGCTGCACTCGCCCAAGATGGCCATCGTCTTGACTGTAGTGGTGATCGTGATGATGGTGACCACGGTGGGGGGAGTGCAGCTCGGATTTTTCGAACTGGCGCATGTGACATTGTTTCCCATCGCCATTCTTGCCATTACCGCCGAACGTGTGGCGTTGATGGAGGCCGAACAGGGGGCGCTCAAGGTGGTCTCAATCACTTTGATGACGTTGCTCGTGATTGCCGCCTGTTATGCGGTGATGGATTCGTTGTTCATGCAGAGTCTGGTGCTGGCATTCCCCGAACTGTTGCTGGTGGTGATCGCACTGAACCTGTGGTTGGGGAAATGGATAGGTATCCGCGTGTTGGAGTTCATGCGTTTCCGCCGTCTGATTCTGGATACGAGCAAATGATGTCGCTACGAGACTGGCGGTTGCGGCTGGAGGAGGTGCGTGAGCACGCGTCCAGGGTGCTTTCCATGAACCGGCGCAACCTGCATTACATCTATACGCGCAACCATCGCAAGCATTTCCCCCTGGCGGACGATAAGTTGCAGGCAAAAAAGGTGCTGGGCGCAGCGGGCGTGAGCATGCCCAGGACTCATCGCATCTACAGTTACTTCTACGAACTGCGTGACCTGGAAAACGATCTTGCAGGCTATGACGATTTTGTCATCAAGCCGGCACAAGGCAGCGGTGGCAACGGCATCATTGTCATCGTCGGCAGGAACGGTAAGGACTGGGTAGGCATCGGCGGGAAAATCTATAGCGCCTTCGACCTGCGCAAACATATTTCGGACATCATCTTCGGCATCTATTCCTTCGATCTGGGCGATATTGCGATCATCGAGAGCCGCATCGTCCAGCATACGAAAATGGCCGAACTCAGCCCGCTCGGTCTGGCCGACGTGCGCATCATCATGTGTGATGAAAAACCGGTGATGTCAATGACGCGCGTGCCGACGAAACAGTCCGACGGCAAGGCGAATCTGCATCAGGGAGCGCTCGGTATTGCGATCGATATTGCCAGCGGCATCACGATCCATGCCCAGTTTCTCGGGGTGCAGATCGAAAAACATCCCGATTCCGGCTTGAGGGTATTGGGCAGAACGATTCCGTACTGGGCGGAAGTGATCGAGCTGGCAAAAAATGCGGCCAATGCTGTGCCGCTCAAATATCTGGGTGTGGATATATCGGTTTCTCCGGATGGACCATTGCTGCTGGAGATCAATGTGCGTCCGGGACTTGAGATACAGAACGTGAACGGGCGAGGCATGTTGCCGACGCTCCAGGCAATTACAGCAAACGAGGTTGTCCGGGATGAATAGCAAAGTCGGGTGGATGAGGTTGTTCAGGGAAAGTTTTGTTCCCGTGATGATCGTGATTCTGGGGATATTCCTGATGTTGCTGTATGTGCGATTCAGGGCCGAGTACGATGCAAACGCCGTGACCGTGATCAGGATACCGCCTTACGTCACTGCGGTAGCCGATGACGCGGAATCATTTGCGATGACCGATGATGCGGTGCCGATAGTCTCTGATGCCGTCGATTCGGAAATGCAACGCGCCGCGACGCTGGTGGAGAAAAAGAAATGGCGTGAGGCCGAGCAGATATATCTGAAAGCGCTGGCGAAGAACCCGAGCGCTCGGGTGCTCAACGATTTTGGCGTGCTCTATCTGAAGAAAGGCGCCACGGCACTGGCGCTGGAGTATTTCAACCGTGCCATGGCGGCAGATCCGGCGGATACCAGCGCATTGTTCAACCGCGCCCTGGCACTTTCGCGCAACGGTCAGACCAGTCAGGCCATCAAGGGATACCGGCAGTTGCTGGTTCGACACCCGGCGCATTTCGAGGCGCAGTACAACCTCGGTATTCTGATAAACGGCCGTGGGGATTATGCTGCCGGCGCGGCGGAGCTGGAAAAGGCCGTGCAATTGGTCGGCGGTAAGCGTAAGGCGCAGGCGCTTCTTGCGTTAGGTATGACGCGACGCAAACTTGGACAGCCTGAACTGGCGGCGAATGCGTTCAATGCTGCGATCCGCCTGATTCCAGGCGATCCGGAGCCGCGGGTGGAGCTTGCCAGACTGGAGGCGGATACTCCCGAAGGTCAGGCGCGCGCTCTGACACAGTACCGCACGATACTGGAGCTGAAACCGAATTATTCACCGGCACTGGTCAACATGGCGTTGATACTGAATGATCAGCACAAGCGGCGCGAGGCGGAGCGGTTACTGCGCCAAGCGATACAAGTAGCCCCGGAATATGACCGTGCGCACTCGGTGCTTGGGACGGTATTGCTGGCGGGAAAGCACTGGGCCGATGCACGCAACGAATTCGAATGGATACTCCAGCGCGATCCGCAACGCGTCGATGCGCACTTCAATCTGGGGCGCGTTGCCTATGGCGAGAAGCATTACGACAAGGCGATTGCGGAATACCAGATGGCACTGAAGAAGTCTGCCGGTCCGTATCCCGAAGCACATGTCAACTTGGGGTTATCTTATGCGGCCAAAGACGATTATGTCGCTGCACTGGCTGCCTATCGGGCTGCGCTCAAGGTGCGCCGCCAGTATCCGGAAGCGTGGTACAACATCGGTATCACCTATCTGCGGCAAAAAGATAATAAAAATGCGGAGCAGGCCTTCAACAAGGCTGTGCGGCAGCGACCGGATTACGAACAGGCATGGTTCAACCTGGCGGTGGTATACGGCAACACCGGTCGCGACAAAGAGGCGATAGATGCCTACCGCAAGGCGCTGAGTATTCGCCCGGACTACCGGGCTGCGCAGCTCAACCTGGCTGTTCGTTATGCCAAGCTGGAGGAATTCGACGAGGCCATCAAGCTGTACAGTGCAATTATTGCGCGCGATGATACCTATTCGCTGGCCTGGTTCGATCTGGGCAATGCCTATTTAAAGCAGGGCAGATATGCCGATGCGGTCAATGCGCTGCGCCGTGCCAACAAACTCGATCCCAACGATACCAAGAAGTCACGGTTCCTTGGGCGGGCACTGCTGTGGAACAAGCAAGTGCAGGAAGCGGTGAGGGTACTGG
Source organism: Sideroxydans sp. (assembly GCA_050287265.1). Classification (GTDB taxonomy): domain Bacteria; phylum Pseudomonadota; class Gammaproteobacteria; order Burkholderiales; family Gallionellaceae; genus Sideroxyarcus. Next base: position 10,568 of record JBNKBO010000004.1, on the reverse strand, counting down.
ACAGTGCGGTCGCCGCCGATACCGGCGACGCGCGATTGCGGCTGGAATTCGTGCGTGCGCTGCGCGAAGCGGGTCGTGCCGAGGAAGCGCGCAAGGAATTGGCAAAAGCCAGACAACTGGATCCGGAATTACAGGGGCTGGATGAGGAAATGCAGAAATTGGATGGGAGTAAATAAAAAGTTGTTAATTAATATGTTGTCAATATGTCAGAGAGAGGTGAAATATGAATAATAAATTAATGTTCCATGCGTTGCTGGGCATGCTTGCGATGACTATGTCTATGTTGGCTTGTGCTGAAATTGGGCCGAGAGTCGGAAAAGGCGATTTTTCCTGGTTCGCCGAAACCGGGCTGGGCTATGACAGCAACCCCTACCATGCACCGAGTAATGCTTACTTCGACTACGGCGTGGGGGCTACGCAGAATACGACTGTGGTACCGCAGGTGAGATCAGGGTTTTTTGTGCCGTTTACGGCGCATGTGGATGTTGGCAGGCAGAACGAGAAGAACGGGCGTCTGATCGGTTTGGTTACAGTCGATGGCAGGCGTTATCTGGGCAGTGTTAGCGATGCCAACGAGCTCAATCTGGAGGCCAGGGGCGGCTCGACGTTCGACCTGGGTGGCAAAGGCAACTCGGAGAGGCAGGCATACGCGGGCCTCGTGCTGGAGAAACACGATCAGGTCTATGTGGATCACGATTCAGGCGACCCTAAAATCACGGCGGGCGGAAGCGACATTTCAAACCGCTACAACTACACGAGTGCGGGCATTGAGGGCGAATACCAGAGCAGCGTCGGTGGTGTCGACTACACCATTAGTAGTCAATACTTGCAGAATGACTATGACGATCCCGTGGTTGTATCGCAGATGGACCACAATTTCTTTAGCATCGGTGGTGATGCCGATCTTAAGCTGGGCGTCGGGATGAAACTCAAGTTTTTAGCAGAACATTACACCCGCGATTACACAGAGCGCCATGCCCGTACGGCAAACGGCGTCTATGCGACGGCCAACCCGGTGCTGAAATACACCTATAACAAATTCGGTGTCACGTTTCGAGAACGTCTGAATGAGGATACGGTGTATTACCTTGATTACAATTATTTGCAACGTGCCGATAACTATGTGAACTACAACGACTACAAGTTGCATCGTTTTGGTGGTCGCTTCCTGTTCAAACAGGATGCGCTGAGCGGCAGAGTGTCGCTGCACCGCTGGCAGCGAAATTATCCGAATGCTTTCGCCTTCGATATTGCCGGTCAGCCCGCCAAGAGCTCCAGCGGCATCGATCTGAGTGTCAAGGCCGGGTATGCCCAGAGCAAACAATTCTCATTATGGGCTGAGGTGATCCTCGATAAGAATGACTCATCTGACAAGCGCTATGCCTATGATCGCAAACAGCTCTTGGTAGGGGTGCGCTGGGATCAGTGATATGGTGCCCTGCCCTCCGATTGCCGGAGGGCGGAACCATGTATTATCCCAAAAACAGGTGATAGGCCGGATTGTCGCTCTCGTCCCAGTAGCGGTAGCCGAGCTTGTCGAGGAAAGTCTTGAGCGCTTTCTTGTCTTGCCGCGGCACCTGCATGCCGGCCAGCACGCGGCCGACATCACCGCCGTGGTTGCGGTAATGGAACAGGCTGATGTTCCAGCTATGATTCATGCTGTTGAGGAAGTTCATCAGCGCGCCGGGACGTTCGGGGAATTCGAAGCGGAACAGGATTTCATCCCTGGCTTCGGGCGCGTGCCCACCGACAAGATGGCGCAAGTGCAGCTTGGCCATTTCGTTGTCTGAGAGGTCTATCGTCGGCAATTTGCTGCGCTGCAGCTTGTCCACCAGGTCGGCAGTTTGTTGCTGATCTTTGATCTGGATGCCGACGAATACCTGCGCCACTTTCGGGTCGTCGTAGCGGTAATTGAATTCGGTGATGCTACGCTTGCCGAGCAGCGTACAGAATTTGCGGAAGCTGCCGGGCGTTTCCGGGATGGAGACGGCAAGTATCGCTTCGCGTCGTTCGCCGATCTCTGAGCGTTCGGCGACGAAACGCAGGCGGTCGAAGTTCATGTTTGCGCCGCTGCATACCGTGACCAGTGTTTCGCCCTTGAGCTCTTCGCGCTTGGCATAGAGTTTGGCGCCTGCCACAGCCAGTGCGCCTGCCGGTTCGAGGATGGAGCGCGTATCCTGGAATACATCCTTGATCGCGGCACATACTGCATCGGTATCCACCAGCACCACTTCATCCACGTATTTTTTGCAGACACGGAATGTTTCCTCGCCCGCGAGTTTGACCGCGGTGCCGTCCGAGAACAGGCCGACATCGTTCAACGTGACGCGTTTTTTTGCCGCGAGCGAACGCGCCATTGCGTCGGAGTCGGTGGTTTGTACGCCGATCACCTTGATGTCTGGACGTACCTGTTTTACATAGGCCGCCACACCCGCGATCAGACCGCCGCCGCCGATCGCGCAAAAGATCGCGTGTATTGGTGTCTGGTGCTGGCGCAGTATCTCCATGCCGACGGTGCCTTGCCCGGCAATTACGTCAGGATCGTCGAACGGATGCACGAATGTGAGTTTTTTTTCCTTTTCCAGCGCGTAAGCATGGGCGGAAGCGTCGCTGTAACTATCGCCATGCAACACGACTTCCACCGCGCGCTGCCCGAAATGCTTGACTGCCTCGACCTTCAGTTGTGGTGTGGTGGTTGGCATTACGATGATGGCCTTGCAGCCGAGACGGTGCGCGCTGAGCGCGACGCCCTGCGCATGGTTGCCGGCAGAAGCGGTGATGACACCCCGTTTCAGTTGTTCGGGGGACAGTTGCGCCATCTTGTTGTAGGCGCCACGTAGCTTGAACGAGAACACCGGCTGCATGTCTTCGCGCTTGAACAGTACATTGTTGCCGATGCGCGCCGACAGGGCGGGCGCGGGTTCGAGCGGACTTTCGATGGCGACGTCATAGACGCGAGCCGTGAGAACCTTTTTCAAATAGCTTTGCATGATGTTTTGCGATTCAACAGAATTAACCGCAAGATTAGCAGGAAACGGGCTTGCTTGCTTACATGCGCAGCCCGATCAGGCTATAGAAGCGGGATAAATCGCCCAAATCGTCGAATACCGCCGCCGCTCCGGTAAAGTTCTGATTAAAGGTGTACGGACTGGTCGTGATGCAGGTCCGGATGCCTGCTGCCAGCGCAGCGTGCAAGCCGTTGGCAGAATCTTCGAGTGCGATGCAATCCTGCGGCGCAAGCCTGAGCTCATTCAATACCCAGTTATAAATGTCCGGTGCGGGTTTTTTCAGCGGCACGATGTCGCCGCAACCGATGGCGTCGAAATATTTTGCCCAGTCCTTGCCCAGGCCCACCTCAAGCAAAGCTGAAACGTTTTCCGGCGAAGTGGTGGTGGCGATCGCCAGCTTGAGCCCAGCCTTGCGAGCATCGTTGATAAGTTGTTTGATGCCGGGACGTAGCGGGATATGTCCATCGCGTAACGCCGCAGTGTAATGCGCGGTTTTCTGCACGTGCAGATTCTTTACGAAGGATTCGTAGTCGGCAGGTTTGTCGAAATCCTTCAGGAAGTCTTCGACAAAATACTTGATGCGCTCTTTGCCGCCTGTCACCTTGAGCAGCTTGCCATACAGCGCCACATCCCAGTTCCAGGGAAGATTGTTTTCGGCGAACGCCTTGTTGAATGCGATACGGTGGGCTTCCTCGGTATTGGCCAGCGTACCGTCGACGTCGAAGATGATGGCTTTGGTTAACATATATACACGCTGGTTAAAGGACTGTGTGAAAGACAATTTTATACTTGGTTGTTCCAAATTTCTTGCCAAGAATGAGATGGAGTCTTTCAGCTAATGTAATACAATGCCCGTCATTAAAAAATGGGTACATGAAAGAGGGTGGCCTTATGTCCGCTACAACAAAACTTGTTGCCAGAATCGCTTTGGCAGCTTTGCTTGTAACACTCGCGGCCTGTGGTGGTGGCGGCGGTGACGGTGATGGTGGCGGGCCCTCCGTCTCGCCTTCAACTTCTTCGGTCACTTTCGTTGCGGATGATCCAAGCTCCTCCACGCCACCTGCGCAATCAGTCACCTTGACGTTATCTGGGGGTAGCGCGTGGCTGGGAACGACCTCGGCCTATGGGACGTTGATTGCCAACGCCGTAACCTCGATTTCCGGCCCCACTACGGCACAGGTTACTATTACTCCGGCTTCCCCCTTCAACCTGGGCGTCGGTACCCATACCGGCTCGGTCACGGTGCAGGTTTGCGCCGACCAGTACTGCAACGCCGAAATAGCGGGTAGCCCGTTCACCATCAACGTGACCTATGTGGTTGGCGGATTTAGCGGTTCGCCGACCAGCATCAGCTTGAATGCGGCGGAGGGCGAAACCCCTGTTGCCGTTTCCGAATCCATCACCAACACTTCGGGTTCTGCCGCATGGACTAGTTCGGTGGTGTACAACGGTGCGACCACTAATTGGCTCACCTTGTCGGCCGAGTCCGGTGTGACCTTGCCAGTCACCCTGAGTGTTGGAGCGACTCCATTGCCGGTCGGAACTTACTCGGCCACGATACAACTTGCCATTCCCGGAAAAACACTGGACATTCCGGTTACTTACGTTGTTGCCAAAGCCATGGCGCCAAACCCTGCGCTGATGGGGTTCAGTATTGGCACCACGGTCGTTCCCGCCGATCTGGTCCAAAGCGTAAATATCGGGACCAATTACCCGGCAGGTTCGCCAAAGACGATTAATTGGAGCGCCGTGGTGGATGTGCCTTGGTTGAGTATCACTTCTGCGGGAAATAGTAGTTCGCAACCCACGCTGACTGGAACGCTGGTACAGGCGCAGCTTGATCAAATGTTGAACGGAATCCACTGGGGTTACATCACGTTGAGTTCGCCCGATGCCAATGTGTCTGATGTCACCATTCCAGTTTCCTTGTACATAAATCGAGCGCAAGCCAACTATGTTTCACCCTATGTGGCCGCCGCTAACACTTCTGCGCAAGTGATTATCCGGGGTAGAAATTTTTCGCAAACCAGCGTGACCAACGTCAAATTCGGGAACTTCAACGCCAGTGCTTTCCAAGTGGTCAGCGATACCGAAATTCGCGCGACCCATCCGGCGCTCTCGGCGGGACAATATCCCGTGAGTTTTACCACTACTGGCGGCGGCATCGTTAGCTCCGCCACGCTGGTGGTGACCAATCCGGCTACCTTGACCGACCTCACCTTTCTGGATTCATCCGCAACCAAAGGAATCCTTCACGACCCGGAACGTAATGCTGTGCTTGTCTTTCCCTTGAGTGGTTCTTTCATCGAGCGCCACACCTACAACGGATCGACTTGGTCGGCAAGCAGTGTGACCTTGCCATATGCGTTCGGCCCGGGGCTGATGACTCCCGATGGTAAGGAGATTGTGTTGCTCACGCAGGACTATAAAATTGTCAGAGTCGATGCGGTGTCTTTGACCGAGCTTTCCGCGAGTGGGTCTTATGCCGGAAATCCAACGGTCGCTGCCGTCATGAACGATGGTGAAGTGCTGATGCGTCGACCCTATTCCATGAATGCGGTCAATTTGCCATGGACTTCCATCACCGCCTCGGGCGATGGCAGCCGTGCGATATTGAGATACGACAACTCGGCAACGCCGACCAGTAGCAGCCTGTATTCCTTCGATGCTGGAACGGGGATATATACCGCCATCACGCCTTCGATCAGCGGTCCGGTCAACAGCATGGATCGTACCGGTTCGCGTTTCCTGACCAACAACACCAACATTTACAATTCATCCATGGCGTTGGTCGGCAACCTGCCCTATTTCAACGACGCCGCAAACAGTTGCAGCACCAGCCTTGCGACCCTTTCGCCGGATGGCACGCGGGCTTACACCTTCTGCGACTTGAGTGCCAACGGCCGCGTTTACACCTATGACCTGATGGCAGCCACAGTTGGCGGATATTTTCCCGCCATTGGCGGTTATGTAACCACTTCGCCCGGGATCAACTCCATGCAGATCAGCAGCGATGGCAAAACCCTGTTCTTGATTGACAACGCAACGGCGTATATCGTTTCACTGCCTTAAACTTACTTACCGCGTCCTACCAGGACACTGTTGTTTGGGCATCGAAAACCCTGCAGCAGTTGGAACTGATAATTACGTGCATCTCCGGCGGGTGCATGGTGCGGATGCCTGGTGGATACGCTTTTCCGCAAGTCCCGGCAGAAATGAATTAAGCGCTTCTCTAGCGCATCCCCGGAAATTTCCCGGCCATTCCCTTCATCAATTTCGCCATGCCACCCTTGCCGCCCATCATTTTCATCATCTTTTGCGATTGCTCGAACTGGTTCAACAGTTGATTGACGTGCATCACCTGTACACCCGCCCCTGCCGCGATGCGGCGTTTGCGCGAGGCCTTGAGGAGCTCGGGGTGGCTGCGTTCCCAAGGGGTCATGGAATTGATGATGCCTTCGGTGCGGTTGATCTGACGTTCGTCGACGTTCGCGCCGACAGCCGCTTTGGAAAATTGTGCCGGCAGTTTTTCCAATAGCGCGGAAGCGCCGCCCATTTTTCTCATCTGTACGATCTGCATTTTGAAATCGTTGAGATCGAAACCTTTGCCGGTTTGCACTTTTTTTGCCAGCTTGGTGGCTTCGACGTGATCGACATTGCGTTGAGCATCTTCCAGCAGGGAGAGCACATCGCCCATGCCGAGGATGCGTTGCGCCATGCGTTCGGGGTGGAAGGCTTCGAGGCCGTTGGGTTTTTCGCTGACGCCGGCGAATTTGATCGGCTTGCCGGTAATCTGTCGCACCGACAGCGCCGCACCGCCGCGTGCATCGCCGTCCAGCTTGGTGAGGATGATGCCGGTGAGCGGCAGCGCATCGCCGAAGGCCTTGGCCGTGTTGACCGCATCCTGGCCGGTCATGGCATCAACCACGAACAGGGTCTCTATGGGTTTCAGCGCGGCATGCAGATCCTTGATTTCTGCCATCATCGCTTCGTCTATGGCGAGACGGCCGGCGGTGTCGACGATCAACACGTCGTGGTGATGCTTCTTCGCGAAGTCGTGCGCGGCCAGCGCGATGTCCTGCGGTTTCTGGCTGATATCCGAGGGGAAGAAGTCGATGCCGAGTTGCTGTGCCAGTGTCCGCAACTGTTCGATTGCGGCCGGGCGATATACGTCACAACTTGCCAGCAATACTTTTTTCTTGTTCTGTTCGCGCAGCAGCCTGGCCAGTTTGCCGCTGCTGGTGGTTTTACCCGCGCCCTGCAGGCCAGCCATCAGGATCACGGCGGGCGGTACCGTGGTGAGGTTGAGCGCATCGTTGTGCTCGCCCATCAGCATGGTAAGCTCGCGGTTTACTACGCCGATCAGCGCCTGTCCCGGTGTGAGGCTGCCGATGACTTCCTGCCCCAGTGCGGCTTCTTTTACTTTGGCGATGAAATCCTTGACCACCGGCAGTGCGACGTCCGCTTCCAGCAGAGCGAGGCGCACTTCGCGTAGCGCGTCCTGGATGTTGTTTTCGGTCAGGCGCGCCTGACCGCGCAGATTCTTGACGATGCCCGAAAAGCGTTGTGTGAGATTATCCAGCATGATCTGTTTTCTAAGAAGGTTTAAGCAAAAGTATTATTTGGGTTTCGCACTAGACATTGATCTGATAATTCAATTTTACTTCATCTCCGTGCATACCTCTAAAGCCCCAGTTACATGCGGGACTCTCCTGAATGTTGATTTCGATATCCTGGTGCTGAATGTTCACTTTGTCTTGAATCTTGTCAAAGAGCAGTCTTATCAATTTCTTTTTTGTCTCGACCGTACGGCCCTCGATCATCGAGATTTCAATGATCGTGTATGCATCAGTACGACCGGCTGGGGAGAACATGTCTTCTTTTTCCATCAGGAAAAAACGGTGCGCTTTTTTGTCGGCAGGGAATTGCAACGCTTCCATCACACATTCATGAATCACATCCGACAACCGATTCCGAATCGGAGCAAGTCTTTCCTTGATTCCATAGATTTTGATCTGGGCCATTGCTTATCCTTTTAAGTAAAACGCAATCCACCAACAGGGTGGATGGGCGAACTTATCGCAGGGAGAAATTTTGCGGCGCTTCCTGTAGAATCCGCACAGTCTAAAACATCTGCACTCTCCATGTCGAACCAGACCATGCATTTGCTCACCTTTGTCCTTTACGCCGTTCTGGCTATTTTGTTCTGGCGTGCACAGGCAGCGGGCAATGCGGAAGAGCATAATCGCGGTGTGTTGGGCTTTGCGGTTATCGTGCCCTTGGCGTTGCACGGCTGGCTGCTGTACGACACGCTGTTTGTATTGGGTGCACTCAACCTGGGGCTGGTGTATGCGCTGTCGTTGATCCTGTGGCTGACGGTGCTGGTGTACTGGGTGGCGCGCTATTTCTACCCGTTGTCCAGTTTGCAGACATTGGTATTGCCTCTGGCGGCCATCAGCACGATGCTGCCGGCTATTTTTCCCGATACGCATATCTTGAAACAGCCTGTCACGGTATTGTTCGAAACGCATGTGCTGGTGGCCATGCTGGCCTATAGCCTGTTTACCATTGCCGCTTTGCATGCAGCTTTGATGTGGCTGGTGGAAAAGCGCCTGCATCACGCCAAAATGCCGAAAGTGTTGCAGAATCTGCCCCCGCTGTTGACCATGGAAACCTTGCTGTTTCGCGTAGTAGGCGTCGGTTTCGTGCTGCTGACCATTACGGTGGGATCCGGCATGCTGTTTTCCGAAAAAATCCTCGGCCATCCCCTGCGCTTTACCCATATGACCCTGTTCGGGATTGCTTCCTGGGGGGTGTTTGCTGTGCTGCTCTGGGGTCACCATTTCTACGGCTGGCGCGGCCATACGGCGGTGCGCTGGACCTTGAGCGGCTTCGGTTTCCTGATTCTGGCCTTTCTGGGCACCCAGTTCGTGCTGGAAGTCATCCTGCACCGCTGATTCACCCCCGTAAACAATCCTTGCCATAATTCAACGATATATCGTAGAATTCGCGCCCTTTGGCATTGGTCAAATCACATTTTTATTGGGTGTTCATTATGGTAGTCATTCGTCTTTCTCGCGGCGGTTCGAAGAATCGTCCTTACTACAACGTGGTGGTGGCGGATTCCCGCAACCGTCGTGACGGCCGTTTCATCGAACGTATCGGCTTCTACAACCCGCTGGCTTCCGAAGGTGCCGAGGGTCTGCGTATCCAGCTGGATCGCGTGACGCACTGGAAGGACAAGGGCGCGCAGTTGAGCGACACCGTGGGTCGCCTGGTCAAAAAAGCCGGTGCAGCAGCCAAGGCCTGATGATCAGGCTCCCATGGTCATCATGGGAAAGATCGTAGCGGCGCAGGGCATCAAGGGCTGGGTAAAGGTGCAGACCTTCACGGAATATCTGGACAGCCTGCTCGATTACGATACCTGGTTTGTAGGCAACGAAAAAGCCTGGCGCCCGCTGGAGGTGGAAGAGGCGGACGCGCATGGCAAGGTGGTGGTCGCGAAGCTGGAAGGCATTGCAGACCGTACCGCTGCAGAGAAGTACAGGGGCCAACTGATCGCCATCCCCCGTTCGGAATTGCCGAAAGAGGAAGAAGGCGAATACTACTGGTCCGACCTGATCGGCATGAAGGTGGTGGATCTGGCCGGTGAGGAAATGGGCACGGTGGACACACTGCTGGAGACTGGCGCGAACGATGTGCTGAGCGTGCGCGACGGACAAGGCAAACAGATATTGATCCCGTTCATTGCCGACGTCATCCGGCAAGTGGATATTGAGCATAAAACCATCCGTGTGGATTGGCAGGCGGACTACCTCAAATGAGGTTCGACGTTATTACACTGTTCCCCGAGATGTTCGAGGCGATCACCCAGTACGGTGTGACGCGGCGGGCGGCGGAGCAGGGCAAGTTTGAGTTGCAGACGTGGAATCCGCGTGATTTTACGACCGACAACTACCGCACCATCGACGACCGCCCCTACGGCGGCGGGCCCGGGATGGTGATGTTGGCGGAACCGCTGGAAAAGGCAATCAGCTCAGCGAAAGCAGCGCAGGCGCAAAGCGGAGCGAAGAAGAGTTGTGTGATCCATCTCTCGCCGCAAGGCAGGCAGCTCACCCACGAAGTGGTGATGGAACTGCTGGCGCGGGACGAAGGATTGATATTGCTGGCGAGCCGTTACGAGGGCGTGGATGAGCGTCTGTTGCGTCAGCAAGTGGATGAAGAGCTTTCCATCGGGGATTATGTGTTGTCCGGTGGCGAGTTGGCGGCAATGGTAGTGATGGACAGCGTGGTGCGGCAGATCCCCGGCGTATTGGGCGACGACGCATCGGCAGAGCAGGATTCCTTTGTAAAAGGACTGCTGGATTGTCCGCACTACACACGGCCCGAGGTTTATAACGGCGAGGCGGTTCCGGAAATATTAATGTCCGGGCACCACGCCGAGATAGAGAAGTGGCGATTGAAGCAGACATTAGGCAGGACTGCGGAACGTCGCCCGGATTTGCTGGCGAAACGCCAGTTGACTAAACAGGAAGCTCGGCTACTGGCGGAGTACCAGCA
>JBNKBO010000003.1:0-90688 GCA_050287265.1 Sideroxydans sp. | reverse complement strand
AACGGCAGCCTGATCGGTACGGTGCTGACCGACGCCAGCGGTCTGTACCAGATCAGCGGTCTGGCGCCCAACAACCTGAGTACCGATCAATATGAGTTGCGCTTCCGTGCGCCGGGGCATACTACGACTACGGCGATGCTGGGCAACACCGACTCGCCGTTTACCGACGGTTTGCAGACCATCACCAACATTATCGTCAGTTCCGGCAGCATCACGCAGAACGTCAACATGCCCGCATCGCCCGACGGTGTGATCTATGACTCGTTGCAACGCATCCCGATCGCGGGCGCGAGACTCACCATGCTCGACGCGACCAGCCAGACGGCGTTGCCCCCAAGCTGTTTCGACGACACGGCACAGCAGGGCCAGGTGACACTTGCCAGCGGCTATTACCGCTTCGATATCAACTTCAGCAACGGCGCCTGTCCGGCAGGCGGCACCTACCTGATCAGTGTTGCGCCGCCGGCGAGCGGTTATGTGGCCAATGCCTCGGTGGTGATTCCGCCGCAGACGAGCAGCGCCACCGCGCCCTTCTCCGTGCCGGGCTGTCTCGGCACGGCCAACGATGCAGTGCCCGGCACGCCGAATCATTGCGAAGTGGTTGCCTCCGAGAGTGCGCCGCCCACCAGCGTCATCGCCGGTAGTGCGGGCACCAACTATCACCTGCATCTGTTGCTCAACAACACGCTGGTGCCGGGCGAGAGCCAGTTGTTCAACAACCATATCCCGCTCGATCCCGACCTGAGCAATTCGGTCGCGATCACCAAGACCGCAGCACGCGTCACCGTGTCGCGCGGCGAGATGGTTCCCTACACCATCACCATCAATAACAACTACGTGCTGGCACTGAACAACCAGAGCATCATCGATACCTTCCCGCCGGGCTTCAAATATGTGGCCGGTTCAGCGCGCTACGACGGCGTGCCGCTGGAGCCGATCCTGAGCGGCGGCACATTGCGCTGGAACAACATCGACCTTGCTTCCGATACGCGTCACACTCTGAAGCTGTTGTTCATCGTCGGTGCCGGTGTTTCCGAGGGCGACTATGTCAACCGTGCACAGATTTTCAATAACACGACCGGCCTTGTTTCTTCCGGTGTAGCGACCGCAACCGTGCGCGTGGTGCCCGATCCGACTTTCGATTGCAGCGACGTGATCGGCAAGGTGTTCGACGACAAGAACCTCAACGGCTACCAGGATGAAGGCGAGCCGGGTCTGCCCAACGCACGTGTGGCTACTGCGCGCGGCCTGCTTGTAAAGAGCGACGAATATGGCCGCTTCCATATCACCTGCGCGGCGACGCCGAGCGAAACACGCGGCGCCAACTTCATCCTCAAGCTTGACGAGCGCAGCCTGCCCAGCGGCTACCGCATGACCACCGAGAACCCGCGCGTGCAGCGGCTCACGCGCGGCAAAATGATGAAGTTCAATTTCGGCGCGGCGATCCATCATGTGGTACGCATCGACGTGGGCGACGGTGTGTTCAGGCCCGACAGCACCGAAGTGCGCGAGCAGTGGCTGTTGCGCGTCGACCTGCTGATCAATGAATTGAAGAAGGCGCCCTCGCTGCTGCGCATCACCTACCTGGGCGACGCCGAGGATGAAGACCTGGTGGACGAGCGGCTGGATGCGCTCAAGGCGATGATCAAGGAAAAATGGGATGGTTACCCGCTGACCATAGAGAGCGAAATTCACTGGCGCCGCGGCGGTCCCGCGGCCAGCCCGGATTTGCTCGACTGACGGAGTGAATATGTTGAACCGGTTATTACTGCTGATGCTTGTACTTACCGCCCCGGGTGCGGCGTTTGCCGCCGGCCCGTCCGGTGAGGACAACGTGCGCGACGTTGGCAGCATCGGCGCATCCAGCGAGCAGTATCCGGTGGAAGACGGCGCTTTCACGCCACAGGTCAGCAGCGTGCCGGAGGAAAAAGCGGGCGACAAACTGGAAACGAAGCAGGTGCTGGAAAAAGAAGCGAAGACGGTCAAGCTGCAAAACGTCGTGCCGCCGATCCGTTTCGCTTCCGGCAAGGCGGAGATTCCACCCGAATACATCGGCATGCTGCGCAAGGTGCTGGACAAGATGAAAGACAAAGCCAATGTGCGCCTGCACTTTGTCGGTTACAGCGACAATCTCAAACTGAGCGGCACGCTGGCGGACAGATACGGCGACAACGTCGGTCTGTCGCGCGAACGCGCGGGCACCACCGCCGAATATTTCAAGAATGCGCTCGGCCTGCCGGCGGAATCGATCTCCTATGAAGGACTGGGTGAAGCCAAACCCGTTGCGAGCAATGCCAGCGAAGCCGGCCGTGCGAAGAATCGCCGCGTCGAAGTGGAAGTGTGGTACGACGAGATCAGCGAAAAAGCGGTCGAGAAGGAAGTGGTGATCTCCAACCCGGTCAACCGCATCCAGGTCTGTCGCCTCGAGACTGTGTGCAAACTGCGCTACAAGGAAGGCATGGAACATCGCGCGCGCATCAAGAATATTGTGGCGCCGCTGCATTACGAAGAAGAGAACATGCAGATTCCTGCCGAATTCCTGCAGCAGTTGCAGAGCGCGCAGCAAAACCTGCGCGGCAAGACCGGCATCGTCATCAAGTTCGTCGGCCATACCGACAACATGCCGCTGGAAGGCCGCGACTTGCGCATCTACAGCACACATCTCGCGCTTTCCAAAGCACGCGCGCGGCGTATCGCGCTGGCGGTACAGGAAGCGTTGCACCTGCCGGGCTACAAGGTGGACAGCGACGGCAGGGGCGACGAACGGCCGCTGGCTTCCAACGATACGCCCAAGGGCCGCAGCCTCAACCGCCGCATCGAAGTGGAATTCTGGTATGACGATCCGTTGCAGGAATTGCCGGACGAGCCGCAGATATGTCCCGAGTCTTCTGCCGCCGAAACAGTGAGCCGCAATTACGATCCGCCTTCCGGTACGATCGATTCGATCTATTACGACGACACCAAGCCCATCATTCCGCCCGGCTATGCCAACCGTCTGCAGCGCTTGATGGAAGACCTGAAAGACAAAGCCAATGTGCGCCTGCGCTTTATCGGCTACACCAGCAACGAGCGTCTCAGCCGCCGCGTCGCGATGGCTTATGGCGATGACATCGGTCTTTCCACCGCGCGCGCGGGCCATGTGATGGAATTGATCGGCAAGGAGATCAACCTCAAGCCGGAGCAGATGGAACACGAGGGCCGCGGTTACGTGCAGAGCCACGACGTGGTCAATGCCGGATTTGCCACGGCGGAACGTTCGCGCGTCGATGTGCAGATCGTCTATGACGAACTGGCGCAGCTCGACGTGGCTGACGGGCTGGATATCACGCGCATCACGCGCGAAGTGCAGACGCAGAATCCCTACGCGCTCAATTTGATGCGCATCACGGTCGACGGCAAACCGCTCGACGATCCGGGCAAGAGCGTGCCCGATGTGCAGCGCTGTACCGACGTGGCACTGGACAAGGCCGACATCCGCTTCAAGTTCGACAACCTCGAACTCAAACCGCGCCTCAATGTCAGCGCATGGCCGACCACGCTGCGTTACCAGGACGACTTCAATACCGCGGCGCTGGAGAACCGGGTCAGCTTCAGGCTTTACAGCAACTATGCCGCTTTCTTCGAGCGCGCCGAGATTCGAATCTTCGACGAGACGCAATCGCTGCGCGATACGCCGCTGGCAGTGGTGCCGGTGAACGATGACGGTGACGCCGAATGGCGCGCGGAGTTCGATGAATACCGCGCACCGGGACGTACGCTCAAATACGTGTTGCGTGTTTACGACAAGGAAGGCCGCTTCGACGAAACCGCCGAACAGAATCTGTGGCTGGTGGATCAGGTGAGCGCAGAGACCCTGAATGCCGACGCGGCAAAAGAACTGCTGGTCGGTTATGGTGAAAATCGCCTGGCCGTGGAAAACATTCCGCTCAACGGCGGCGCGGTCAGTGTCATCGGCAGCCACATTCCTGCGGGACACAAGGTCTGGCTGGCGGGTCGGCCGGTGCCGCTGGGCAAGGATGGCAAGTTCGTTTCCGAACAACTGCTGCCGTCAGGCATGCATAGTGTTGAACTGGCCGTGCTCGATGGGCAGGGCAACGGCGAGTTGTTCCTGCGCGACCTGGAACTGAAAAAGAACGACTGGTTCTATGTCGGCATTGCCGATATCACAGCCGCACGCGATCGCACCAGCGGCCCGGCGCAACTGGTCACGCAGGACCAGACCCACTACGACAACAACCTGAGCGTGGACGGCCGTCTCGCCTATTACACCAAGGGCAAGTTCGGCGAAGACTGGCAACTGACTTCCAGCGCCGACACGCGCGAAGGGCCGCTCAAGGACATCTTCAGCAACTTCATGAACAAGGCGCCGGACGCCATGTTCCGCCGTATCGATCCCGATTATTACTATCCGACCTATGGCGACGACAGCACGGTGGAAGAGGACGCGCCGACACTGGGCAAGCTCTACGTCAAACTGAAAAAAGGTGAAGACTACGGCCTGTGGGGCAATTTCAAGATCGGCTACAACGACAACTCGCTGGCGCGCGTGGATCGCAGTCTTTATGGTCTGAACCTGCACGGGCAGTCAGCCGACACCACCAGCTTCGGCGAGCAGCGTCTCTATGCGGATGGTTTCGCCGCCGAGCCGGGCACTGTCGCCAGCCGCGACGAATTGCGCGGTACCGGCGGTTCTCTTTACTACCTGCGCCACCAGGATATCCTCAACGGATCGGAAAAAGTTTACATCGAAATCCGTGACAAGGATTCCGGCCTGGTGGTCGGCGCCAAGTCGCTCACCGCCGCGCTCGATTACGACATCGATTACCTGCAGGGACGCATCCTGCTCAGCGAACCGCTCTCTGCTACCGCCACCTCCAGCATGCTGGTCGATACCGGCGGCAGCAGCGGTGACCTTGTCTACCTCGTCGTGCGTTACGAATATACGCCGGGCTTCGACAGCATCGACACGCTGGCGAACGGCGGACGCGTGCACTACTGGTTCGGCGACAGCGTGAAGATCGGCCTGACCAGCAACAGCAGCAATGAAGCTGGCGCGAAGAGCAAACTCAAAGGCGCCGACGTGACGTTGCGCAAGAGTGCCGGCACATGGCTGAAACTGGAAAGCTCGAAGAGCGAAGGGCAGGGCATCACCACGCTCAATTCTGCCGACGGCGGCTACACCTTTGATCAGAACGGTACGTTGATCACCAACGACAGTGTTGCCAGCGCCTGGCGCGCCGATACCAGCATTGCACTGGCCGATCTGTACGACGGAGCGCGGGGCAACCTGACCCTCTACCGCCAGAAGCTTGGCGCCGGTTTCTCTGCACCCGGCCTGCTCACCGAATACGATACCAGCAAGTACGGCGGCAGCCTCAGCCTGCCGCTCAGCAATCAGTTCAAACTGCGCGCCAAGTCGGATGTCACCGACAGGCAACAGAGCCTGAGCACGTCAGCCCATGAGGCCGACATCGACTACTCGCTGACGGATCGATGGACACTGAGCGGCGGCGTGCGCCAGGATAATCGCAAGGACAATTCTGCCAACGTGCCGCTGACGCAGAAACAGGGCAAGCGCACTGACTTGCGCGTGCAGGCGGGCTACGATTCCAAGACCGACTGGAGCGCCTACACTTTCTTCCAGAATACCGTGAGCCGCAGCGGCAACCGTGACAAGAACGGCCGGGCCGGTGCGGGCGGCAACTATCGTGCAACGGAACGGCTGAAGATCAATGGTGAAGTTTCCGGCGGCGATCTCGGCACCGGTGCGCGGCTTGGCAGCGAATATCTCTATTCGGATCGCACCAGCCTCTACACCAACTACGCCATGGAGAACGAAACCAGCGACAACGGCCTGCGCGCCAGAAAGGGCAACTTCACCACCGGCGTGCGCAGCCACTACTCAGACAGCACCAGCGTCTATGTCGAAGAGCGTTACACCCATGGCGACGTGCCCACCGGCCTGACCCATACCGCCGGGGTGGATGTGGCACCCGATGATCGCTGGAACTACGGCGGCAACCTCGACATCGGCACGCTCACCGACAACAACACCGGCGCAAAAACCCAACGCACCGCCGCCGGCGTCAAGATCGGCTACCACTTCGAAGAACTGACCTTTGCCAGCGCGTTTGAATACCGTCGTGACAAAACCGAAAACAGCAATGCCGTCACTTCGAAGCGCACCACCTGGCTGACCAAGAACAGCCTGAAATACCTGCTCAATCCAAACTGGCGCCTGATCGGCAAATTCAATCATTCAAACAGCAAGAGCACGCTCGGCGAATTCTACGACGGCAACTTCACCGAAGCGGTGCTCGGCTACGCCTATCGTCCGGTTGAAAATGACAGCCTCAATGCGCTGTTCAAATACACTTACTTTTACAACCTGCCTGCGGTGGATCAGATGACCGTTGCCAACACCGCCGCGGAATATATTCAGAAGAGCCACATCGTCTCCGCCGACGCCACCTACGACCTGACGCAGGAATGGAGCCTTGGCGGCAAGTTTGCCTATCGCCGCGGCCAGCTCAGCATGGATCGCACCAACCCGGTCTTCTACAACAGCCGCGCGCAACTCGCCATTGTCCGCGCCGACTGGCACTTCATCCACCGCTGGGATGCGCTGATCGAAGGGCGCATGCTCAACCTGCCCGATGCACAGGACAAACGCAGTGGTGCGCTGCTGGCGATCTACCGCCACATTGGCGACAACGTCAAACTCGGCGTCGGCTACAACTTCACCAACTTCTCCGACGACCTTACCGACCTGAGCTACAAGAGCCAGGGCGTGTTCATCAACCTCATTGGCAAGATGTAAGAAGTCCCAGCTTCACTGCCCGATCATGCGCAACGGGCAAAAGGTATTGGCTAAACGTCATATTGTTCTGAGCCGCGATGTCAGGTAATGTCCGTACGACTACGACGGTCTTGTTTTCCTGACGAGGCTGGGGATGTTCATGGAAACCACTTAAAGACCTGGGAATTTTGCGTCAGATTGGCGACATTCAAATCTAGGTTGTCAGATACTTTGTGTTTAATTTTAGTTAGAGTTCAAAAGGGGAAACAATGGAACCTCATATAATACTTGCGCAACTTAGAGCTCTTTTGGAGCGTATGCCGAATTTTGCGGAATACTCGCCAACCTCGAAAGAGCACATGACATGGTTGGCTCAAGCGCACGCCATTGTTTCACGCTGGAATAGAACTGAGGCGTACTCGTTTCAATTGGCAAGTGATTCTCTAATGATGGAATTTTTTCGCGATATGAATGTTGGAAAATTAGCCGGAATATTACATCGTGCAATAGCAGACCTTGAATTAGATGTGCCGTCAGATATTGAAGTTAGTTTTGGCGCAGGGGATGTTTATGATTTTTTTAATGCTTTAAATAAAGTAATTTCTACTGCAGAAGAAACAATATTTATTATTGATCCGTATTTAGATGAGTCTGTTTTTGATCATTATTTAAATTCTAGGCAAAAGAATGTGTCTGTTAGGTTATTGGTAAATAATAAAGCAGAGAATCTAATACCCGCTTATAAGAAATATAACGTTCAGCATGGAGATATCCTTCAAATCAAAAGAAGCAAAGAGCTACATGACAGAATTATATTTATTGATAACTACGTATGTTGGTTAGTTGGTCAATCGTTAAAGGATGCCGCAAAAGCTAAACCAACTTATCTAGTGCAGCTTCCGCCTGACGTCGTATCGGAAAAATTAAGTAATTATGAAAAAATATGGGTAAGTGCTAATGAACTTTAACAATGCGTTCGTACAGGATGCTGCGCTTCGTTGCTGTTTGCATCCCACAGTTTGGTCGTTAGGCAAATAAGGAGGGAGAGTATCGATGAGCGGAAAAAATAAAAAATATGCAATATTGATCGATACGTGCGTTTGGCTTGATATAGCAAAAGATCCTGCTTCGGAGCCAATATTAACGGCTTTTCGTGATCTTGTTGGATCGGGATATGTAACTATTTATCTTCCAGATCTCGTTTCAGATGAATTTGAAAGAAATAAAGATAAAGTCATTGACGTATCTAGACAAAGGCTGACTCAGGAGTTTAGAAGAGTAAAAGGAGCAATAGATAAGTTTGGTAGTCCTGATAAAGAAAATATCATAGGAGCACTAGATGAAGTTAGCCATAAACTTCCAATGCTCACAGATTCAATATTTATAACTATAGAGCAAATATCAGAGATCCACAAAGTATCAGAGCATCTAGAAATTTCGGCTGAAACAAAAGTTAACTGTGCAGAAAGAGCGTTAAATAAAAAGGCGCCTTTTCATAAAGGAAAAAACAGTATGGCCGATGCTTTTTTAATTTATCAACTATCCGAACAGACAAAGTCAAATTATTACGATGAATACATATTTGTCACGCACAATGTTAAAGACTTCAGTTCGCCTCAAGACAACCGTAAGCCTCACGAAGATTTTGAGGAGATATTCGAGTCTGGTGTGGTTAAATACTTTATTAGCGTTGTTGATGCTCTAAAGTCTATAGATGAAGAAATACTCGAGGATTATATTGCTGAGCACGAGTGGGTAGATGAAAGTCGGGGGTTATATGAGATTGTCGATGAAATCGATATTCTAATTGATAAAATTTGGTATAACCGGCATTGCGTTAGAGAACAGGCAATAGCAGATGGAAGAATAAAGCTGGTCCCAAAGGAGGACTATAAAGACTATTCGCTAGGAACCATAAGAAGCGATATATGGGAAGGTGCTTTAGCTTCGGCAGAAAAGACCAGAAAGAAATACCCTGGAGAGCTTGGCCCTTTTGACGATTTCGAGTGGGGGATGTTGAATGGAAAGTTGTCTGCACTTCGCTGGGTGATTGGATATGAATGGGATATGCTGGATACATAAATCGCCTAACAATGGCGGTTGAGCACCAAGGAGGACAACAAATCAAAGGGGCCAGGCTGAGCTGCCCCGCCTTTTTCGGACAGCCAAATTAAGCACCATGGTACAGCCTTTCCACTTCATCGGGTGTTCGGTAGCCGAGTGACTGGTGAATGCGGTTACGATTATAAAAGCACTCGATGTAATCGAAGATCATCATCTTCGCTTCTTCCCTGGTTTTGAAATCGCAGTGATGCACCCACTCGTTCTTCAGGTTGGAGAAGAAGCTTTCAGCCACGGCATTATCGTACGCAGTCCTTCTGCCATTCATGCTCGGCCGCATTCCGGCATGATCCAATAGCTCGCGATATGACGGAGCACTGTACACCGCGCCCCGGTCGGTGTGATGCACCAACCCCGGTTCTGGCCTGCGCTGTTCGATTGCCATCGAGAGTGCTGCCTGATGCAATGCGGTTGTCGCACGCTCCCCCATCGACCACCCCACTACCTTGCGTGAGAACAGATCCAGCAACACGACCAGATGCAGCCAGCCTTGCCGGGTACGGAGGAAGGTCATATCGCCCACCCAAACCTGGTTAGGCGCACTGGTATGGAATCGTCGCTGCAAAAGATCAGGCGCAGCCTTCGGCGTGTGATGGTGTTCCACCGTCAGCCTGAAACGCCTTCTGCGCTGGGCTTCGATACCTGCTTCTTTGCGTAATCGGGCTACGCGGTGCTTGCCGCACACGATCCCGATCGCGTTCAGGTGAAGCCAAGTCTTGACTGCCCCATAAGCATGGCGATGTTTTTTATGGGCGGCACGAATGTGTTCAAGCAACATATGGTCTTCCCGTGCACGTCGGCTTGGTTCACGATTGAGCCAGCTGTAGTAGCCGCTGCGCGAGATTTGCAGCATCTGGCATAGTAGCTGGATGCCCAGTTCTTCGCCATGTTGCCGGATGAAGGCGTACTTCACTTGCGTTCCTTCGCGAAGTACGCCTCGGCCTTTTTTAGGCTGTCCCGTTCACGGGTAACGCGCGCCAGTTCGCGTTTGAGCCGAGCAACCTCGGCCTTGAGCGGATCGTGGTGCTTTCCCAGCTTGTTGCGTCCCGGCCCCTGGAATACGGTTTCGGTGTTGCCTCCGTGCCGCTTCAGCATCTCGGCCCATTTGTACAGCAGGTTGCGCTGTATCCCCAACTCCATCGCAATCAGGGTTCCGGGCTTCGTGCCGGACTGTAATAGCTTGACCGCGGACAGCTTGAATTCCTTGCTATAGCGTTGCCGCTGACGTCCCGCGTTGACCTTCTGGATTTCTTTTCCCATCTGACACCTCCTGTAGTATTGTCTACTATTAAAAGTGTCCGATAAATCCGGGTTAGCTCAGGCTCGAATATATTTTGAGGAGGTAACCTGAGGGCAGGTTTTTTTGTGACTGTGTTTGTGGCTAGGCGGCTGTTTCGGAAAATAATTTGAGCCTAGCCCCTTTGATTGCCTTTTCAGAGTGTCCCTGAAAAGATAAGACCCGCAGCAACTGATTTGACGACTGGACAGAGTTTCATGGGAAGCACAGGCGTACGTGCACCGGTGAATGCAGACACGACAGCCATAACAATGAGGAAAACCGCACAGGCTCTAGCCACAAGAACAGCGACAGGTTGATCGATACCGGCATAAGCAACCAGCGCGACCAGAATACCGATAAAGCAGAGCGTTAATCCCTCAAGCAACCACTCCATCGTGATGATATGCCGGTTGTCCGCTGAGATATCACCAAAACCACCAACAACATTGCGAGTTGGCATTAAATGCCCCACACCCCACAGGAAGATTAATACTGCACCAGCACCAAGCAGAAGTGTTTGCATTCTTGCCATCCTTATGGATTCAATAACTCTCAATCTAACCCAACATTTTTCTTTTCATACTGGCCGGATAAGACGTTTCATCTGACCCTGCCTATTCGGAGATTATAAAACAATGAGGGGCAGACCACGGTTTCCGCAATCAGTGACTTAAAACGGTGGCTAGATCCTGAATCGACATTTTATTAATTCAATAAAAACAACGCACTATATGGATGAGGCGGTGATGGAGCATCATCGCCTTTTCGCGTGGGAAATATTTACACAAAATACTTGACATGGGAATTATTCCCACGGTAGCATTCAACTACGCGGGAATAATTCCCACGCTGATTGAGTGGTATCAATGCTTGATCAAGGAAGCATCACTGAGATAAGCGGTTGTTTCTTATCAATTTGATTGCTTAATGTCAGTAAATATGACAAAGGAGGTTGCTATGAATATCATTAACGATAGCGCAATGGGCTGGGTTGTTTCTTTGGTATTTGCCGTAGTCAGTGTCGCCACTTGGGGTGTACTGTTTTACAACTCGGTTTATGCCATAGCTTCAGCTTAACGGCGCAGTAGCAACAAGTACTGAAACAAGGGGCGGGCTAACCGCCCTTTGTTTTTTTATGCTCCTGAATGGAGTCCTGAAAGTGCCTGAAGCGTCGTAACCTCCTGAATTCTTATAATCCATGTAAAAAAGATGGGGGAATATGGGACGAAGTTAATTTGACTTGTACGTTTGAATTTCCTACCCTTTTGTAGGTTGAATTTCCTATCCTTAAAGGAAGCTTCATGGGTCGATCTACTGGCATATGGCCTGTCGTGTTTGCGGGTGCACTGATGTTCTTCACGGGCTGCGGAGGTGGCGGGAGCAGCGGAAGTGGTGGTGGCGGCGATCCGACGACTGCGTTGGATGGCTTTGGCACAGTGACCGGCCAAGTCTGGAGCATTACTGTATCCATGATCGATTCGACGTCGTCCTCTACGATCCGGAATACTCTCGACTTCGGAGCCGACCCTTACGATGCAGTCGATCTGAGCAAACTGACCGTGGGTGCCCAGAAGATCATCAATGACGGCGGGGGAG
Organism: Sideroxydans sp.; assembly: GCA_050287265.1. GTDB lineage: Bacteria > Pseudomonadota > Gammaproteobacteria > Burkholderiales > Gallionellaceae > Sideroxyarcus. Next base: position 78,893 of record JBNKBO010000003.1, on the reverse strand, counting down.
GCGGATCAAGCCTGCTGTCAAAGGCCTTTTCCTTCGACATGCTCGCCCGGTGCGAAGGTGCTACTTTGCTGAAATCGGAAAGCGAGATCACCTATACGGATCCAGCCGGCAAGAAGACAACAATGCTCGTCCAGATCGATGGCCGCAAGGTTGGGGTGAGCGTCACCCGCGCGGTCTCTGTTCCGACAGCCTCCGATCCCTATCTGCTGGCAACAGCGCAGGCGATGCTGGAATCATATTTGCAGGATATCCTTCTGAGCACGGCCAATGTGGCGGCAACAGATCAGTGGAGCAAGCAGATCCTGTACGTCATGGCTCAATCCACAAGCCATGCCGACACGATCTTTCTCGCATGGGACCAGATCAATGCGACGCTGAAAGCAGACACGATCTTGATAGTGACAGCGACGGAAGGGGATGATACAGGACTCTACTATTAGGCTATCGCTCCCACTTGCTTATGCTGCCCCTGACGGTTGAAGTAAAATCGCCTGACGAACAGATCGGGAGGTGTCATGGGCAACGCAAAAGGGAGTATATCGACGTTCACAACGGTGGGGCCGTTTCTCAAGAAGGGGTGTGCGCCTGCGCTTTTCCACGTGATCAGCGGCGCGTTTGATCACCCCATGACAGACGAGGAACGCGCAACTGCGCCGCTGATGGGCGGGATCATGCAACACGGCTACCAGTGCGGCCAGCTCTGGGGTGCAACGCTTGCCGCAGGTGCGCAGATATATCGGGAACTGGGGGCGGGTCCGGCAGCGGAAGCGAAGGCTGTCATTACTGCACAGAAACTTGTCGAGTCCTTCCGGGCGCACAATAAAGAGATCGATTGCGGCGAGCTGACGGGTCTGGATGAAACAAGTTCGAACATGCAACTGTTTACGCACTTCCTTCTCAAGGGCGGGACTGTGCGCTGCTGTGCCATGGGTGCGAAATATGCTCCGGTGGCATTCGGCGAGATCAATACGACGCTCGCCGATGGTTCAGGTGAGGTGCCGTCTTCTCCGGTAAGCTGCACGGCAGAGCTGGCAAAGAAAGTGGGTGCTTCCGAAATGCACGTGGCCATGGTGGCGGGATTCGCAGGGGGGATCGGTTTCAGCGGAGGCGCCTGCGGTGCGCTGGGTGCGGCCATCTGGCTTTCCGGCCTGAATCGCCTCAAGGAAGGTGATGGCGAAGTTTCTTTCAAGTCTCCCGATGCTTCTGAGGCGATCCATAAATTCATGAAAAGCAGCGGCAATAAATTCGAATGCGCCAGAATAGTCGGGCGAAAGTTCGAAAGCATCGAAGATCATTCCGCATATTTATGTAATGGCGGCTGCTCGGAAATTATCGATGCATTGGCTGATTTGCTGAATGAAACGAAAACAGAAGCCAATTGATTGTCATTGGCAACGTGAAGCGCGTTGACAATATTTCGTCTGAACGTTATCCGCGCAGTTCCTGAAGTTTTTCCATTGCTTTGCCGCTTCCCATGATTTCGCGCGCCAGGCTGAGTCCGGCCTCGATGCTGGCGGACTTGCCGCCCAGATGGATGCGCACCGCGCTGTTGAACAGGATCGCATCGAGATGGGCGTCGTCAGTTCCTGCCAGTGCTGCTTCGATTCTTCGTGCCGTTTCTGCCGGTGGTTCGCAGCGGTGATGCGCGGCTTCTCTGAGTCCGAAGTCGGTGGGTGCGAGAGTGTGTCGCGTCAGTTTTCCTTCCTTATAGTCGGCCACCGGCGTCGGCGCCAGGGGCAGCTCATCGCCGCCATCGAGTCCCTGTACGACCATGACATGTTCCTGTCCGCGCTGGCCGGCTGCCTGCGCGAAGCGCTCGATGAAGGTGTCGTGTGCCGCGCCTATCAATGTACGTTGCGCACCGGCCGGGTTGAGCATGACTTCGCATGCATGCAGGAACGAGCGATAGAACAGGATCTGCCGTATCGGGCGCAGCCGTTCCACGCCGTGCAGATAGCGGCTGGCGTGCAGGTGGCCAAAACCCTTGCGTTCGATGTCCTGTTGGACCAGTTCGGGGTCACGCGCGGCCGGGATCCCCAGTGCATCCAGCACCCGTGCATTGGTTACGCCGTCTTTCGGCGGCAGCCCGGTGCTGGAGTGCAACACCACAGGCACGCCGGCGGCTGCGGTAACAATTGCTGCTGCCACGCTGAGATTGAGTGCTTTCTTGCGCCCGTCATACGGACCGTTGCAATTGAGCAGGGTATCTACCTGTGGTGAGATCAGCGTGGCCGCGCCTTCCATGGCATCGAGGAAACCCATCATTTCTTCCACGGTTGCGGCCTTGAAACGCATCGCAGTCAGGAAGGCGCCCACCTGCGCCGGATGCGCTTCGGCGGAGAACAGGAAATCAAGCGCTTCCTTCGCTTCTGCACGGTTCATGTCCTTGGCGCCGCGGCGCCCCTTGGCGGTGACGATCAGGCGTTTGCGAAATCGTTCGCCGGCTTCACTGGAATACGGGTTCATGTTTTACCTTGGTTGGATGGTTCAGTTGGAAAATACGAAAGGCAGTTTTTCTTCCTTGCGATAGGCTTCGCCGTCGACGACGCGTTCCGGTGCGATGTTCCGGCGCGCCTGGAACAATGCATCGGCGATGCGCCGGTCACTCAGCCGGTAATGTTCGGCAAGGCCGATGTCGTGGATGCTGGCGCAGGGTTCGTCAAAGATGTGGCGATAGAGATCGGTCATCATTTCGTAACGGCTGGACATCAACGTGTTGGTAGCCTGCTTGATCTGCCGGACACCGTCGCGGTCGTAGTTGAAGAAACTGGTCACCAGCATCACTGAAATGGCATGCAGCACGTCATACTGGACATGCGCGATGAAAACAAAAAGGTGGCGTTGTGTGAGCAGTTTGTTGTTGTTGTGCGCCCAGCGGATCATGCCTCCCAGCAACAGGCTGAAAAATTCCGGCACGCCCCATTCCATGCCCAGGCCGACGGATGCGAGCGATTCGATCAGGGTGAAGTCGCCATGACCGGAGAGCAGGCGCTGGGTCAGCACGTTGTCAGCGACACCCGGCAACATCGGTACATCCTGCTGTTCGAACGGGATGCCGAGTCCGTCGAAAAGGTAGCGGTACATGCCGATGTGGGTGGTGGACAGAAGCAGGCGGTGCAGGTCGGGGTAGTCGTCGATCGGGTGCGTGCCAACGCCATATTCATCGGCCAGCAATTGCGCAAGTACGATCTGCGCCAGTTCCGAAACCCGTTCGTTAAGACAGCCATAGGGTAATGGCATGACTCCGGAGAAACGGCCCAGCGCAAGCGCCACGCACTGGCGGGTGTTTTTGATCTGGTTGAAATAATGTTTGGCAAACTGCGCCAGTTGCGATTCGTTGAAGTCTCCCTTGAATACCCTCACAAAAAACGGATGGCGCCAGACCGGGTGATCCATGACATGATTATGCAATTCGGAAAACAATGTCCTCAGGGCGTCGGGCTGGAAAATATCCAGGTCCTGGAAGCGGTTGTCCGGTTCTTTTTGAGCGATCGCACGCAGTTCGTTCAGCAGACGGTTAAGCGGATTGTCCGGTGCTTCCAGTTGACCGATAACGGCCGAGAAGTCTCTCTGCTGGCTGGATTTGAATGCCTTGAGTACTTCCTCCGCATCCATGGAAAGCAGGTTGGGCATGGGATGCACGCCATCGTTCAGCAGCAGGGTGCCATCTGGCGATCTGGTCAGCAGGTCGGAGAAAGCTGGGGCAGGGTTGGTCATTGCTTTTACACCTGATTCGTCTGGGAATCGAATATTGTCGGGGAAAGGCAGATTATGGGCAACTGATTCCCCGTGTGCAACATTCTGGAGATATCCCAATGGCATGCTGTCTGAGTAACGCGCAGATGGTCTGCATGAATTTGCTGCTGAAACGACTTGCTCCTGACCTGTTTAATCCTGTTTATTTCATTTGTGTTTCTTGACGAATCCCGAGCTCTCCAGATATGCCCGTGCACCACAATAACGGCTGCAGGCCTTGTAGGGTTCGCTGTCTATTTTCAAGGTGCCGTTCGAATTGCGGGTTATTTTTACTGTGCAGATGCCGGAGTCAAATTCTCCCGGTTCCAGAGACAGCATGATCACTCCTTTATTCCATATTGCCTTTCCTTCCGCACTGCATGTATGAAGGTTTGGGCCGACCAGTTCGATCGATACCCATACTGCCCCTTCTGGTTTTTGCATGTTCAAACGACTGATGCCAAGTTTATCCTGTACGTTTTCAATGCCACATTCATCACTTTCAGACTGGGAGCAATCGACGGCTTCGTCCCTGACCTGATGCGATTTGTAGTAGGCCCCGTATAAATCATCCGGTGGCACTTCTCCAAATGCAGATGCGGGGAAGTAACACGTCAGCAGGAGTATTGTAAGCAGGAAATTCTTCATGATGTTCTTCTTGTTTTGTATGTTTCAGGTGTCCGTTGGAACAGGCTTGTTCTCTCAGGGTAAAGCGGCTGCCTGAGCTGGTGTAATCGTATCGAAATGGGATGTGGAAAGGAAGGGTGAAGAAAACACATTAAAGGGGCAAGTTCTTGCCATGTGTGCCGGAAATCTGATTTGACCGGGGTGGAGGAATTTCCTATGCTCTGTTCCCGATTCAAACCAGGAGTGCGTCATGTGTCGAAAACTGCCATTGTTTCTTGCATTGACGATTTTGTGTGGCGTTGCATACGCTGAAACCTACAGATGCCTGGGTGCAGATGGTTATTATGCCTACACCGACAAACCTTGCGAATCCGACGGTACCGATGAAGCTGTATCTTCCGGGGAACAGCCGGATCGGAATTTGCAGCCAGGAAACAATGAGCCCGCTGGCGCGAAAGTCTACACAAAGGACATGGTATCGATGCAGTCGCCTGATGCCGCCACACAGGCATGTTTCGACTTCGTGAATACCACTGCCCACTTTCCCGATCCGGCCACGACAAGGCTGCTGGGCAGCAAGAAAAAATGGGTGACAGTGAAAGATGTCGGCGGACGACAGATGGTGACCATTAACATTACTTCAAAAAATGAAGCGGGGATGTATGTCGGGATTCAATCGTTCAATTGTCTGTTGATGGGTGATAACGTCACCATTAATACCGGCACATACGAACTGCTTTAGGGGTTCATTCCGGACTGAGCGGAATGATAAAAGGATTCCGGCGCTTTTGTTTTGACTGGTTATGCCGTTGCTTTATTTTTTCCGTTCCGCATATTCCAGTGCTTCACGCATATACGCTTCGTAATTCTCTTCAAACTCAAGCGGGATCAACACCCATTCCTTGAAGCGCTTTTTGGTGAAATTGAATTCCATGCCGTCGCCCGCAGCGATCAGCGCATTCACACGTTCCGGAGAGACCTTGATGATCAGTCCCTCTCCCTTGGTGAACAACATGGCCATGAATGCTCCCCTGTAACGCAGACAGGGTGAACCCATCATGGTTGATTGTTCAACGCCGGGTTCTTTCAATATGCGCTTTTCGGCCAGTTTGTAACTCACGGCAGATTCTCCAGGATATATTTCAGAAGCTCAGGATTGTTTTCCAGACGACGCGGGCCCATTAACATTCCGGCCAAGCCGTGTCGTTTGAGATGAGCAAATCCAAGCACGCTGTCCGGATCGATAGGGACAGAAATGACAGGCCGCAGCTTCATAAATGCCTTTCCCTGTTTTTCCGGTTTTGGTTTTCCTTTCAGAAATGGTGCAGCATGCTGCATGGTCGCTTTCCCGCTCAGTCCGATCTCCAGCACATTACAGACGAAACCAATCTGCTTGTAAGGTGCCGCCAGGTAAATAAACACCTTGTCACCGGGCGACACCTGGGTATGTATCGGCCAGTAGGTATCCTTCTCCGCCATTGCACCGAGTACATCGTAAAACTTGGTATTTGCCGGATAGAGCCAGTGAGTCTTCGCCATCAGCTCATCACCTTACGCATCTGTTCGCCATCGAAGTAAACCCGGAGCGCATGGATTTGTCCGTTTTCGATCTCGTAGACCTCGGCCATGGCGAAACTGAACGCTTCTCCATTCGGCGGCTGCAAGGTAAATATCCCTTCAAGAACCGCCCGGTTACCCTGTTCGAAGCTCGAGATCGGCTCGTATCCCTTGATCAGCGGATAAAAGCCCTTGCTCATTTCGACATAGGTTTCCTTACCGCGTACTTCGCCGGCAACTGGGCCGATAAAGGTGATGTCATCCGCAACGAGATTCATCCATTCGTCACTTCCGTTTCCAATCAGTTGCTGGTATTGCTGGACGGTCTGCAAGGCACTGTTTGACATGGTAATACCCCTCTCTTTTTTTGTTGGTGGTATTACTTAGACAAATGAGCCGTCGATTTCGGACGGGTTTCCAGAACTTTTCTTTTCTTGCCTTCTTCCACCCACTCTTCGCGGCTCTCCAGCATATAAGTCGTAAGGAGATTATTCGGGCTATTCAGGGGATCAATGGAACGGGCCAGTGCAAGGCGCAGGTCCAGCAGGCGCTCTCTGTCAGGGGAATCTCCCTGTTTGACCATGGTTATCTTGTTCGCCTCGACCTGGGCGTCATGCTCCGGGTTGAGAATCCCCTTGAGTGCCGTGCATTGATCGCAATGTCCCTGTTTCGATATAAATGAACAGCGTGAATCAAAAATCCGAATCATGTCTTTGCGTGCATCAGCGATGGCGTGCTTGACCTTGCCCAGTGATAATCCGGTGATCTCCACGATCTCATTCACTTTGAATTCATAGATATCCTTCAGCATCAGGCAAACCTGCTGTTCAACCGGAAGCGTCTTGCTAATGCAGTTCAGGCAGTATGCAATGTGTTCACTGATTTCATAGACCCCGTTCGGCGTGGTACTAAATACCGCATGAAATTTATCCCAGTGTTCCGGCGAATGCATATGCAGCATAGCTCCGTAATCCTGATTGTTCACCTCCCAGCGTTTCTGTTTGCTCAGCTGGTTTCTGGCAAGATTGAGTGCGATGGAAAACACCCATGTCTTGAATGAAGAATCACCCCTGAAGGAATCGATGCTTTCATGCACATGGATATAAGTTTCCTGTACGATATCCTCAGCATCCTGACGCTGGGCCAGCATGCGGAATACGAACGAAAGCAGTTCATTTTTGATGGCAAGAAAAGAATGGGTCGCTTCAGCTTTATTCATTTATGTGTTCTCTCCGCAATGCCAAAAGGAGATGATAGATTAATATAACCCATTTGATCATGCACGCCGGGGCTGGAGCCAGGTTGCTTCCATTCCGGATTGGGCGGAAAAAGAAACAGGTTCCGGCCATGACCAGCCGGGATGTGCCACAAGGGCAATAAGCACAGTGTGAAGGTCCTATCTGTCAGTTCGCCATGAATATTTACGAACAATCTCCCGTCCTCGATGCCATTCTTGAAAGCTGGCGCATGTCGCTTGGTGAAGATTTCCTTGCTTACGGGAATCATTGCTATCGCGTCCTGAATTTCTGTCTCGCGTTTTGTAGAGCGAATACAGAAACAATGAACAAGACTTCAATTGCAGTGGCATTCCATGACCTGGGCATCTGGGCAAATAACACTTATGATTATCTCGAACCCTCCAGGCAGCTCGCCCGCGAATATCTTGCAAAATCCGGTCAGGATGAATGGTGCCAGGAAATCGAAACCATGATTGAGCAGCATCACAAGCTTCGACAATTCAAGTCTCATCCAGACTGGCTGGTTGAATCGTTCAGAAAGGCGGATTGGGTTGATGTGTCGAGAGGGAGGCTGAAGTTCGGGTTGCCTGCAGCATTTGTGGCTGAGGTATTGTCCCGGTTTCCGGACTCGGGGTTTCATAAACGGCTTGTAGCCTTGACCAGACAGCGGTTCAAAACTCACCCTTTCAGTCCGTTGCCGATGATGAGGCTATAAGACTATTTCCTGTCTCCTTTTCCGTGTTCATCGTTATACTTCCCAGTCAGTTTTGTTGACGTACAGCCATGAAATCTTACAATCCGAAAAAGAACTAATGGGGTCACCCATTGAACCCTCACCCAAGGAGAAGTGACCATGTGGATTCCCGACATGCCCAACGTGCCGCCGCAAGATGCGCCGGTGATGATCGCGCAGGCCAACCAGGCGCAGGCTGGCGCTGCAACGAAGACACGCACTATTGGTGTTTGCGCTCCATCCCCCAATAATAATTACTCGGCCGAGAATGTAGTGATTCCAATTACTGAAGCCGGCTACTACCTGCAAGCATTCGAACACCGCAACCCCACCGGCCCTGCCACCACCATCATCGTGCAACAGCCCAAGCATGGGGTGTTGCGCCTGGTTACCCAAGCCGATGTGGGCACTATCCTGCCGAGTGGGGGTGACCCAGTTGATCCGGCTGCCGCCCTGTATTTTTATCTCCCCGAAGCAGGCTATGTGGGCAAGGACACTGCCGTTATTGAAGTAGATTTTGGAAATGGCCTCAAGGTCAATGTGAAATATTTCTTCCAGGCGCTCAGCGAAGGATTGGGCAGCGACTGGGTGGGCGATTATTGCAGCAAGACCGGCCCGTTCTGGAAAATTTCTTCCACTCTGGATGTCAACGGTACCAACACCATCACCTCCGTCGAATACCAGTCGCCCACCACAAGCACCACTGGCACAACGGTTGTGGATACCACTGCACTGGCCTCAACCCTGGGCACTAGTGTCCTGAGCAACCTCACCGGCGAAACCACCGGCGTCACTGTCAACCTTGCCGACCTCCCCGGTGCAGCGGTCGGCCAAACTGTTGGATCGACCATCACCCTCGACACCACTGCCGCCGGCTACAACTGGTTCATCGACCCCACCCCGGGTTTGAACGAAGAATGGCTGCCGACTTCCAACCCGAATGAATGGGTAGCCAAGGCGGGCAGTGCGGCTGCCGTGTAGGATGGGTGGAGCGTAGTGATACCCATCAACCGCGTCGCTCCCCGCATTCCCAATTCGCTTTCACGTTGCCAGCCCAGCCAGCCGGTAATACCCCTGCGCGTACATAACGATGAAATGACGAATGCGGCCAATCCGCCGCTCGCGGCACCAATCCATGCTTGACCGGGTTGATGTGGACGTAATCGACATGCCGTGCAAAATCGCCATCGTTACGGATGAGGTGCTCCCAATATCGCCGCTGCCAGATTCCACGCTCGCCTTTGCTTGTCCTGCTTTTTGAGCGATGTTCGCCTGGCGGCAAGCTGCGCGAGAATGCGGTCTTGATCATGCGCCAGCGCAATGCAAAGTCGCTATCTCCTTCGGGCAGGGTCCAGATGGCATGCAGGTGGTCGGGCAAAACCACGATTGCGTCGATAGCGAAGGGATGGCGTTCATGCGCATATTTGAATGCGTGGCGCAAGGAGGCGATGTGTCCAGTCAGCAGGGATCGCGAGCGGTCGGCGAGGTTGACGGTGAAGAAGTAGGTTGCCCCGGCAATATTGCTACGACGGTAGTTTGTCATCGGGTTTGGATTTGATGGGTATTGCTACGCTTCACCCATCCTACACTGTTTGCGGCGGTAGTTGGTCATGGTGATGGGTATCGCTACGCTCCACCCATCCTACATTGCGTCACCAGCATTTCCTGAAGGATGGGTTGAGCGTAGCGATACCCATCAATCCACCAAATCAATGACTGAAGCCGGGCAGCTTCGGCATCTGCGGCCATTCCACCGCATCCAGCATGTTCTTCACTACCAGGCCAAGTTCGGTATCGCCCTCGATTGAAAGTTCGCGGTTGAAGAATAATGTATCTGGATCTTCCTGACGCGCGATCATTTGCATGAATGCCGACAAGTTGGCCCGGAAGGAAAGGTCGGGAGTCTGCGGCGCCGAGAACAGCGGGCGGAACAGGCCGTTACGGTAAGTGAAGTTGGCCCGGCCGCCGGTATCCAGCACTTCGACGAGAAAAGTCCGGCCTTCCAGCAAGTCCAGACTGTCCTGCGGCAGCAATTTCATCTTCGCGGCGGCATTCAGTCCGGCGATGAGTGTCACTGAGTGCGGCCATTGTGGCAGGCGTCCGCCGATGCGCGATATCAATCCGGGCAACTTGAATTTCGGGATATTCATTTCTTCACTCCTTACAGTTTGTCCGTTCAGGCCAGGTGATGCTGCGCAATCCCCGCATCGCCAAACCAGTAACCATCCACCAGGCCGTCAGCGCACCATGCGCCGGTATCGGCGTGCGGTGTTTTCCCGTTCCGTGCCGCGTCGAAAGCGGCAATGATTTCAGTCATGTGTTGCGGTTGCGGGCTGATGCGGATGATGTCGATACCCAGCTTCAGCATATCCGGCACTTCGTTGAGCAGATTATAACTCTGCGCCGACATGGTCTGGATACCATTGATGGTCAGGAAGGGCTGGCCCTCGCGTGTTTTCAGCGTGATGCCTTCGGGATGTTCCATGCACTTGAACTGACAGTCGTCCTTGTTCAAGTCGTAATGGCGCGCGGTGAAACAGCGTGCGGAGAAAGCCAGCGCCATCTTGCCATGCACGAACACCTCGGTCTCGATGCCCGCCGGGCGGCTGTTGTGCAGTATCTTGATCAGCTTGCGGTCGGCTTCCAGCGGTGGCACCCAGCGCTGCATGCCGTAACGCGCATAGGTCGCCATTGTGGCTTCGTTGTAGATGTTCAGGTGCGGCCCGGCGACGAAGGGGCGTCCGGCTGCAATGTTCACCGCGCCCAGGTCGTTGGCCTCGACCTTGCAGTTGGCTTCATCCATCAGGCGGCGCAGCGACTTCAGGTCGCTTTCCGATTCGAGCAGTGCCTGTGCCGAGACGACGACTTCCTTGCCCGCATCACTGAGTTTGCGCGCGAGTGCGATCCAGTCTGCCACGCGCAATTGCTGGCGGCGCGAACACACGACTTCGCCGACATAGATAATATCGAGCGCGGGGTTTTGCGCCATCTCGGTGTAAAAATCAAGCACGGTTTGTTTAGGCCAGAAATAGAGCAGGGGCCCCAGGGAGATTTTCATGCGTCTATCTCCATGGCCTGCTGTACGCACCCAACGTGGCCTGGCTGCCTTCGGAAACCTTGGCAAGTTCGGCCTGCCAGGCTTGTTTCACCAGGTAGTTTTTACCGTCCCTGGCAAGCGCATCCAGCGCGGCACGCATGGTTTTGGTGACCTGCGCCACATAGGTCGGGCTGCGCTGGCGGCCTTCGACCTTGATGGCGGCGACGCCGATTTTCGCGATCTCGGGCAGGATTTCCAGCACGTTGAGGCTGGTCGGTTCTTCCAGTGCGTAATAGGTGGAGCCGTTCACTTCGAAGCGGCCTTTGCACAATGTCGGATAACCGGCGGGTTCGTTGTCGCCAAAGTGGTCGATCAAAATGCCGTTCAGGCGCGTCGACATCATGCCCGGCGATTTTTCCCACTTGACGTATTTTGCCGGTGAGCAGGCGCCTACGGTATTCGGTGATTCTCCTGTGGCGTAGGAAGAAAGCCAGCAGCGGCCTTCGTTCATCACGCACAGGCTGCCGAAACCGAACACTTCGATCTCCACAGTCGTGTTCCTGATGACGTTCTCCACCTGCGCCAGGGTCAACACGCGCGGCAGTACCGCACGGCGCACGCCGAATTCGCGCTGCGCAAAATTCACCGCTTCGTAACTGGTGGCCGAGCCCTGCACCGAGAGATGCAGGCGCAAGTTCGGGTGGCGTTTGGAGGCATAGTCGAGCAGGCCGACATCGGCGAGGATTACTGCATTAACGCCAAGCCCTGCAGCGCCATCGACGGCACGTTGCCAATCGGCGACGCGGCCCGGCTGGGCAAAGGTGTTGATGGCCAGCAGCACTTCGCGCTTTTTCGATTGCGCATAGCGGATGCCGTCACGCAGTACTTTCTCGTCAAAATTGAGTCCGGCGAAGTTACGTGCGTTGGTATCGTTCCTGTAGCCGAGATAAACGGCGTCTGCGCCGTTGTCGACTGCTGCTTTTAAGGCTGGCAGGCTGCCAGCGGGGCAGATAAGTTGCGGGATATTTGTGTGCGACATGAAAATCTCTTGGTGCAAAGGCGCTCAGTATAACCACGCATGGTCCACGTCTATTGATTTTTGTCAAACCCCGCACAATCAAAGGTGACAACTCAGCGTGGTTTTTACCAGTCTTTGCAGACTAGATTTTTGCCGATAAGGCGTCAACCGTAAACGCTATCGCCAGCAAGCAACTGAACCAATAATATAAGTTGATGTTATTTCGAGATGCGCGATCTTGAACGAGTGGTTGTTGCGGATTGGGTCAAAAATCGCTCTCGCAGCTCATGCACTTTGGGGGAGGTTGGAGGATATTCAGCGCTGGGGAAAAACCTGGACAAAGGGCAGTTATCAGAGGCACGGCGAGTAGGATGAAATTCACCCCCCGGTATTTCTGGAACAGATATGCCGCTTGCTTCTGCCGGAGAATTGATCGAATCCGAGCGATCAGGTGTATTGGGAAACATCATGAGGTGCTCCTTACGAACAGCCGCAGGAGTAATTCTCGACTACCCTGAACTGTAAATAAAGGCTACTCCTCAGCAATGCGCTGGTCAATATTCAGGGCTGAGTACACACGTTTCCCGGAGGGATGGCACAGGTTGGATATTCTGAAAAACATAATTGATTCTAGTGGCTTGCATGCACGAAACACGACTGATCATATTCCAGTAGTAGTGGCATGGGAGATATGATTTCCGGGCTGAACCCATTAACCGAACAACCTGCCGAGAAGTCCTTTTTTGCCTTCTGAATATTCATCTTCCAGAGAGTAATCATTAGCCACGGAAGAAACATAGTCCATATCGTCGTCCTTGATGTGGCCGAACAGCCAGTCGAACATCAACTGGTGCAGTTCCTCGGTAATATCTTCGCCAAGTTTGAATCGGCTCTGATATTCACTTACGCGCTGTACAAACACCTGGTGAACGTTTTTGTGTGCTTTCAGGAAAGGATATCCTGCCTGTTCCAGCATTCTCTCCTCATAATCGAAGTGCGAAACTGTGTAATTCACCAGGTTTTTAATCACTTTGGAAACAAGCTCCTTGTTCCCGCTGGTTCTTGCATCTTCAAGCTGGTTGATATAGTCCACAATCATTTTGTGTTGCTTGTCGATGGCTTCGATACCTGTGTTCAGATTTGAAGTCCATATAGTTTTTGCCATGATGCACCCTGTCTTTTCGAGATTGATCTGTGTTTTCGCCACTCGGGCTTTACTGCCGGGAGGAAAAGACCCGTTACATATTATGGGTAGCAAAACGCATGCCATGCAATAATATGCTGTATTTGCAAATAAAATCGTAGCATTGAACGCTTGTTGGCTTGTCTGAGTGACGAGTTGGAGACAGTTTTCGACGAATTCGTGACCGGAAAATCCTGTGCAACAGGCAGTTCGCTACATTTGCCAAAGCGGGTACTGTGGAGGATGTGATTGTCGGGCCTAGTGCCCGCCAAGCTGCTGCATGACGCGCGATACGCCATCCAGGCTGACGTGAGTGAAATATTCTACTAGCGGGACAAGGTAGGGGAAGATGAGCAACAGCGTGGTGAAGCCAACGCTGATGGTGATGGGGAAACCGACTGCGAAAACGTTAAGTTGCGGGGCGCTGCGGGTAAGGACGCCGAGCGCAAGGTTGGTGATGAGCAGTGCGCCTATCAATGGCATGGCGAATTGCACGGCGTTGCTGAACAGTGCGCTGCCCCATTCGGCGACGGTGCGGAAAGCATTGGCTGAGGGGATGCTGGCGCCGATGGGGAATTCGTGGAAGCTGTCGGTCATTGCCGCCAGCATGTACAAGTGACCGTCACCTGCGAGAAAAACCAAAGCCACGATGATGCCGATAAACTGCGCGATGATGGGCGTGAACGTTGCATTTTTCGGATCGTAAAAACTGGCGAACCCCAATCCCATTTGCATGCCGGCAATGTCGCCCGCCATTTCCAGCGAGGCAAACACAAGACGAATGGCAAAGCCCATGATGAGTCCGGCGACGATCTGCAGCAACAATACGAACAAGCCCTGCGCCGATGCCGGGTCGAGACCGGCCGGGATGTCGAGCGTGGGGGAGATGATAAGGGTGATCGCCAGCGCAAGTCCGACTTTGATGCGTGCCGGTACTTGCCTGTTGCCGAAGATTGGGGCGCTGGCGATGAGCGCCAGGACGCGGGCGAGCGGAAAAATCATTGCAGCGAACCAGGCAGTAAGTTGAGCGCTGGTGAAGCTGATCATGATTTCAACCTACCATGTACGGAATGCTGCCATAGAGCCGCGTCATGTAATCCAGAAGAAGGCCGATGATCCACTGGCCTGAGACCATCAACACGACGAAAATACCAAGCAGCTTGGGAATAAACGACAGCGTCATTTCGTTGATCTGCGTTGCAGCCTGGAAAATGCTGACGAGCAAGCCGACGATGAGCGCGGTGAGCAACAGCGGTGCGGCCACCATCATGGTCAGTTCCATCGCCTGCTGTCCTATCGTCATTGCTGATTCGGGGGTCATATTATTCTCCTCAGGTATAGAAGCTCTGTACCAGAGAGCCGATAAGCAGATTCCAGCCGTCCGCAAGTACGAACAGCATGACCTTGAAGGGCAGCGAGATAATGGCGGGAGACAACATCATCATACCCATGGACATCAGCAGACTGGCTACGACCATGTCGATAATCAGGAAGGGAATGAACACCAGGAAACCGATCTGAAACGCGGTCTTTAATTCGCTGGTGACATAAGCCGGAACCAGTATGGTGAGGGGTACATCTTCCGGACTTTCCAGCGCTTCGCTGTTTGAGATGCGCACGAATAATGCAAGATCGGATTCGCGTGTCTGGTGCAGCATGAATGCTTTGAGTGGGGCGCTGCCTTTGTCATATGCTTGCTGCAGTGAAATCCTGTTTTCGCTGAAGGGCAGATAGGCATCTGAATATATCTTGTCGAGAACGGGTGCCATCACGAAAAATGTGAGGAACAGCGCCAGACCGACCAGTACCTGGTTCGGCGGTGACGAAGGAGTGCCAAGGGCGGAGCGTAACAGTGCCAGCACGATGACGATACGCGTGAACCCGGTCATCATCAGCATGACGGCGGGCAGGAAGGAAAGCGACGAAATCAGGATCAGCGTTTGCAGGCTGAGTGTGTAAGTTTGTCCGCCCCCCGGGGCGGGGGTGCTGGTGAGCGCCAGCATGCCGGTTTCTGCGGCAAAAGCGGATGTGCTCATTGCAAACAGAAGAGCGGCAGCCAAGATTCTATTAGCGGGCATTGCGCTTCTCCATCATTTGTTTCAGCCAGCCTTGAAATTTATTGTCGTCGCCCGTTGCCGTACCGGATGCAGAGGGCAGGGTTCCCTTCGGCATGGTGTGCAACGCATTGACTTGACCGGGCGCAACGCCGACTACCAGCCAGGTATCGTTTACTTCTACCAGCACAACGCGCTCGCGCTGGCCGACGGCAGCGCCGCTGATGACTTTTACTGCATTACCCGCACCCTGCTGAGGCAGGTTGATCCGCTTCAGTACCCAGCCCACCACGAACACTGCGACCAGCACCAGCAGAAGGCTCAGTGCGACTTGCAAGACACTGCCGGAATTCATTGTGGCAGCAGGCGGTGGCACATAGGCGGGGCGCGCTGTGTCAGCGGCAAGAGCAAGCGGCGAGAAATATACTGCAGTCAGGGCAGCAAGAATGCGTGTTTGCATGAAAGCTGTCCTGCTATTTGTTGATACGGCGCAGGCGTTCTGACGGCGTGATGATGTCGGTGAGACGGATACCCAGCTTGTCGTTTACCACCACCACTTCGCCCTGCGCGATGAGGAAGCCGTTGATCAGCACGTCCAGCGGTTCGCCCGCCATTCCGGCCAGCTCCACGACCGAGCCTTGTGCCAATTGCAGCAAATTCTTGATCGGCATCTTGGTGCGTCCCAGTTCCACAGTGAGTTGCACCGGGATGTCGAGGATCATATCCAGGTCATTGTGTGCTGTCGCACCTCCCCCGCTGCCGAGTTGCTGAAACTCATGCGGTGTAGCTGCCGGTTCGGCCGATGCCTGCTCAGCCATGGCAGCGCCCCAGTCGTCCGCGCTGATCTGTTCCTTGGTTTCTTCAGCCATGATTTTTTCCTCCATTAATCGGTTCGCCGGGCTCTGTTGCCAGCATCTTTTCCACCCTCAGCGCATACTGGCCATTGGAGGCGCCATACTTGCACTCCATCACCGGTACGCCATCGACTTGCACCTGGATGTTTTCACCCATTTCCAGCGGGATGATGTCGTCGTTGCGCATCTTCAGTACCTGATCCAGACTCATTCTGGCGTGGCCAAGAACGGCAGTCAGTTCGATCTCGGCAGACTGGATCTGTTTGGAGAGCATATGCAGCCAGCGCTTATCGGCGATAAAGTGATCGCCCTGCATGGTGCTGTACAGCAATTCGCGTATCGGTTCTATCATCGCGTAAGGCATGCATATGTGGATTGAACCGCCAACACCGGTAAATTCAACTTCAAAAGTCGTCACAACAACCACTTCGTTCGGGGTGGCAATGTTGGCGAACTGCGGATTGACTTCCGAACGTATGAACTCGAAAGCGAGTTTATAGACGGGCTCCCAGGATTTCCCGTAGGTCTGGAACAGCACCTCGAGCAGTTTCTGGATGATACGGTGCTCGGTCTGGGTGAATTCCCGCCCCTCGACACGTGTATGGAAACGCCCGTCGCCGCCGAACATGCTGTCGACGACCATGAACACCAGATTGGGGTCAAGGATGAACAGCGCATTGCCGCGCAATGGTTTGACCTGCACCAGATTCAGGTTGGCGGGGACGGGCAGGTTGCGGATAAACTCGGAAAATTTCATTACCTTTACCGGCCCGACCGAGACTTCCGAGCTGCGGTGAATGAAGTTATATAACGCGATGCGGAACAGGCGCGCGAAGCGCTCGTTGATGATCTCCATGGTGGGCATGCGCCCGCGTACGATACGTTCCTGCGTCGCCATATTGTACGGGCGCACACCTCCCTCTGGAACATCCGACGCGGCTTCTTCGGCTTCGCCCGAGACGCCCCGCAGCAGCGAGTCTACTTCGTCCTGAGAGAGGAATTCATTGCTCATGGCATCAATACGCTGTTACTGGATAATGAATGAAGTGAACAGTACGTCCACCACACCTGTGGTTTTGGGTTCATCAACGGGTGCTGGCTGAGCGGCTTTCGGTGCGGATGCTTTTGCCTCTGCAGGTTCGTCAACCGCTTCTTCGTCGGGTTCGTCAACCGCTTCCGCTTCTTCGTCGGGTTCGGCATTCAGGCCGAGTACGGCATCTGTCTCGGCGATGATCTCGGCAATCAACTTTTTCTTACCCTTGATCGTTTGCAATTCGGAAGGCCTTTTGCTGGACAACAGGAACAGCAGCTTGCTGCGGATCTCCGGCATTGTGGCCTTGATTTTTTCTTCCAGTTCCGGTTGCAGGATCTTCAGCGTAATACCGGCTTGCAGATATCGGTCACCTTCCTCGCGTTGCAGATTGACGGTGAAATTCTCGCCCAACGGGACGAATTTTGCTTCGCGCTCAGTTTCTTCATCCGCTTTCGCAGTTTCTGTCTTGCTTTCTGCAGGGGCAGAATTTCCTGAATCCTTGCTGAGAAACCAACCGGCGCCGGCGGCGATGATCATCAGCAAAATGACGATGACGATCATCGGCCATTTGCTGCTTTTGGGAGGCGCAGCGGCTGGAGCTTCTTCCTTGTCGGCTGGTGCTGATTTAACGGGTGGTTTCTGCATTTTGCAATTCCTTCTGGTTGATTGGCATTATGGATTTTGTCTTTTGTATGCCATCAATGGAATAGGCCGGAAAAGTGGCCTTATTTCTATTTCAGGCGAAGGTGTCCACTATACCGTCATGACGCGAGATTGGGGATACCCGTGCCGTGCCTTTGCTCTCTGTCGATGTGTCCTGAATATTGTTGTTTGCATCAGATGCGGACAACGTGCCGGATTGGCTCTGATCGCGTGGTGCCTGATCACTGACAGTGGTGTTGCCCAGCGTAATCCCGTTGTCGGCCAGCATTTCGCGCAGACGGGGCATTGCCAGTTCGATCGCCTCACGCACGGCAGCATGTTGTGAGGTGAACTGTGCGGTGGCTTGGTCACCGCTCACCTTGATCACGACATCGAGTGGTCCCAGTTTGGGTGGATTGAGGTGAAGCTCGGCTGTCTGATCCTGGTTTGAAGATGCCAGCCAGGTGATTTTCTGACTGAATTCATCACCCCATCTGTTCTGGTTGACAGGTGTGTTGATCGTCATTTGCACAGATTGAACGGCCGGGGCGGCACTGCTGACGGAGGTGTTTTGCAACGACGCAATTCCCGTCGCATCCGCTTGCGGGACGGCAGCCGATCTTGGCGCAATCTGCATGACCGCCTCGCGCAAGACGGATTTCAACTCCACGGCGGGCGCGTTACGATTGGCTGACTCGGTGAGTGTTGCGGCAAAAGGCTGTTCCCTGCCCGGATCAACGGTGTTCGTTCCCTTTGTGGATTTTTCTGTCGCATCGTTCTGGAGAGCGGCGGCTAAATCATTTTTTGGCGGAACAGTACCGTGTCTGACTCTGGCTGCATTTGCGTTGCCTGGAGCGCTGTCTGATTTTTCGGCTTCTTTTGTGTCAATGGCGGTGGCACTGGTGGCGTTCATGCCTTGCGGTATCAACGCAGCCAGCATATCGGTTGGCGGTTCGGTCGTGCTATCCGGTGCGGTGATGCTGGTTTTCCTGCTTTCAGCAGCCTGGGTTTCGCCGTCGCTCGTGTCAGTGACAGTTTGCGCCAGCATATCTACGGCGAGTTTGTCAGTTACTTTCACATCTGTTGCCGCCGGGTCGCTGATCTGACGTGCCAGTACCTCTCCAAAAGGCTGGCTGTTTTGCGTGTCGCCCGTTTCTGCAGCGTTTACGGTCTGTCTGGAAGCCGCTGCGGTTTGCGTGGTGTTGGCAGTGATGGGCAGGTTGGTCATGGTGTTTGCTCCTGTAATTATTTGTCGCTGTTTTTCTCTGCCGCACGATAGGCAGTTAAACGGCTGGTGTGTTCGTCTTGTACGCGTTGCTCACTCTTGGCTTCCTGTTTCTTTTCCGCATCGAAATGGCGCTGTGCCAGCGCGTCGAAAGATTTCATTTTGCGGGTCGTGTCCATCAATTCAGAACGCCCGCTTTGCACACCAGCCTGGGTCTTGTTGATGACTTCTGTCTGTTGCTTGATGGCCTGGTCCAGTTTTTTGAAGAAATCCTGAAAGTTGTTCATGTCGACAAGTGATATACCCCTCTGTGCTTCTTCCTGGAACTTCAACTGATATTCCTTGCGGAATTGCTGCAAGGCCTCCAGTTTCTGCTGTGCAGTCTGGTGCTGCTTGTTGAGCTGGCCGAGCTTTTTCGCGGCGGCATCATTTCGCTGCTGCGCCAGATGAACCAGGGGTTGCAATGAGAACGGCTTGATCATGTTTTTCTATCAATTTTCGTTCGAAAATAATTCCGAAAACTTGTCCATGCTCGATACGTAGGCTTCGGATTCGTACATGCCCTGTTTGAGAAAATGTTCCATGTGCGGATAGAGCAGGATCGCTTCGTCCAGTAGCGGGTCGCTGCCTTGCACGTAAGCGCCAACGCTGATCAGGTCGTGATTGCGCTGATAATGCGCATACAGATGCTTGAAGCGTTGCACTTGCTGAAAATGTTGCGGACTGACCAGATGGTTCATGGCGCGGCTGATCGAGGTTTCGATATCGATCGCTGGATAGTGTCCCGATTCGGCAAGTCTGCGCGACAGCACGATATGGCCGTCAAGGATGGCACGTGCACTGTCGGCAATGGGATCCTGGGGGTCGTCCCCTTCGGTCAGCACGGTATAGAATGCGGTGATAGAACCGGCACCTTCGGCGCCGTTGCCGGCGCGCTCCACCAGTTGTGGCAACTTGGCGAACACCGAGGGCGGATAGCCCTTGGTGGCGGGCGGCTCGCCGATGGCCAGTGCGATTTCGCGCTGTGCCATGGCGTAGCGGGTGAGCGAATCCATGATGAGCAGCACATTTTTGCCCTGATCGCGGAAATATTCGGCGATGGTGGTGGCGTAGGCAGCGCCCTGCAAGCGCATCAACGGGCTGGTGTCGGCAGGGGCGGCGACCACGACTGAACGCGACAATCCGGTTTGGCCCAGAATGTCGGTGATGAATTCCTTGACTTCGCGACCGCGTTCGCCGATCAGGCCGACCACGATCACATCGGCGCTGGTGTAACGTGCCATCATGCCGAGTAGCACGCTCTTGCCGACGCCCGAACCGGAAAACAGCCCCATACGCTGGCCGCGTCCGACAGTGAGCAGACTATTGATAGCGCGTACGCCAACATCCAGTCCATCCTTGATTGCCGCCCGTTCCAGCGGATTGATTGGACGGCTTTGCAAGGGCGCGCTTTTGCTTTCCAGCAAGGGCCCCAATTGATCGAGCGGTCGACCGGCGCCGTCGAGCACGCGTCCCAGCAAGTGCTCGCCAACCGGAAGATGTCGCGCCAGATCGGCGGCACGCCGGCGCAGTTGCTGACGCTGTCCGATGGTGATCGGGATGTTTAACGGTTCGGAGGGGGTTATGCGCGCGCCGGGCACCAGCCCCTGTACGTCGTTTTCCGGCATCAGGAACAGCTTGTCACCCGCAAATCCGACGACCTCAGCTTCGATGCGGTTGTTCGGCAGTTCGATCCAGCAGGTGCTGCCCACTGCCATGCGCAAGCCAACCGCTTCCATTACCAATCCAGTGACTTTGGTCAGGCGCCCGCTCACCTGCAAAGGGTTGCACTGCGTGACCATCTCGCGGTTAAGACGCAGCAGATCCTGCCAGCGCTGCTGGTGGAGGTTGAGCCTGATCGAATGGCTGGTCGTTACATCAGCACCCCCCGACATTCCTTCGCGAATCGGAAGGCTTGGCTCAACGATGTCCGAGTTTTCGTTCATTCCTGAATCAACCATGATTTATCCTGTCCCAAAGCGGCGACCACGCGTTTCCAGCGGGTCTCTATTGAAGCGTCGATCTGGCTATTGGCGGTTTCGATACGGGCACCACCGCGTTCGATATGCGCATCCTCGAAGATTTTCCAGCCGGATTGCGTCAATTGTTCACCCATGCGCTCGCGCAGCAAAGCTGCATCGTCCGGATGCAATATCAGATGTGCGCCCTGATTGACGTGCGGCAGGGTAGCAATAGCTTCGCGAATCACTCCGAGCAACAATTCCGGATTTACCTTGAGCGCCTGATGTAAGACCTGACGCGCAATATCCAGCGACAGATCCAGCAGTTCGTGTGCGATTTGCTCATCAATTTCTTGTTCGAACAGGCCAATCAAATCAGCCAGACGCTGATTCTCATCCAGTGCTCTTTGCAGGCCATCGGCATGGCCAGCCTGATAACCTTCATCACGTGCCTGTTGCTGTATTCCTTCGACCTGTGAAGCAGTGGGAAGTGCCACGCCACCCGCACGGAAAACAGTACCCCCGTCGAAATTGGGAGCTTCCCAGCGTTGCCATGCGGTGAGTTTTTCGGGATCCACCTCGGGTGCGGGCGTTGTGACGAGATCAGACATATTCTTCCTCTCCCTTGCCGCCTATCATCACCTGGCCTTCGTCGGCCAGACGGCGCACGACCTTGAGAATCTCCTTCTGTTCCGATTCCACTTCGCTGAGTTTGACCGGCCCTTTGGCTTCCAGATCTTCGCGCAACATCTCGGCAGCGCGCTGCGACATGTTCGTGAATATCTTCTCGCGCAATTCTTCGCTGGCGCCTTTGAGCGCGACGATGAGCGATTCGGATTGCACTTCGCGCAGCACCAACTGGATGCCCCGATCCTCCATTTCCAGCAGATCTTCGAATACAAACATCTCGTCCATCATTTTCTGCGCCAGCTCCGCGTCATGTCCGCGCACCGACTCCAATATGGCTTCCTGATTGCCCATGTAGTTGAGAATTTCGGCAGCGGTCTTGATGCCACCGCGAATGCTTTTTTTACCGACGGCATTGCCGGCGAGCAGTTTGGTGAGTACATCGTTCAATTCCTGCAGTGCGGTGGGCTGTACACTGTCCAGCGTGGCGATACGCAGCATCACATCGTTGCGCAGGCGCTCCGGCAATAGCGCCATCACACTCGCCGCCAGATCCGGTTCAAGATGCACCATGATCGTGGCGACAATCTGCGGATGTTCGTTGGAGATCAGGTCGGCAATCGAAACGGGATCCATCCACTTCAGGCTTTCGATGCCGCTGGTGTCACTGTTGTGCAGAATGCGGTCAAGCAGACCGGCGGCTTTGTCATCGCCCAGCGCCTGGGTCAGCACGTCACGGATGTATTCGTCGGAATCCATGCCGATGGCGGTTTTTCCGGAAGCGACCACATGAAATTCATTGAACACGTTGGAAATATCCTCGCGCGACAAATTCTTCAGTGTGACCATTGCGGTGCTGATTTTCTGCACTTCTTTTGGCTCCAGATATTTCATCACCTCGGCAGCCTCGCTGGTGCCCAGCGTCATGAGCAGGATGGCACTCTTGTTTGCGCCTGCATCACTCATCTTTGTTCACCCACTGTTTGACGACTGAGGCGACGATCTTGGGTTCTTCCTTTGCCAGTTGCTTGGCAAGTTGCAGGTTGTCCTCGTATGAGTTTGCATTTTGTTGCGAGGCATATAACGCGGAGGCATTACCTGAATGGTGCGCGACCGGGTTGGATGCCCAGGCTTCTTCCTGGGCGGCACTCTGCTCGGCAACGGTCTTGAAGGCCGGCCTGATGACGCCGAACAACAGGAATCCGATGCCGCCTGCGATCAGCAAAAATTTCAAGGCGTCCTTGGCCATGGCGACGGTGCCGGGCTGCTTCCATACAGGCACATCAGGTACGATCTCCTCAGGTGTGGTGCTGAAGGCGCTATTGAGCAGATTGAGACTGTCCCCGCGTTTTGCATCGAAGCCGACCGTCTCCTTGACCAACGCGGTGATCTGCGCTTTTTCGGCAGCGCTATAGGGGCGGGAGGTAACCTTGCCTGACTTGCTGGTTCTGGTGGGGTTGTTTACCACTACAGCAATGGACAGACGCTTGATATTGCCCACAGGCGACTTGGTATGCTGGATAACGCGATCCACTTCGTAGTTGGTGGTCAATTCCTTGTGTTTGTTGCTGACAGCGCTGTTGGTGTCGACACCGACTGTTGCGGTATTGGCAGGTGCGGCATTGGCAGGGGGGGCGATGGGCGCGGTGGCCGCAACCGGCGGCTGATTGGACAAAGCGCCGGGGACGCCGCCAGTGCTGGTGCTGGTGGTCCCGTTCTGTGTTTCCAGCATTTGCAGGCTGCGTATTGATGCCTGGTTGGGCGGCTGGTTGGGTTTATAGCTTTCTGAAGTCTGCTCTGTCTGCGCAAAATCAAGGGTGGCGGTGACCTGGGCGCGTACGTTGTTTATACCGGTGATGGGGATCAGAATGCCCTCGATACGTTTGACGTAATCCTGCTCAATCTGGCGTACGTATTTGAGTTGCGTCGCGTCCATAAACTGATCGGTACTGCTGTTACGTGCCGAACTCAACAGGGTTCCGGTTTGATCCACTACGGTGACGGCTTGTGCCGGCATATTGGGCACACTGCTGGAAATCAAATGCACAATTGCGCTGACTTGACCGGACTCCAGTGAACGCCCGGCGTGAAGTGAGAGTACGACCGAGGCGCTGGGATTCTGCTGCTTCTTGACGAACACCGTCTGTTTGGGAATAGCCAGATGCACGCGTGCGCTGGCGACAGAGGCCATGGTTTCCACCGAACGGGCCAATTCGCCCTCCATTGCCCGTTGATAATTTACCTGCTCAAGGAACTGGCTGGTGCCGAATTTCTGATTCTCCATGATCTCAAAGCCGACCGTACCTCCCTTGGGCAGTCCTTTTGCGGCCATCTGCAGGCGTACTTCGTGCACCCGGTCTTCGGGCACCATCAGCGTGCCGCCGTCGGTGAACTTGAAAGAGATATTTTGTTGCTGCAAGGCTTCGATGACCGCGCCGCCGTCACGCTCGGACATGTTTGCGTAGAGCACCCGGTAATCCGGCGTCTGTCCCCACATAAACAAGCCGGCCAGCAATGCCACAGTTGAGGCCACGGCAATGATCAGCCCGAGCTTTTGCTGGCTGGGCATACCGAAGAGCAGTCGCGTCAAAGAAGCGTTTGGATTTTCTGCCATGCTTTTCTTCCCATGTAAAAACAAGGGTCACTCCCTCATGCTGGGCATTATCTGCCCGCAAGACAAGATTGGTAGGCCGAAAAGCGGGGGAAATCAGGTGCTTTTCCGCAGCTTGACAGGCTATTCGGGCGCGTACAGTGCGGTCATGGAAAACGGACGGGTTACAGGATATGCGCAGGGAAATACCTGCACCCTGTCCGTTCCCTGGTTATCCCGGCGGGAGCAGGAGGCAGGGGGTTCTCGCTATGCGAGTTAGTTTTTTACGGAGGTGAACCATGAGTATGGACGTTTCCAGTGTGGACAGTCTTTTAAGCCAGATGCGTGCGGCGATGGCTGCCGCCCAGGGACAGCCGGTGCAGACTCCTGCTTCGGCTGGAGGCGTTGATTTTGCCAATGTGCTGAAATCCTCCCTGGACGGCGTCAACAAGGCGCAACATCAGGCTGAAGCCATGCAAAGGGCTTTTGTGCTGGGCGATGACAAGGTGAGTCTGAGCGATACGATGATTGCCATGCAAAAGGCCAACATCTCGTTCCAGACGACCGTGCAGGTGCGCAACAAAGTGGTGGCGGCCTACAACGACATCATGAACATGCAGGTCTGATCTGTACAGTGATCGGGCCGCGCCGGACGACATGTCCGGTGGAATCGTTTGAAACGAACCTGAAAGTGACAGGCAAATGAGCATTGATGTTTCCTCATCTCAGGCCGGATTGCCGGCGGCAGAACAGGCGTTTCGTCAAGCCCTGGAACACCAGCAGGCCGGCCGGCTGCAGGAAGCTGAAGCGCAATATCGGGCCGTCTTGCAGATTGAACCGAATCATTCCAAGGCCAATCACAATCTGGGCGTCGTGTCGGTGCAGATGGAACAACCTGCGGCCGGCCTGGGCTATTTTCTGGCCGCACTCGAGGCCGAGCCGACGCATGGTCAATACTGGTTGAGTTACATTGATGCGTTGTACCGAGCCGGCCAGATGGACGATGCGCGGCAGGTACTGGAGATCGCTCGGCAGCAGGGACTGGACGGGGAGGAAGTCGATGCGCTGGAACAGCTTCTGCAAAACAGCGCGCAGGATGTGGCGCCGGCGGATGGCCCAACCGGTCTGAAGCCGCCGCCCGCGTCTTCCGGCTCGAACGGCAGCGGGAGAGGCGGCGCAAAAAAACCGGGCAAGACAACCCTGAAGGCAGGCAAGCATTTCGGAAAAAATCCCGGCCAGAAGGAAATCGATACGCTGTTGGCAACATTCAACCAGGGCCGTTTGCAGGAAGTGGCCGCGCTGGCGCAAACCATGACAGAGCGCTACCCGCGTCACTGGATAGGCTGGAAAATGCTGGGTGTCGTGTACCAGCGAATGGGGCGCAACCAGGATGCTTTGCCTGCCATGCAGAAAACGGTGGCGTTGGCGCCGCGCGATGTCGAAGTGCACAACAATCTCGGCATCATCCTGCAGAATCTGGGCAGGCTTGAGGAAGCCGAAGCCAGCTACCGGCGGGCGCTGAAAATCAATCCGGATTATGCGCAGGCGCAAAATTGCCTGGGCAGCACATTGCAGGAATTGAAGCGTCCGGACGAAGCCGAAGCTTGCTACCGCAAGGCGTTGCGAATCAAACCGGATTACGCAAGGGCACACGGCAACCTGGGTGCCTTGCTGCACGATCAGGGGCGGCTTGAGGAAGCCGAAGCCAGTTGCCGATGCGCACTGCAACTCGACCCGCACAACGCCCAGGCGCACAACAACCTGGGTATCGTGCTGCATGATCTTGGGAAAGAGAAAGCGGCCGTTGACAGTTTTCGGCAAGTGTTGCAAATCGATCCGCAGCATGCCGAAGCGCATTTCAATCTGGGTAATGCGCTCAAGAACCTGGGCAAGCCGGAGGAGGCTGAAGCCAGCTACCACAAGGCATTGCAGATCAAACCGGACTATGCCGAAGCGTACTGCAATCTGGGCGCCACATATCAGGACATGAGCCGGCTCGAAGATGCCGAAACCTGTTACCGCAAGGCACTGCAGATAAAGCCGGATTATGCCGAGGCGCACAGCAATCTGGGCAGCACGCTCAATGCTCTGGGGCGCGCCGAAGAGGGTGAGGCCAGCTACCGCAAGGCACTGGAATACAAACTGAACCTGGCTGAAGCGCATGGCAATCTGGGCAGCACACTGCACGATTTGGGACGCCTGGAGGAGGCAGTGGCCAGCTACCGGCGGGCGCTGGAAAGCAAACCCGACTTTGCGCAGGCGCACAGCAACCTGCTTTTCTGCCTGACTCAAAGCGCTACGCTGGATGCGCAGGCGCTGTTTCTCGAGCACCGCCGTTTTGGCGAACAGTACGAAACCCTGTCGCCGGCCGAACTGCCGCATCACACCAATTCACGCGATCCAGAACGCAATCTGCAGGTCGGTTTCGTCTCAGGCGATTTTCGCGATCATGCGGTTGCCTATTTCGTCGAGCCGATACTGGCTTGTTTGGCCGGCAATGCGCAGCTGACGTTGCACGCTTATTACAGCCATGTTGTCGACGACGCGACCACGCGGCGTATCAAGCAACATTTCGCGCATTGGCACCCGGTCGCGGGCATGTCGGATGCCGCGCTGGCGGAAAAGATATTGGTCGACGGCATCGACATCCTGATCGATCTTTCGGGACATGCGAACAATAACCGGCTGCCAGCGTTCGCGCGCAAACCCGCATCGCTGCAGGCAAGCTGGATGGGGTATCCGGGAACGACCGGACTGACTTTGATGGATTACTACCTGGCCGACCGCTACCTGTTGCCGCACGGCCGATTCGACGACCAGTTCACGGAAAAGATCGTGCAGTTGCCCGCCAGCGCAACGTTCCAGCCGAGCCAGGATGCGCCGCCGGTCAGTGACCTGCCTGCGCTGGACAACGGCCATATCACTTTCGGCAGCTTCAACCGCATGAGCAAGCTGAGTTCCGGCGTGATCGCGCTCTGGGCACAACTCCTGCGCGCCTTGCCCGATTCGCGCATGTTGCTGGGGGGAATGCCGGAGGACGGAAAACACAAGATGCTGATCGACTGGTTTGCACAGGAAGGCATTGCGCTCGAACGCCTGGATTTTCACCCGCGCAGCGGCATGGCGGATTATCTGGCGCTGCACCGGCAGGTGGACATCTGCCTTGATACCTTTCCCTATAACGGCAGCACGACGACTTTTCACGCGCTGTGGATGGGCGTGCCGACATTGACGCTCGCGGGCAGCACCGTGGCGGGGCGACCGGGCGCGCAGATTCTCGGCCATGTCGGGCTGGAGGCCTGCGTCGCCAGTGATGCGACGGATTTCGTGCAGAAGGGCCTATCGCTTGCGGGCGACCTGGCGGCGTTGTCTGCACTGCGCGCCGTGCTGCGCGAACGTTTATCCGGATCGGCACTGGGCCAGCCGCAACTGATTGCCGCAGGACTGGCGCGCGCGCTGCGCACCATGTGGCGGCGCTGGTGTGCCGGGTTGCCGCCGCAGGCATTCGAAGTGGACATGCAGGAAACGGACGCAACGATGCAGGAGGCAGGCAAATGAGCGGGCAGCAAAAATCATCCCCGATCTACGTTACGCAACCCCTGTTGCCTCCGCTGGCGGAATTCATTCCCTATCTGCAAAAGATATGGGACAGCAAACAGCTCACCAACAACGGCCCCTATCACCAGGAACTGGAACAGGCGTTGGCGAAATATCTCGGCGTAGAACATATCTCGCTGTTTGCCAATGCCACGCTGGCGCTGGTCACTGCGTTGCAGGCGTTGCGCGTGACGGGCGAAGTCATCACCACACCCTACAGCTTTGTGGCGAGCAGTCACGCGCTGGACTGGAACGGCATCAAGCCGGTGTTCGTGGACATCGATCCGGTGAGCCTGAATCTGGATCCGAAACAGATCGAGGCGGCGATCACGCCGCAGACCACGGGCATTCTGCCGGTGCATGTGTATGGCGTGCCATGTGCAGTGGAAGAGATCGAACATATCGCCGACACCTATGGCCTCAAGGTGATCTACGATGCGGCGCACACCTTCGGCATGCGCCTGGGAAACGGTCACTCCGTGCTGGAATACGGCGATATGTCCATCCTCAGTTTCCATGCCACCAAGGTTTTCAACACCTTCGAAGGCGGCGCGATCATCTGCCGCGATGCCAAGACCAAGCACCGCATCGATTATCTGAAAAACTTCGGCTTTGCCGATGAGACCACCGTGATCGGGCCCGGTATCAACGGCAAGATGAACGAAATGCAGGCGGCATTCGGCTTGCTGCAACTCAAATATATCGACGAGGCGCTGGAGCGGCGCAAGCACGTGGATGCGCGTTATCGCGCCTTGCTCAAGGATGTGCGCGGCATTCGCATGCACCACATTCCGGATGATATTCGCTACAACCATGCCTACTTTCCCATTTTCATCGAGGACGATTTTCCGATTTCGCGCGACGAGTTATACCTGCGCATGCGTGAATGCGGCGTCCATGTGAGGCGCTATTTCTATCCGCTGATCAGCGAGTTTCCCGTGTATCGCGGGCTGCATTCGTCCGCATTGAGCAATCTGCCGGTTGCGGCGGATATATCGCATCGCGTGGTGTGTCTGCCTATGTATCCCGATCTGGATGTGGAGACGCAGGATGTGGTCGTGGAATGCTTGCGGCGCGCGCTGCGCAAAGAGGGAGAATGAAAGTGAATGCGATGTCCGAATCCGCCACGCTGGTGTTTCCCGCCGCGCATCCGGACGGGCGCGAGTACCTTGAAGTATCGCGCGAACGCGACGAGCGCGTGGTCGCGGCCTCGTCCGTATGGGATGCGGAACTGGCTGCTGAAGCAGGTACGCTGCTGCTATTGCCCTACGTGGACGACCCGGAATTCCCCGCGCACTTCATGGCGCTGGTGCAACAGCACAACATCACCCGCGTGTACGCCCCGGTGGCCGCAGCGTATTCCTGGCTGGAGCGCTTCATCGCGGAACAGGACTTGCCGTTGCGGCTGGTGGGCAGTTCACCGATCAAACGCGAGATCGAGCGTTTCGACAGGCTGATGAAGAAGGTCGCCTTCTGGCGTGGCCTCATCGATCAGCATGCCGGCGGCAAGAGCGATCTCGGTGATCTCGAGATCGCAGCGGTGTTCCGCATGGCGGTGAACATCTACGGCGAATCGAACGAACAGAAGATTGCGGCGATGATGGGTATTTTCGCCAGCGCGCCCAGGGGTGACGTGGTCGAAGTCGGTTCGCTGGTGGGCAAGTCGGCTGCGGTGCTGGCGCTGTTGGCGCGGCGCTACCGCATCGGCAACGTGCTCGCCATTGATCCCTGGCAGGCTGCCGCTGCCACGCAGCACGATTCGCCCGAGACGGTCAGGATCGGGCTGGTAAATGAATGGCGCTGGGACGTGCCGCCGCAAGATTTCGCCGTCAACACTTATCCCATCGGTTTCGGCAGTTTCAATTACCTGCAGCAGGAATCGGTGCGCGGTTGCGAGACATTCAAGAAAGAAAAGTCGGTGCAGAGTCCGGCCTTCGGGCGTGTGGACTATGAGGGCCGCATCGCGGTCATGCACATCGACGGCAATCACGACTATGCGCAGGTCAAACTGGATTGCGATTCGTGGCTGCCGCTATTGGATAAAAACGGCTGGCTGATTCTCGACGACTATATCTGGGCGCACGGCGACGGCCCCAAACGCGTCGGCGATGCACTATTGCAGGAGCGAGCAGACGATATCGAACGATCATTCGAGTGCGGCAAAGCACTGTTCATCAAATTCAGGGGGTAGAACAATCATGTCCAAAGGCGATTTCGTACCGGGTGATCTGGAAAGCAGCAAATTTGCCGCCATGAAGGAGCCCTATTACCGGGCGCTGGAAACCATCAAGGGGCTGGGTTATAGCACCGAGGACTATCTCCACAACTTTCCCTGCTTCATCGGGCATCTCACGCTGGCGCGTTTCATGGCGCTGATCGAGACCTACCAGAAGACGTTGGGCATTGCCGGGCATATGGCCGAGATCGGCATGTACAAGGGCGCGGGCTCCATGCTGTTGACCAAGCTGAGCCAGTTGTACGAACCGCATGCGCTGACGCAGATGCACGGCTTCGACTGGTTCCAGGGCGAACGCAATGTCGCGGACGAAGACAAGGCGCACCTGATCGAAGGCGCATATGCCGAACCCAAATCGCGGGTGGATGCGTTGATCAAGGCGCAGGATCTGGGGCACATCCTCAAAGTGCACGACATGGACATGACCTCGGATGCGGTGGACGGATTCTTCCGCGATCACCCGCACTTGCAATTCAAACTGGTGATATTCGACATCGGCATCTACAAGGTGGTCAGGAACAGCTTGCCATATTTCTGGGAGCGCATGACGCCGGGCGGCATTGTCATCTTCGACCAGTACAACCTGGATATCGCGCCCGGCGAGACGCGCGCGGTGCGCGAGGTGTTGCCGCATGCGGTGATACGCACGTTCCCCAACGGCTGGATGCCGACGGCGTACGTGGTCAAGGATTGAGTGGCCATCAGGTTGGTCGAGCAAGTGAAGGAATGTTTCACCCTTGTGCTGGAGGGATGTAATTGAATTCCAATTTACTGCAGAACGAAGCTTCATCCAGCGTTGCAACTGCATTGGAGGAGGCGACAGGATTTCATCGGAGCGGCCGCCTTGCGGAGGCCATCATGTCGTACCAGAAGGTATTGGCACTGGATCCGGCGAATTTTGACGCTTTCCATTCTCTGGGCCAGGCAGCCAGCCAGATGGGGCAGGAATCGATTGCCGAGGGATTCTACCGGGCGGCGCTTTCTGTCAGGCCCGATTCGGCCGTTGTACTTAACGAACTCGGTGCGCTGTTGCTGGCATCGAAGCGGCTGGAGCAGGCGCTTGAATGCTTCCGCAAACTGCTGGAACTATGCCCGGATTCTCCGGAAGCCAATTTCAATGTAGCCACGGTCTATTACGACATGGGCAACATGGATGAGGCCATGATTCATTACCAGAACGCGATAGCGCTCGGACATGAGTCTGTGGCTGCGCATTCGCGCGTTGGGATGATTCAGTTCACGCGCGATCATGATCTGGACGGCGCCTGGAAGAGTTTCATCCGCGCGCACCAGATCGAACCCGACAACATCGATGTGCTGAACCTGCTCGCCAAGATCCGGATCAACCAGGGAAGGAGCAACGATGCGATCCCTTATGTGAACAAGGTACTGGCGCAATATCCTGACCATCAAATGGCGAACCAGTTGATGAAACACGCCAAGGCCGACATACAGGACAGCGCACCTGCCAGGGAGGCATTCTTCAATTTTGGATTGATCGACCAGGCCGAGGAATTGGCGCGCGCAGACTTGTCGCGAGACAACTCGGTGGATAACCATAATTTCCTGCTCAAATGCTATCTCGCGAGCGACAGACATACCGCGGCGGATTATTTCCGGGAAAGCCGGGAGTGGTCGAAACAGCATGCGCATGAGGAGTTGCTGCCGCAGCCCCATGAGTTCAAGAACGACCGCGACCCCGAGCGGCGTCTCAGGGTAGGGATCGTCGGAGACTATTTCGACAGCGTGATCGGTGCCTACACACTATATCCACTCTTCAGGATGCACGACCGCAGCCGGATCGAGCTGTATTGCTATAACTTCGGCATCGGCGAGGAAAAGATCCGGCCCCTTGTCGACCAGTACCGTGATATCCGCAAATTGCCCGGCGCGGATTTCTTTGCGCTGGTGCGCCGCGACGCCATCGACATCATGCTGGATATCAACGGGCGCATACGCAGCCCGAACTATTTCGAAACGCTGCTCATGCAGCCCGCGCCCATCCAGTTGAACTGGTACAACCTGCCCTGCACGGTGGGGGTGAAGGCGTACAACTATGCCATCGCCGACGAATACTGCGTTCGTGACGGCGAAGAAGATGTGTTCGTCGAAAAAGTATTCAAGATGCCGACGGGGACGATTTGCGCATGGGATTTGGGTGAACCACCTGTCGTGGCCCGGCCGCGTTGCGAAAAGAACGGGTATGTGACGTTCGGCTGCTTTGGCGATTTTTTCAAGGTCAACGAGCGCGTGCTGGCTACCTGGGCCGAGCTGCTCGGGCAGGTACCCGGCTCTTGCCTGTACCTGAAGTCCAACAACCTGCGTTTGCCATCCGAGGGCGAGCGGGTAAGGTCTTTCTTCAAGCAGAGAGGAGTCGAGCCGGAGAGGTTGATTCTGGAGGGGATGTCGCACTACAGGCACATGAAGAAGAACTATGAACTGGTCGATATTGCGCTCGATACGTTTCCCTACAGCAGCGGATCGACCACCATCAATGCGCTGTGGCAGGGGATTCCGGTGATCAGCCTTGCGGGCAACGACTGGCGCGGCAGAAGCACGGGTGCCATCCTGGCTGGTGCCGGACTGGACAGGTTTATTGCCGATGATACGGCCGGATATATCGCCAAGGCAGTGGCGTTCGCCGCGGATCCGGCGCAACTGGTTGAGTTGCGCGCCACGCTGGGCAGGCATATGGCTGCGTCACCGCAGTGGGATGTGAGGACGTTTGTACGCAACTTCGAAACTCAATTGCGCCTGATCTGGCGAGACTGGCTGGAGAGTGCGAAATGACACAAGTGATAGCGAAAATGTCCAAATGGCGTGGGTAAAATAGGTTTGATGTTGCATCCGGTAATGTGGGGAATGATCGGGGTGTTGTGAAATTCAATTCTTGCTTGATACGGAAAGTTCTCAAAAATTATGGCTAAGACAAGGTTGCTTCATATCGGGTATCCAAAATGCATGTCCACGAGTCTGCAACTGGACTATTTCAACAAGCATCCGGAAATATATTTTCTTGGCTGGGGCAGGGCGGAAAATGTGCATGGCTGGATAACCGAGGAAATGGCGAGCATCGGCGAGGTCGATCTGCGATATGCCAAATCGTTCGTGTATGACGAACAGAAGACGCGCGATTATTTGCTCTCGCACATCGAAATGTGTGAGCGGGATGAGTCGAAGAAACTGCTCTGCTTTTCATCAGAGAGCATGGCGTTTACCTTTCATTACGATATTGATGTGGTGGAAAAGGCGCGGCGGCTACATTCGCTGTTTGGTCCGGAATGCAAGGTTCTCATGGTGATCCGCAACCAGCTTGACCTGTTCCGCTCATTCTATTTTGAGTGTATACGCTGCGGTTATCAGGGGGATTTCAACCGATTCATCGAATACCACTATTTCCACCAGTTTCGCACCATCTTGACCGATATGTATTACGACCGCATGTTTGATCTCTATGCCAGGCTGTTCGGGGTGGAAAGCGTGGCGGTAGTGCCGATGGAACTGTTGGTTCGTGAGCCGCAAGAAGTGCTGAAGGAAATCAGTTTGTATGCCGGTATCAACCCGTTAGGGCTGGAATTAAAGAAGTATAACAATTCGGATGACAAGCGCTTTATCGAGGCGGTGCGACAAATGAACGAGAAATACCCGAACAACATGGGAAGCGGGCATTTTGGTATGACGGATACGGAAAAATTGAGGGCGCACTGGAAGGTTACCTATGGCGACAGTGTTCCGGAAGAGGCGGAAACAAGCTATTCGACACGGACGATGATCTATCGTGCGGCCGCAGAGGTGATAAAGGACTACGTCCTTCCCAAGGAAGCGGAATATTCGCCGCATTGGCGGGATGTGCTCAATAGTATGTTTGCTCCCCACAACAGGGCGTTGGCCGAAATGACTGGGTTGGATTTGCAGGCACTAGGTTATCCATGTGAATTTCAGCCTAAAGCCGATCTTGCCATATGAAGCAAAGCGTAAACATTGTCTGGCATCACTCAAGCGTGACACGTGATCGCAGGGAGCGGCTAAATAATCACCAAAGCGCGGTAATATGGTTCACAGGTCTTTCCGGCTCGGGGAAATCTACGCTCTCTCACGCGGTCGAGGAAAAACTGTTTCAGATGAATTGCCGCACTTATGTTCTGGATGGTGACAACGTACGGCATGGGTTGTGTGCAGACTTGGGATTTTCTGACAATGCTCGCAAGGAAAATATTCGCCGGATCAGTGAGACAGCAAAGCTATTTGTCGATGCAGGCGTTATAACGCTAACGGCCTTCATTTCCCCCTTTCGCTCAGATCGGCTGGCGGCTCGCCAGCTATTTGAAGTTGGAGATTTCATTGAGGTGTACTGCCGTTGCCCGTTGGAAATCTGTGAGAGCCGGGATGTGAAGGGAATGTATCGGCGCGCTCGCGCTGGCGAGATTCAGAATTTCACAGGCATCTCATCCCCCTATGAGGAGCCGGTAAGCCCGGAACTTATTGTGGATACGGGGAGTTTATCGCTAGCTCAATGTGTCGATGAAATCATCAATTCTCTGCGAGAACGCGGAATAATTAACTTGTCGCAATGAGCGTTATGAGAAGAATCTCATCGGGGGGGCGTGCCGACACTTCCTTGAGGAAATAACTGCATGCACT
Organism: Sideroxydans sp.; assembly: GCA_050287265.1. Taxonomy (GTDB): domain Bacteria; phylum Pseudomonadota; class Gammaproteobacteria; order Burkholderiales; family Gallionellaceae; genus Sideroxyarcus. Next base: position 44,266 of record JBNKBO010000003.1, on the reverse strand, counting down.
CGGTGTTGACGTGCGGCAGGATCAGACTGTCGAGTTCACCAGTATAGGCATCCAAAGCGCCAGATTCATCGCCTCGTAGTCTCTGCCCAGCCAAGCCTCTTGGCGCCACTCCTCAAGCATTCATAGTAATAACCGGAAAAACCGGCTTTTTCCATCAGTTCGCCGACTCTGTTGAAATCGTATTCGACCCGATGAAGGTGAAACGTGCTTCCATCAAATGTGGCAAACGCGGCTCGTGGGTCACCGTCCCTGGGTTGCCCGACAGAGCCGGGATTGCAATAAGCCTTGTCCCCGAATTGGCGGACTACTTGTCTGTGCGTGTGTCCCGAGGCAAAATATTTGCCGCCTATCCTTGAAAAATATTCCTCGGTTGGGTTCAGGTATTCGTCAATCGGGTCGCCCCATCCGCCGTGCACCATCGACAATGAACCCGCATTCAAGAAAACAGGCAGGCTGCACAGCCAGGCATGATTTTCCGCGGAGATAACGCCTCTCTGATACTTGAGGCAGTCATTTACACTCTCTGATCTCGGGCAGAAACTTTTTCCCGCCATGTACCAGTCATGATTTCCCATGATTGTCTTGATATTTCTCCTGCGTATTTCATCGCAGCATTCATTTATCTCGGTGTAGTAGCCCACCACGTCCCCAAGGCAGTAAACCTCATGGATGCCCATGCTGTCGATTTCTGCCAGGACCCTGGTCAATGCCTGGTAATTACCGTGGATGTCAGAGATCAGCGCTATCATAAAAAATCTTGTCCTCTGTATATCTGATCGCATGGCCACGCCTGATTTGTGGCTGGGCAGGGCTTTTGCCACCAAGGAATAGCTCGACGGTCATGGCGCTTTCATTGTAGCCGAATGCCGTTCTGATCGACGTCGCGGAGGAGATTCGCGGATTGATTTCCAGCAATTTCAGTTGTCCCTCATCAACTCTGAACTGGAAGTTTGTCGGGCCAACGGGCTTGAATATCCCGCCCAGATGGAGAAGTGCATCCTCGACTCCGGCCAGCTCGGCGGTTTCTGCGCTTTCCGTGAAACCGGTTTCGGATAGTTTTCTTTTCAGGGTGATGAAAGAACATAGCTTGCCGGTCTTGTCGAAAAAGGCAGAGACCGTATATTCCTCCTCCACATTGCCGATGACTGGCTGGAACATCATCATGGGCCGGGGAGTGCTCAGGTACGTCTCCAGGCTTTCACTGTTTTCGATGACCGTTATTCCTCTTGAGGCCGATCCTTTCCTTGGCTTTGCCAGCAAGGGAAATTGCGCTGCTGTCCCGGCAAGCTCCAGGCTGGTCGGGATGGCGTAGGGTGAATTATTTTCGACGAGGCGTTGGTAAAAGCGCCATTTGTCGGAGCACAACCTGATCAGTTCGGGATTGTTCAGCGCAGCGACCGCCCCGCTTTGTTCAATTACCGCGCGGTGTTCATTCCACGCAAACACATCCACTTCAATCCCGGGAATGGCCAGCGCAACCTTGTATTCCCCGATCAAATCAGCCAGCCATGCGAAATAGCCCGCATCATTGGTCATCGGGGCTTTCTCGAAAAGGTCGCAAAAGGCGGGCGCGACGCTGCCCTCATGTACGGTCGTGCCGATCAAGCGGCAGTCCGGATGACTCTGCCTCAAAGATCTCAGGATGCCGTATCCAACAATGCCGGAAGCACCTGATACCAGAATGGTGCGCATCAGAAGTCGCAATCCATTTTGATTTGCGCGTTTTCAGCCTTGGAGAGAAGCGGCGTCTGCAAATCGATCTCGGCGCCAGGCTCGGGATTGTTCATTATTTTCTGGGGGAGCATTACTTCTACGAGAACAGAGGTTGGGCTGTTTAACAGCTCCTGCATAAGGCCATATTGCGCCGGCGAATCAATCTTCACATACTCCAGACCATAGGCCGGGGCGATGGCGGAATAATCGGCAGACTCGTAGCCCTGCACCGTGGCGATGGTACGGTCGTCAAACAGTCTTTCCTGCAACCTTCTGATCATGCCAAGGCAATTGTTGTTCAAGACGATGATCTTGATCGGGAGCTTGTCCCGCTTTACGACTTGCAGTTCCTGTATGTTCATTTGCAGCCCACCATCGCCATTGATGGAGACAATCGTTGCGCCTGGCCGTGCGTAGGCCGCGCCTATCGCGGCGGGGAGGGAATATCCCATGGAGCCGTACCCGGCAGAATTCAGGAGCCTGTTTCCTTGCCGCAGCCGTAACGACTGCGCCGTAAACATCTGGTTCTGTCCAACATCGGCACAAACCACAAGATTTTCCGGAAGGTGGTCGGACAGGGCATTCAGGAAATTATGCGCTTCGACTGCATCGAGATTCGCGTCGTGCGAAGGATAGCGCTTCTTCCATGCGGCGATCGCTTCGTGCCATTTGGGAAAATGCAGTCCCTGGAAATTTCCCTCCAGGACTGTCTTCAGGAAATTCTCGACACTTGAATAAATGCTGGCGTGAGCCGCAATCGTACGGACATGCTCCACGTGATCGATATCAACGCGGATGATCTTCGCATCCGGGGCGAATCTGTCCTTGTTGCCGGCAATCTGCCTTTCGTCCAGCCTTGATCCCAGCACGACCAGCGCATCACAATTTGCCAGCGCGAAGTTGGCATATCGATTGCCATAATGTCCGATGAAACCGGCAAAACAAGGATGGTCGTGCGGCAGCACGTCAAGCCCGCAGAGGGACGCAACGGCGGGAATGGCCACCTTGTCGAGCAACGCGCCCAGCGCTTGTCTCGACGCCGCACTCCTGCACCCGCCGCCGAGAAGCAGCAAGGGCCGCTTGGCATTTTTCAGTGTCGTGACGAATTCATGCACGTCGACTGGATCGAAGCCTTCTTTTTGTGGTGGAGAAAAACCCTTCAGTTCCTCCACGTTGACGTCGCTGCGGGCTACGTCATAGGGAATGTCCAGGACCGCAGGTCCCTTGCGCCCTTCCCTGGCAATATAAAGAGCCTTTTCCAGGCAATAGCGTATGTCCTTTGGGTCGGTTACCTTTACCGCGTATTTGGTGATCCCCGCGACCAGCGAGACCATATCGATTTCTTCGAAGGCGTTCTGCCTGACTTCGGGAGACTTCCTGACCGCCTTGGTGTGGACGCTGCCAACCAGGAATAGGCAGGGGACGGAGTCAAAAAACGAGTTGGCGATACCCGCCACCAGATTGCAGGAACTGGGTGCGCCTGAAGAGGTGGCCACACCGAGATTTTCCCTGACCATGGCAAAGGCGTTGGCCGCAAAGGCGGACGCCTGTTCGTGGTAATTCAGCACGAATTTCTGTTTCCCGCTCTCGGTCATCGCGTCAACCAGATCCGCATTGAATCCGCCGATATGGCCGAATACCGTATCGATTCCGTTGTCGCGCAGCGTTTGAGCTATATACCTGGCAACTTTCATGCGATCTTCCCGGGATGTGAATCCGGTCTAAATTTCCAGTTCCGCATATCCGAATCCTTCTTTTCCGAAATGGTTGCCGCAATAAAACATGACGAATTTTCCGTTGATCTGTGCAATGTGCGGGTACTCGATCATCTGCGAGTCCCAGCCCGTCTCGGAAACATCGATCCCGGCCTGTGAGTCGTCGCGGGTCCAGTTGACCAGATCGTCGGACCAGGCGTAGCCGATGCGGTAGGACTTATCCCTGTCAGCCCTGAAATCCAGCCCGAAACGGTAACAAAAGAACATATGGAATCTATCTCCCAGTTTCATGATGGCAGGGGTGGTCTGGCATTCGTTTTCCACCTTGAAGGGGATCACCTGAATATCGTTCCTGTTCCAGTCCAGGCCATTTCTGGAGGTTGCATGCTTGATGACATATTGCGACTCAAACTTGTCGCCTTCCCTGATCCACTTTACGCCCGTGTGGTAGAACATATGCCAGTCATTTTCCGCAAGTTTATAGACAACCGGCGTGGAATTTAAGTAAGGCTCGTTCAGGGTGGGGCCGAGAAGTGGGCCCTTGCCTGCTCTGGCAAATTTTTCTCCGTCCGTGCTTCTTGCCAATCCGATTTCCCAATCATAGGGAACGCTATGATGTCGGGTCCAGCCAACGTAATAAAGAAGAAACTCATCGTTATGCCTGACCACGCTGATGGGCATGGAGCCGAATTCGTCGAATTCGCCAATGCCGCCCAGATCGAGTAAGGGTTGCGGGGAAACCTTGATAACCTTGAAGGTGTTTTTATTCAGATCGACAAATCCGCCATAGGCACGGCACATCCCGTCCTTGTAGGCTTCCCGCGTGGCGAAATACACGCGGATGAAGCTGTCAAACTCCAAAGGAAAAGGGCATTGAGCATGACTGAACATCCATGGGTAATGGTTGTCCGGAACAAATATGCGCCCCTTCTTGATCCATTTGAACATTTGCATTTTCCCTTCTGCGATCTGGGATTGTAATCGTTATGAAAGCAGGTTCAGCGATCCAACTCCCATTAAACATCTGCAATGGCGCCTGAATCCGGAATGGATGTCAACAAATGGTGTGAGACATCGCCTAATTCATCAAGTCGAACCGCTTCACCGCCCCCGTCAGTTTCTCTGCAGGGTTGTGCATCATCGAATCCAGTATGGACAACACGCTGCCATCGCTTGCGCCGCTGCGCAATTCATCCTGGTGCAGGTCGGGTTGCAGGAAGCGCAGTTCTATTCCCGCCTCGCGGAACGTCGCAGCATCGTAGAGTTCTTTTCCGCCCGGCGGGTTCACATACACGGCAGCGCCTTCGCGGCGGCAGATGTCGAGGATGCGTTCCTGCCCTTTCAACTCGCCTTTGGGGTAGATGCGGCTGCTGGGGATGATGGCGGTTTTGATGTCCAGCGATTCGGCCACCTGCATGATGCTGCGGTGCAACGCGGCGGAGAGATTGCCGTCGGCATGCGCCAGCCAGTGTTCAAACAGTGCCAGCACATCGGCGGAGTACGGCGCCTTGGCATAGGCGGTGGTGAGCGTGCGCAGCATGCGTTTCTTCCAGCCGTCGTCCAGTGCAATCTCGATGTCGCAGATGAGCTTGTTCTGGCTGGCGCCCTGCAGTGGTACAGTGAGCCAGCTTGGTTCGCCGTTGATCGCGATGCGGTTGCGGTTGATCCAGCCACGGTTGATGAAATTCACGTCATCCAGTATCACGAAGGTGTCGACCGCTGCCAGCAGTTGCCAGTAGCCCGGATAGGGGAAGAAATAGGGCTGCATAATGGCCAGTTTCTTTCTGGCGGATGCGGGAATGAGCGTTGAGCTCTCCATGGGTAATTGGGTTATCTCGATTGAATGGTGTGCTGCTGCATTTGCGCCACATAGCGTTGCAGCTGCATGGTGGTTTTGCCGTCCGGTTTGACGAAAACGCAGCCGGCGCGGCGTTTTACCTTGCCATTGCGGTCGGTGATCTCCAGGCTGTTTCTTACTTCAATAGTGGCTTCCACTATGCCGATTTCGGGCAGTTCGATCTGGCAATGCTCGTATTTCATACCCGGCTGAAGTTCAATGCCAGTCGCTTCGCACACCAGTGCGACGCCGCCGATGCTGATATCCATGACGGTAATTTCCTGTTCGACATGTGCCCGCTGGTTGGGGGCAGGGCGGATGATGCATTTGACTGCATGCGTTTCCGGCGTGACCAGGCGGAAATAATCGCGCCGCTGCAGGCGCAGCAGTTTTTGCGGCAGGGCCATGCTGAATGCGGGTGCGTCTTCATACGTCCCCAGCAGGGCGTCACTGGCAATGAACTGCACTTTTGCCTGGTTGTGGGAACTGACGAAAATGACACGATTGCTGCGTTCGATGAGGCGGTTGTCGAGCGGGTTGGAGGCGGCATCGACCCAGACGCCGTTTTCGTTCGCAGCCAGGATCAGGGTCAGCACCATGCTGATGCCTTCGTTGTAGTACATGGCAACGCGTGATTTGCGATGCGCGATCGTTTGCAGGATGGAGATAATTTCACGCGGATTGGTGATGAGGTAGTCGTTTTCCTCACTGCTGGAGAACAGTTCTATCTTGAGTGGAATTTCCTTGGTGCGCATGGGGCAATTGTCAACGTGGTTTCACCTGTGAAGATTGTAGCGGGTTTGCAATCGGGCCAGTACGGGGAATTGCGGCGGTTTCTCCCCGTTCCATACGGTATAGCCATGCCAATAGCTCAGCGACGGCCAGGTAGAGCTGCGGGGGAATGTGCTGATCCAGCTCCACTTGCATCAGCATGCTGACTAGTTCTTCAGATTCATGGACATAGACGCCGTGTTCTTTGGCACGTTCAATGATGGCCTGGGCAATCAGCCCGCGACCGCTGGCGACCACCTTGGGAGCGGCATCGCCGTCGCGATAGGCGAGTGCGACGGCCAGCTGCCTGGCCGGGGTTTTATCCGGGCTGCTCATTCTGGGTGATCTGTGTATGGGTGACGGGGATGCCATGCTCGGATAGCGCGGCGATCAATTGCGAGCTGGCGTTGCTCAGCTTGTCACGTGTTTGTGTATCGGATACTTCGAAAGACAGAGTAAGTGCGTTGCCGTTGAGGCTTAATCGTGCCGAGACGCCGCCCAGGTTGGGCAAATCCAGATGAATCTGGGTGATCCACTGGCCTTCTTCCATGTCCTGCGCGTTACGCTGGGGTGATTCCTCATGCACTTCCCAGCGCATTTCCTGCCCCTGCCAAACTTGCCCTTGCCACAACACCTGATGTGTTTCCAGTGTGCCCAACTGTTGTTGTACCAGCGTTTGCAGATGTCCCGGAATGTTGGGTGGTGCAATGCGGGGTTCACTTCCTGCCTGGGGAAGCGGCGATGGCGTGGCGGAAGTCTCAGCGCTTTTTACGTTGGTGTTCATCAGCAACTGATTTTGCTGCATTTGATTTTGCGGCAACGGGCCTTTTGGTAACTGGTTTTGTGGTTCAAGCAGCAGTTGCGTGGTGGGGCGGGTTCCCGCGATCCATTGTGCTTGATGCGATTCGTAGAACAGGCCGCTATGACTTAACGCGTTATGTAATTTGCCGGCGAGTTGTGCAATGTCCGGCGAGGTCTGGGCGCCTGTCCATAGCGGGGAGCTTTGGATGGGGCGTATATAGCTTCTTTCCAGCGGCTGTTGGGAAAGCGAAGAGAGCAGGCGCGCAGTGGCACTGAGCGATTCGGGTGTGGAGACCGGGTTGGAAGATGCGGCCAGGGTGAACGTCAGACGCGGCTGCAGGGAAACGACTTGCAGTGCGATGATGTCGCCGGAGCGGATGAAAGCCGGAAGTTGCATTTGCAACATCTGGTTGGCTACGCGAACATTGAATATATTGGGTGCAACCTGTGTTTGCACCGTACCTTGCAATTTTTGTCCGGGCTCGAATTGTTGACCCGCAGGCGGAGCATTCTTGTCCGGTGTTGCAGTGATCAGCGGTTTATTGGTGAATGCGAGCGCGCTGAGTGTGGAAATGAGGTCGGCTGGCAGCATGCATCGTGGAGATGATTAGTAATTGGCCAAATAGGTTTTTTTCAGGCGCTGTTCGCTGAGCGGGCTTTGCATGATGCGTTGTAATTGTTCCATCCAGCTTTCAGTACGGCTGCGTATATCGGCATCATCGGCAAGTATTTTCTTGAGCAGTGCAAGTTTCTGTGCGCGTTCATCCGGGTTGGAAGGGATGATGTCGCGCTGTTTGATTTCCTCGACCTTGCGGTGACATTCCTGCTCCAGCGAGATCAGGTGATCCCACTCGCCCCCGATGGCAGCTTCGCGCATCTGTCCGACGATGCCGGAGAGACGCTGGTAATCCTCGATGAGCAGCGACATTACTGACTCTTTCCGTAGACCAGGGCGACCGGCTTGTTGGCCGGGCCGGTCTGTTGCGTTACGGGTGTTGAAGTGGCATTCGGCTGGCGAATGCCTTCCCATGCACCCTGCAGTTCGGTCAGCAGTTTGCTGACTTCGTCCAGCAAGGCCGGATCGTTGTTCAGGTTGGCCTGCAACAGACGCAGGTTCATGTAGTCGTAAAGGTTGGACAGGTTCTGCGCGATTTCTCCGCCTGCATCCATGTTCAACGACAGTTTCAGTCCGTCGCCGATGATCATGATGGCCTTGCTGATAGAGGCGCCCTTGGCGGCGGTCTCATCCTGCAACATCTGGTTTCTTGCTGTTGCGATGGCAAGCAGCGCACCTTGATGCAGCATCAGGATCAGCTTGAGCGGGTCGGCCGCGCTCAGGCTCGATTCAAGACCTACGTTCGAATATGCTTTGACTCCTGCTAAAGCGTTCATGATCTGCTCCTGAATATTAGTTATTAGTTGTTGTTCTGCATTGCGGCGAATTGTTGTGTCAGGTATGCGCTGGTCGAATTCATGCTCGTCAGCGCGACGTCCAGTGCTGTGAATTGCGCGATATATTGCCTTTGCAGTACTGTCATTCTCAATTCCAGCGCGCTGATCTGATCGGTAATCGTGTCAATGCGCTGATTAATTACCGAGGTGTGACTGGCAATCGTGCCATCCACGGAAAGTGTCGTTGTCGCCCAATCGTCAAACCTCGTGGCAAAGCCGGTGGCAGAATTGAACAGGGAGGCAACGTCGCTGAAACTGGTGGCCATGACGCTGTCCAGTGTGGCGCTATTCAATTGCATGGTGCCGTCTGCCTTGAAACTGATGCCGACTTCAAACAGGTTAGTCAAGTTGCCGCTGCCGACTGCGGTGGCGGCAATGTCGCGCATTTGGGTTTGCAGGTTGCGCAGCGTGGAATCGCCCGCCAATGATGATCCGGAATCGTAGGCGTAGGAATTCTTCATCGAGCTGTACAAGCTGTTGTATGCCGCAACAAAGCTGGTTGCCGCAGCGCTGACGGCGGCAGTGTCTCTTGCTACTGTCAGCGTGGCAGGCGCAGTCGTGGTGCCAGTCAGTGTCAGTGTGACGCCCTGAATGGCGTCGGTGATTGTGTTGGTGGATTTTGTGATTGCAATCCCGTTGACATCGAACACGGCATCAAGGGCAGCCTGGGTCTGGGTCAGGTTTTGCGTGCCACCCGGATCGTAAGCCAACAGGTTGTCTACGCCATTGCCCGCGCCGTCGGTGGTGATTCTGAGACTGTAATCGGCGCCGGTGCTGTCCGAAGTCAGGGCGAGACGATAGGGAGTGCCACTGCCGTCGTTAACGATGGCCGCAGACACGCCTATGCTGGCAGCATTGATCGCGTCGCGTATGCCTTGCAGCGTGTTGTTCGAGCTGTCTATCACGACGTTCTGGGTGCCACTGCCATTGGAGGTGAATACAGCCCCCACGGTGGTGCCGAAATCGAAAGTGACCGTGGTTGAGGTGCCCGCGTCGATGGTGGCGGTGTCGCTGACCTGGCCAACCGCAACCAGACTTTGCGACTGGGCAAGCGTGGTCACATTCAGGGTGTAGTTTCCCGCAACCGCCGATGTGCTGGCAGTTGCGGAAAGGGCGGCAGTATTGGACGAGGTGGCAGTGTATGCGAGCAGGCTGCTCGAACTTGTGCTGCCCAGACTCTGTGCGGCAGTCTGCAGCGCATCTACTTTGCTCGAGATAAGCCCCAGCGCGGTGATTTGTGCCGAATAGTTACTGGACTTGACGTTGAGCTTGTCGATGGGCTGGCGTTCTGCCGTCATCAACGTCGAGACGAGCGAAGGCACATCCAGAGTGGCACCCGTTGTCGATGAGGATATGCTGCTGGTTGCCATGAGATACGTCTCCCGGACTATGCCTTCTGTTTCAGTAGTAAACCTTGCTGGAATTCGTCTATGCCTTGTGCTATTGCCAGCACTGCATCCGACGGAATTTGCACAATGGTTTCTCCCGTTGCCTTATCCATCAGTTTGATGATTTGCCGGTTGGTGCTTTTGTCCACACTGAAACTTAATTCCAGATTCCTGTTGGCATGTTGCAGCGCCGCATTGATTTTGTTTACTTCCTGGGTCAACTGGGCGTCAGAAGGCTGCGTCAACTGGGCGTCAGAAGGCTGCTGTACAGCTGCAGGCTTCATCGCTTCAACTGGGGCGTTGGAGCGGGCCGTAACACCAACAAGCTCACCGTTGCCAGGGGGTCTGGTTGGCGCTGTTGCCACCGCCAGGTTGCTTGTATTCTGGATGAGCATTTTGCCTCTCCTTAGTCAGAATTCCCCAGCCGGTTTACCGGCTGGGGGGGTGTTACTACTTTTATCTCAGCAACGTCAGAACCGTGTTCGGAACCTGATTGGCCTGCGCCAACATCGCGGTACCGGCTTGTTGCAGAATCTGGTTGCGGGTCATGGAAGTGGTTTCCGTCGCGTAATCGGTATCCATAATACGGCTATACGCAGCAGACAGGTTCACAGATGCGACCTGCATGGTGGAAATCGCGGATCCGAAAGTCGCCATGTCCGCACCGTAGTTGGCTCGAGACGTGTTCACGGCGGTAATGTCGGCAGTAATGCCGGTGACCGTAAGCGCTGTGGGAGCCGTAATTACGGCGCTGAGGCCGGTAACCGTGCTTCCTATCCCGTCCACCACAGTGGCGGTTGCGGCGGTTGTCTTCCCGGCAATACGTGCGTTTTCCGTGACCAGCGCGGTCGCTTCAACGCCAGAGGCGGTACCGCCAAGCTGGACCGCAATTTCATACAGACGTTGCAGGTTTTCAATGATCTGTCCCGCATAACCGTCATTGGTTTGCGCCGTCGAAATCGCGTCATTGGCGCCGCGGATGGCAACGTTTGTGCCGCGTACCTGGCTGTCATAAGTCGTGGCAGTGACCAAGCCGGTGGGGTCGTCTTTGGCTGTGTTGATGCGCAGACCGGAAGACAGGCGCTGCATGGCTGTTTGCAATGCAATGTTCGATTTGTTCAGGGCTGCTCCAGCGAACAGAGCTGAAACGTTTGTGTTGATGACTTGTGCCATGATAATTCTCCTAATTTAGCTTGGTTCACAATACGCGGTTGTTTCGCCGCTCACTTTGGTTTGCTTTTATGAAGCTGAGCAACCGCCGTTGAACCAGTTATCGGAGCATTATGGGAAAACTTTAGCGCTGGATAAAAGCGGAGAGGAGGCAAACAGCATTATTCCTCGGCATCCGCAAGGGATACGTCGCCGGATGTTCGCCTTTCCAGCGGTTATTCCGCTGCTTCCACCCGGTTTTTTCCGGCCAGTTTTGCTTTATACATGGCCTTATCGGCCCTGCCGACGAGATCTTCAGCATCTTCATCCTCCTGGCACCGGGCGACACCGGCGCTGAAAGTGACCAGAATCCGCTCATTGTTATGCAGGAAGAACTTCTTGGTCAGATCGCGTTGCAGACGTTGCATGGCCTCGATGGCCGCCTGCAGGTCGGTATCCGGCAGAACGATGAGGAATTCCTCTCCGCCGTAACGTCCTACTGAATCGGCGGGACGCAGCGTTTCCTTAATGACTTTTGTCAGGTGCTGCAGTGCGCGGTCGCCTGCCTGATGGCCGATCGAATCATTCAGATGCTTGAAGTTGTCGATATCGAGCAGGGCGATGCTGAAGGCTGTCTTGCTGCGGTCTGCACGTTTCAGTTCGCGTTCTACGGTTTCGTCCAGCCCGCGCCGGTTGAGTGCGCCGGTAAGCTGGTCCTCGCGTACCAGTTCGCTGACTTGTTCCAGTTCCTGCTCAAGCGCCCTGATGCGTTGCTCGGCCTCGTCCGCCTGTTTCCTGGAATCGAGCATTTCCTCGTGGGAACGCAATGCGCTGGCCTGGATGACGCGGGTGTCGTGCATGACATCTTTGAGAATATGGCTGAGTTCGGTCAGGTTGTCGGCTTTGCCGATTTTCTGGGAATAGCCTTCGATCTTGTTGTGATATTCCCCGGTGCTTTCAGTCAGGTCGCCCAGGCGGTCAATGAAAGTGGTCATCATGCTTTTCAGGGTCGCTTTGGCATCAGTCAGGCTTTGTTTGAGCGTGCCCTGCTTGATGATGGCATTACGTAAATTACGCTCGGCATCGGCAATTGCACGTTTGTCCAGCGGACTGGAAATGATTTCCTGCAGTGACGTGATCTGCCCGTGCAGCCATTTGTCGTCTTCCACCATTTCGCTGACATTTTCCACCAGCAGGCGCAGCAAGCGTACCAGGCCTTCCTGTATTTTTTCCTTATCCCCGCCGCGCAGCTCCAGCTTGAGCCAGAACTGGCGCAGTTGTCTGGCAAGGTCATTGAGACTGTCCTTGTTGTCACTGGCGCGGACTTGCCGGATCAGCACTTGTATTTCATTGCCCAATTCGGGCTGAGAGGCCAGTGTGTTCTCCAGTGTTTGTGCCAGTAGTTCGCGCAACTGGTTGATCAGCTCCTGATGGCCGGTCTGTTCAGAAAGTGAGGCAACGGTGGCGGCAGTTTGAGTGGCACTGGCGACGGGAACAACATCCGGTGTAACCGAAGCTGCCAACTCCTCCGGGGCGGGTGCGGCGGGCGCCGTGGACCATGATCGCAGCAGACTCTGTAATTTGTCGAACAAGACTTCAGGATCCCTGGAGAATCGGCTTAATACAGTTTGCACGCCATCTTTCTTGCGTGTGACGGTGATGCCTTTGTGCGGGGTATCCAGTTGGCGCAACAAGTCGCGGATCAATTCCGACCAGGCGGGGACGAGTTGGTCTTTGCTGGCGGTCGCGCCGAGGTCGGCAGACGTTGCATGTGCCGGTTCGCCACTGATATCCCGGTACATCCGCGCATAATTCTCCGGTGTAGGCGCCAGTTTTTTCGACGCGAGGCTGGTGAGCGTCTCGCGGGCGATGTCCGAAGGATTTAATGACTTACTCATGTGCGGATTGTCGCTGATATTTCATGCATTGCATTATCCGGCAGCGAGTCTGTCATGAAGCCACGAATAGCGGCAATTTAACGCACTATTTTGGCTTACTATTCAATCAAATGGTTGCTGATCGCGTAATGGATCGCTTCGGCGTTGTTCTTCAGCTTCATTTTCTCCAGCAGGCGTGAGCGATACACGCTGACCGTTTTGGGACTGAGTGTCATGATTTCCGCCATTTCGCTCAGTTTCTTGCCTGAGGCCATCAGACACAGCGTCTGGTACTCGCGATTGGACAGGGTCTGGTGCAGCAATTCCTGATAGCCTTGCGAAAGTCCGTCGGCCAGTTGCACCGCCAATTCGGTGCTGATGTACTTCTTGCCGCTGGCGACCTGGCGGATGGCGGTCACCAGTTGCACCGGGGCGCTCTGCTTATTGAGATAACCGGATGCACCGGCCTTCATGGAACGCAAAGCATATTGCTCTTCCGGATGCATGCTGAGCATGAGTACGGGTAGCTGCGGATGGTTGGTCTTGAGCTGCTTGAGCACGTCGATGCCATGTTTGTCCGGCATGCTGATGTCGAGCAGAACGACATCGAAAGGCGTTTCATCCACCATGCGGATGCTTTGCATGCCGTTTTCGGCTTCGCCGGTGACGCGCATGTCGTCCGTATCGTCCAGTAATTGCTTCAGGCCCTTGCGGATGAGCGCATGATCGTCGGCTATTAGCACTTTTATCATTCTGTGCGTCCTTCAGAATAGTTTTTGTTGCGCCAGCCAATCTTCCATCGCGATGTTGCTGTTTGCGTGCGGGATGAATACCCGGATTCTGGTTCCTTGTCCGGGGAAACTCTCGATGTAGACATCGCCGCCAAAGTATTCTACTCTTTCGCGGATGCCACGTAAGCCGAACGAACGCGGTTTGATGCGATCGGCTTCGGAGATGCCGAGTCCGTTGTCTTGCACCGTCAGCGCAATGCCTTCTTCGCAGTTATGGACATTTACTGCGACATCGTTGGCGGATGCATGTTTGATGATATTGGCCAACGCTTCCTGCAGGATGCGGAAAAGGGCAATGGAAATATCAGGAGGGATGGCAGGGCCTTCATCCCTGGACTCGAAGATGCAGGAGATGCGGGTGCGTTGCTCGAATTCGTCCGCTTCCATTTCAATTGCGGCAATGAGGCCAAAAGTGTCCAGTACGCTCGGGCGCAGGCTGCGCGAGATGTTGCCGGCCGCCGCAATGCATTTGTCCACCAAGGTTTCAATGCCCACGGTTTTTTCGGCGAGTGCCGGGTGGCTCTTCAGGCGTCCTCTCAGCCAGGCAATTTCCAGTTTGATGGCAGTGAGCATGCTGCCCATATCGTCGTGTATTTCGCGGGCGATGGCGAGGCGCTCCTGCTCACGCACGTCATGGATGTGAGAAGACAGTTCGCTCAATTGCGCTTTGGAGTGCTTGAGTTCGATTTCGGCCAGTTTGCTTTGGGTGATGTTGAAGATGATGCCTTCCCACTGTATCCCGAGCGGAGTCCTGCGCGGTGTGCTACGCACGTTGATCCATTTGACCTCGTTGTCCGGCATGGTCAGGATGCGGCCCTCCCAGTTCCAGAATGACATATTCTTTGCGGAAGCCTGCAGGCTTTGTTGGTAAGAGGCAAAGTCTTCGGGAAGCAGCAGCGCCTCGAACAGCATTGCAACATGGGTCAAATCCTGCGGAGTGACGCCCAGTAGTGCCTGGCAACCCTCGCTGACATATGGGTAAGTGATGCTGCCGTCGTTTTTCAGCAACATCTGATAGGCCATACCCGGCAAGTCTGCGATGAAGGCATGCAGGCGGGTCTGGTTTTCCTGTAGTGCCAATTGCGCTTCACAATGTTCCTGGCGGATGCTTGCTGCGCGCAGGTTGTGTTCGATGGCAGGGGCCAGACGATTCAGGCTGCCCTTGAAGATGTAGTCATCCGCACCGTGCTGCATGGTGTAGATGATGGTTTCCTCGCGCAAATCGTGAGAAAGAAACAGGAACGGCAGATCCACATCACTTTTTTGCAGCAGCCTGAGCGCGGGCAATCCCCCGAAGCCCGGCGGGTCATAGCTGCACAAAACAACATCAAAGTGTTCCTTGTTCAGGGCCGCTTTCATGCCTTTGGCGCTATCCACACGACGATGTTCAAGCAGATAGCCTGCCTGGGACAGCTTATTCAATGTGTGCTGTGCATCGGCGCTCGAAGACTCGACCAGCAATACACGGAGTTTCTTGGCAGTCATTCATCTTTTTCCGTACGGGTGTTTTGAATTATAAGCGGCGGTCGCGCTCTGCACTAGGCTGGATATTTCGGTAGAATGCCGGGTGTTACCGATCCCGCTACATTATGTCTTTCGCCCCTCCCATCGTGACTCCCGATAGCCTGCTGCGCCAAGAGGTGTTGGGGTTGCATGTCTACCATGTTCCTTCTGCCAGCGGCATGATCAAGCTGGATGCGATGGAAAACCCCTACTTGCTGCCCCAAGCTGTGCGCGACGAGATCGCCCGGCTGGTGGCTGACGCCGCCATCAATCGTTATCCCGATGCGGACGCTCGTCAGTTCAAGGCGAGTATTCGCCAGGTGACTGATTTGCCACCCGGTATTGAGGTGTTGCTGGGCAATGGTTCCGACGAGATCATCCAGTTGCTGGCGCTGGCCGTTGCCAGGCCCGGTGCCGTGTTATTGAGTGTCGAACCGTCGTTCGTCATGTACAGAATGATCGCTGCTTTCGTCGGCATGAAATATGTCGGCGTACCGCTGGGCGAAGATTTTTCGCTGGATTTGAAGACGACACTGGACGCCATCCGGCGCGAAAAACCCGCATTGGTGTTTCTGGCTTATCCCAACAATCCGACGGGGAACCTGTTCGATGCCGCAGCGATCAGGCAAATCATTGAGGAAACTCCCGGTCTGGTGGTGGTGGATGAGGCTTATTATGCTTTTGCATGCGACAGTTTTATTCAGCATCTGGCGCAATACGATAATCTGCTGGTGATGCGCACTTTCTCAAAACTGGGTATGGCGGGATTGCGACTCGGTTTTCTTGCGGGTTCCAATGCATGGCTGGAACAGTTGGAAAAGCTGCGCTTGCCGTATAATGTGGGCGTTCTGCCGCAGATGGTTGCAGCGAAATTGCTGGCACATCACGATGTATTGCTTGCCCAGGCCGAACGCATCAAGCAGGAACGCGCCAGATTGCTGACGGCATTGAATGCAGCCATCGGCGTGAGGGCATATTCCAGCGAGGCCAATTTTATCCTGTTCCGCGTTGCCAGGGCGACGCAGGTTTTTGAAGGGTTAAAGAAATGCGGTGTGCTTATCAAGAATCTGAATGGCGGACATCCGGCATTGGCCGATTGTCTGCGTGTTACAGTTGGCACTCCGGAAGAGAACACCAGGTTCATTGCTGCACTGCAAGACACCATTAACCAAACCGCATAAGGCGAATCATGCGAAGCGCAAAAGTCAATCGCAAAACACTGGAGACCGAGATCAGCGTCGAGCTGAATCTTGATGGTTCCGGCAAGGTCAAACTGGATACCGGGCTGCCGTTTCTCGAGCACATGCTGGATCAGATTGCGCGCCATGGCATGCTTGATCTGGATGTCAACGCCAAAGGCGATCTGCACATTGATGGGCACCACACCGTTGAGGATATCGGCATTACGCTGGGTCAGGCATTCATTCAGGCAATTGGCGACAAAAAGGGGCTGCGTCGCTACGGACATGCTTATGTGCCGTTGGACGAAGCGTTGTCGCGGGTTGTGCTGGATATCTCGGGCCGTCCTGGCTTGGTGTTCAACGCCGAATTCACGCGTTCCAACGTGGGCGACTTCGAAGTCGATCTCATTCGTGAATTTTTCCAGGGTTTCGTCAACCACGCCCTGGTTACGCTGCATATCGACAATCTGGCGGGCGACAACGCACACCATCAGGCTGAAACCATATTCAAGGCATTCGGCCGTGCTCTGCGCATGGCGCTTGAGAACGACCCGCGCATGACCGGTGTCATGCCCTCTACCAAGGGGACACTGTAATCTGTCATGGTTGATATTGCAGTCGTAGATTACGGCATGGGCAATTTACGCTCGGTGCATCAGGCCGTGCACAAGGTCGCACCGGATGCCGAGATCGTGGTGACTGGTGATGCCGGGGTGATCGCGGATGCCGGACGGGTGATTTTTCCCGGACAGGGTGCTGCTCCGGATTGCATGCGCGAGATTCGTTCACGTGGTCTTGAAAGTGTGATTGCCGATGTCGTCAGCGAAGGAAAGCCTTTTCTCGGTATTTGCATGGGCTTGCAAGTGCTGTTTGAACACAGCGAGGAAGGTAACACACCTTGTCTGGGGGTGTTGGCAGGCCCGGTCAAACGCTTCGCTTCCGGGATGCAGGATGCGCAAGGCAACAAACTTAAAGTGCCGCATATGGGCTGGAATCAGGTGCGAAAGATTCAAAATCCACCGGAGGTGGCGGTTGCTCCCTCGCCCTCCGGGAGGGGGTTGGGGAGAGGGGACACTCCCGGGCATCCCCTCTGGGCCGGGATTGCCCAGGATGCGCGTTTCTATTTTGTGCATAGCTACTATGTGCAGCCGCAGGATGCGGCGATTATTCAGGCGACCAGCGATTATCCGCAGCCCTTTGTCTGCGCAGTCGCGCGAGATAACTTATTTGCTGTTCAGTTTCACCCTGAAAAAAGTGCTGCGGCCGGTTTGCAGTTGCTGCAGAATTTTACTAACTGGAATCCTGTTTAATCGTTCATACCATGGATATTAATACACTGATTATTCCCGCAATCGATTTGAAAGATGGCCAATGCGTGCGTCTGCGCCAGGGTGTCATGGAGGGCGCAACCGTGTTCTCCGACGATCCTTCCGCAATGGCAAAACACTGGCTGGAGCAAGGTGCGCGCCGTTTGCATCTGGTGGATTTGAACGGTGCCTTTGCCGGCAAACCCAAAAACGAAGCGGCAGTGCGCGGCATTATCGAGGCGGTGGGCAGCGATATTCCCGTGCAACTGGGCGGCGGTATTCGCGATCTGGAGACCATTGAGCGTTATCTTGACCTCGGGGTGAGCTACATCATCATCGGTACGGCTGCGGTGAAAGTGCCGGGTTTCCTGCATGAGGCATGCGACGCCTTTCCGGGGCACATCATCGTCGGTTTGGATGCCAAGGGAGGCAAAGTCGCCGTGGATGGCTGGTCCAAGCTGACCGGACATGATGTGGCCGATCTGGCACTACGCTTTGAAGGTTATGGTGTGGAAGCCATCATTTACACTGACATCGGTCGCGACGGAATGATGAGCGGTATGAATATCGAAGCGACGGTGGAATTGGCGCGGCCATTGCAAGTGCCTGTTATCGCCAGCGGCGGCATTTCCAAACTGGACGATGTGCGCGCCTTGTGTGCAGTGCGCTCCGAAGGTATCACGGGGGCGATCACGGGCCGCGCCATTTACGAAGGCACGCTCGACCTCAAGGCGGCACAAGCCCTGGCGGATGAATTGTCGCCGAAAATATAATGCTCGCAAAACGCATCATTCCCTGTATGGATGTAACAGCAGGTCGCGTGGTCAAAGGTGTCAGCTTCGTCGAACTGCGCGATGCGGGCGATCCTGTGGAGATCGCCAAACGTTATGACGATCAGGGCGCGGATGAACTCACCTTTCTCGACATTACCGCCAGCTCCGACGACCGCAGCATTATTTTCCATATCATCGAAAAAGTGGCAGAGCAGGTGTTTATTCCGCTGACTGTGGGCGGGGGGATACGCGAAGTGCAGGACGTGCGCAACTTGCTCAATGCCGGCGCGGACAAAGTGAGTATCAATACTTCGGCGGTGGTCAACCCGCAACTGGTGTCCGATGCGGCGGCCCGCTACGGTTCGCAATGTATTGTGGTTGCCGTCGATGCCAAACAATCGGCCCCGGACAAGTGGGAGGTGTTTACCCACGGCGGACGCAAGGCCACCGGGCTGGATGCCGTCGAATGGGCGAAGAAGATGCAAAGTCTGGGGGCGGGCGAGATACTGCTGACCAGCATGGATCAGGATGGTCAGAAGAAAGGCTTCGACCTGGCGCTGACCCGTGCAGTGACCGATGCACTGGAGATTCCGGTGATCGCCAGCGGCGGCGTGGGCAATCTGCAACACCTTGCCGACGGCGTGAAACAGGGTGGTGCGGATGCGGTGCTGGCAGCCAGTATTTTCCACTTTGGGGAATACACCGTGCAACAGGCCAAGCAGTACATGGCGCAGCAGGGGATCGAGGTGCGGTTATGAGTGAGATTTGGTTGGAAAAGATCAACTGGCCTGAGGATGGCCTCGTTCCTGCCATTGCGCAGGACGCCACCACCGGGCGTGTGCTGATGGTGGCCTGGATGGATCGCGAGGCGCTCAAACGCACCGTGGAGACCGGCGAGGCGATATACTGGTCGCGTTCGCGCAGGAAACTGTGGCACAAGGGCGAGGAATCCGGCCACACCCAGAAGGTGAAAGAGATCCGCATCGATTGCGATGCCGATGTGATCCTGCTGCAAGTGGAACAACAGGGCGGGATTGCCTGCCACACCGGGCGCGCGAGTTGCTTCTTCAGCAAACTGGATGATGGCAGGTGGACGGAAACCGATGCGGTGCTGAAAAATCCGGACGATATATACAAACGATGAGTAACGACATTCTTCAACGATTGACCGAGACGCTGGAGGCGCGCAAAGGTGCGGCGCCGGAGTCGTCCTATGTCGCCAGGTTGTACAGCAAGGGCGACGACGCCATCCTGAAGAAGGTCATTGAGGAAGCAGGTGAGGTGTTACTGGCAGCCCGGGATGCTGACAAGCAACATCTGGTGTACGAAGTTGCCGATCTCTGGTTTCACAGTCTGGTGTTACTGGCGCACAAAGGGCTGAGTGCGGATGATGTGCTTAAGGAACTGGCCAGACGGGAAGGCGTTTCCGGGATTGAAGAAAAAAGGAATCGGAAATGAGCGATAACTGCCTGTTCTGCAAGATCGTGCGCGGTGAGATCCCATGCAAGAAGGTATACGAAGACGCTGAAATACTGGCCTTCCACGACATCAACCCGGTCGCGCCAGTACATTTCATGCTTGTGCCAAAATTGCATGTGGCCTCTTTGCTGGAAGCTGGAGAAGCGCATGCTGCTCTGCTGGGCAGGATGCTATTGCTGGCCCCCAAACTGGCGCGCGAACAAGGTCTGGAAAACGGTTTCCGTACCGTCATCAACTCCGGCAAGGGGGGCGGGCAGGAAGTGTTTCATTTGCATATTCATGTCATCGGTGGCGGTAATATCCCGCCCATGGTTAAACGAGATTAAATGAGGAGTGCATCATGGGTTCGCTCAGTATCTGGCATTGGCTGATTGTATTGTTGGTGGTGGTGCTTGTCTTTGGTACCAAGAAGCTTCGTAATATCGGCAGTGATCTTGGCGGCGCGGTAAAGGGTTTTAAGGAGGGCATGAAAGAGGGAGAAGAGTCATCCACTCCGCAGGACTCCAGAACCATTGAAGGTGAAGCTAAAGACAAAACGCATTCGGACAGCTAGGCCTGCTCCATCTGCAATATAGACCCGTTGACAAGCGGGCTTCTTAAACTGCATCTCACGAAAACATCTACAAACAAGCATGAGTGAATCATTAATCGCCCACCTGATCGAGTTGCGTTCGCGTTTACTGAAATCCGCCATCGTCATATTGGTGATTTTTGCCTGCCTGTTCCCTTGGGCGCCGGAACTGTATGACTTGCTGGCACATCCGCTACTTGCGAAATTGCCGCAAGGCGGACAGATGATCGCCACCGATGTCACGACACCGTTCTTTGTTCCGCTCAAGGTGACAATGATGGCGGCCTTCCTTATTGCTTTGCCTGTCGTGCTTTATCAGGGATGGCGTTTTATCGCTCCCGGGCTGTATGCGCACGAGAAAAGAATGGTATTCCCGCTTATCCTGGCCAGTTCGATGCTGTTTTTCTGCGGTATGGCCTTCGCCTATTTTGTGGTATTTCCCGTGGTATTCGGTTTCATCATTTCTTCTGCACCGCTCGGTGTGGCGGTGATGACCGATATCGACAGTTACCTTGGCTTTGTGCTGGGCATGTTTATGGCATTCGGCATGACTTTCCAGGTACCGGTGGTGGTTGTGGTGCTGGTGCGGGTGGGTGTTGTGTCAATGGAGAAACTGCGCGAGATACGACCTTACGTGTTTGTCGGCGCGTTTGTCATGGGGGCTATTTTCACCCCGCCTGACGTCATATCCCAGTTCATGCTGGCGATCCCGCTGTGGCTGCTTTACGAAGCGGGCATCCTGATATCGATCTCGGTTGCACCAAAAAAATAACTGTCCTGGCACGCGCACCTTTATTCCTGAGTTCTGGGTCTCGGCCGCTTGCCTACTTTTACTTTGATGACGATCTCGGATTGGTTGCGCAACAGTGTAAGTGCCGCCACTTTGCCCGGAGGCAGTGATGTGATGGTTTCCAGCATGGCGGTGGAGTCTGGCAAGGGCTTACCGTCGACGCTGACGAGAATATCGCCAGGCTTGATACCTGATTTGTCGGCCGGACTGCCGCGCACCACTTCTGCGATCAGCACGCCTTGGGTGTCTTTCAGCTTGAAAGATTCAGCCAGTTCCGGCGTGAGTTCCTGTACTGCAATACCCACCCAGCCACGCGTTACCGATCCGTTCTGGATGATTTGTTCCATGACTTTTTTCGCCGTACTGGTCGGGATGGTGAAGCCGATGCCGAGTGAGCCGCCGTTGGGCGAATAGATGGCGCTATTGATGCCGAGCAGGTTGCCTTCCACGTCCACCAGTGCTCCGCCCGAGTTGCCGGGATTGATGGCAGCATCGGTCTGGATGAAGTTTTCGAATGTGCTCAAGCCCAGATGGTTGCGCTTCAAGGCGCTGATGATGCCCATGGTGACGGTCTGTCCGACACCGAACGGATTGCCAACAGCGAGCACGATATCACCAACATGCGCCTGATCGGATTGCCCAAATATGATGGCGGGTAAATCGTTGCCGAGTTCCACCTTGATGACGGCAAGGTCGGTATCGGGGTCGGAGCCGATAATGCGTCCTTTGGCCGTGCGGCCATTGGCGAGGGCCACTTCGATTTCATCGGCGGATTCAACAACATGATGGTTGGTGAGGATATAGCCGTCATGGCTGACGATGACGCCTGAACCCAGGCTTGAACTTTGCTGTGGCACGCCGTAGTCAAATTCGTCACCGAAAAAGAAGCGGAAACGCGGGTCGTCCATGAAAGGAGATACAGGGGTCTTGACTTCGCTGCTGGTGAAAATGTTGACCACTGCAGGCATGACTTTTTGTGCTGCTTTGCTGAAACCTACCGAGGGCAGATCGCCGCCGCTGATGGCGCTTTCATACAGTGTGACCACACCGCTACGTGCCCCACCGGGCAACAATGAAGGCCGTAGCGTGCTGATAACGAACAGCACGGCGAGGCCGATAGTTGTAGCCTGGGCAAAAAGGAGCCAGAATTTGCGCATGATATGATTTAAGCCACTAAATTGAAGGGGTGATCCCGATGCGATTGACTGAGTTGCGTGATTATATCGAAAGCGAGCTTGGCGTCAGCCGTTTTCGTGATTTTTGCCCTAACGGGATGCAAGTTGAAGGTCGTGCCGAGGTGAGGCGAATTGCCACAGGCGTCACTGCTTCGCAGGCCGTACTTGAGGCGGCTACCGCCTGGGGGGCGGATGCAATTCTGGCCCATCATGGATATTTCTGGCGCAGCGAGGATGCCGCCATCACCGGCATCAAGAAACGCCGTGTTGCCCATCTGCTCAAACACGACGTCAGTTTGCTGGCCTATCATCTGCCTCTGGATGCGCATCCTGAACTGGGTAACAACGCGCAACTTGGCGAGTTGCTCGGATTTATCGAACAGGGACGGTTTGGGGAACAGGATATCGCCATGCATGGCATTCTGGCACAGGCGCAGACCTTGCAACAGCTCACCCAGCAGATCAAGCATATCTTGCAGCGTGCTCCGCAAGTTATCGGTCATGCCAATCCCAACATCGTCCGCATCGCGTGGTGCAGCGGAGGCGGGCAAAGCTACTTCGAGCAGGCAGTGGCGCTGGGGGTGGATGCTTTCCTGACCGGGGAAATCTCCGAGCAGAACGTGCATGTCGCGCAGGAAACCGGCGTCGCATTCATCGCTGCCGGACATCATGCTACGGAGCGTTACGGCGTACAGGCATTGGGAGAACATCTTGCCGGACGTTTTGGGCTGGAACATCGGTTTATTGATCAGGACAATCCGGTTTAGCGAGACTTGTCCCGGCAGTCATGCAGAATGATCAGTTCCGCGCATGAGACAGTGAGAAGTCTTCAACACCTTGCAGTGTACTCAATCCGCTGGCCAGTTCATTCATGGCTACGCCGCTGTTTTTATTGAAAGCAATGGCGACGAAATGCCATTCCAGTTTTTCGTTATTGGAACGGATGGAAAATGAGCCGCCGGCAATTTCATAACCGTGGGAGTAGACGACATCGTGCAGGGTGTTTTTCTGAGGTACAAAATTCTTCTCGAACTCGAGAGAGATGGCGATGGCGGGGCGAGAAGGCAGCCAGTTTTCCAGCCTTGATATCCACATCATGCTCATCGCCGAGAGCAATGTGAGCAGTATTGCCGAGGCGTAAAAACCGACGCCGACCATAATGCCGATGGCGGCGCATGTCCAGATTGATGCTGCGGTGGTCAACCCGCTGATGTTGAGTCCGTCGCGCATGATGACCCCGGCGCCAAGGAAACCAATGCCGGTGACGATACCCTGGATGACGCGGGTGGGGTCGCCCGCAAGATAGGTGTTTGCCTGTCCTCCGTACCAGAAGGCAGGGTATCCGGCGATAACGGTCAGGGCGGCAGCGGCCATGCAGACCAGGCCGTAGGTGCGCATGCCTGCTGCGCGGCCACGGTAGGAACGCTCATAACCGACGATCAGGCCGAGTATGAGTGCCCCAAGCAGATTGAAGAACACAATCAGGTTGGTCGCCATTTCCTGAGTGGACCAGTAATCAGACAGATTCGCAAACGACAGTTCATTCATTCCAACTCCCCCTTCAACTTAATTGTAGAGTGTACAAGATTCGGGGACGAATTTCTGTTGCGCAGTTTTGGCGTTTTTAATGCTGTATTGGCAGCGTCTGGCGCACCTCTTTCAGTCGCGATTCAGCGCCACGGGTGGGCGATAGCATTGTTATTGCCGGATGAGCGCCATTTTCGCTGGTGGCAGCGATAACGCCCAAGCTGTTCTTTCAGTGAAAAAATGCAAAGCCAAGCCCAAAGACACAATGAAATCATTGGTTTCAATTGCCATGCTTGCGACAGGATGTGTTACTGGGTAAAATTATCGATTGAACGAAAGCAGTAGGGTTTTGTTGTGGGGGTTCGATAAGGGGATGATCGTCCTTGCAAAATTGTTCCATCCTGTTCCTGATATTCGCAATAACTTGTTGTATATAAGTATTGTAATCGGCCTGAACCAGTGGGTTCTGCCTGTAGCAATGCAGTTTTCTTTATTTATTGTAAGGGGAAGAGAGTCATGACTGACAATGTAGATCGCAGTAAGCGGCGACTATTACTCGCCGCTACTTCGGCGGCAGGTGGTGTCGCTGCAGCAGGAATGGCTACGCCATTTGTGTTGAGTTTTATGCCGAGCGAGCGAGCCAAGGCTGCCGGCGCACCAGTTGAAGTGGATATTAGCGCCATTGAGCCGGGAACGATGAAAGTCGTCGAGTGGCAGGGCAAGCCGGTCTGGATAGTGCGCCGCACTCAAGAAATGCTCGACTTGCTGTCCAAGCATGACGCCGAACTGGTGGATCCTGCTAGCTCCGTTCCACAACAGCCTGACTATTGCAACAATGCCAATCGTTCCATCAAACCCGAAATTTTTGTCGTGATCGGTATTTGTACCCATCTGGGCTGTTCTCCGAGCTATCGTCCTGAATTTGCGCCGCCTGATTTGGGTGCTGACTGGGGGGGCGGCTGGTTCTGCCCTTGCCACGGTTCGCGCTTCGACATGTCGGCACGCGTTTACATAGGCTCTCCAGCGCCGACCAATCTGATTGTCCCCCCGCACCAGTACCTCAGCGACACCTTGCTGCTGATCGGCGATGACGAGAAAAAGGGAGTTGCATAATGAAACTACTGAATAACCTGATTGGCTGGATCGATGACCGTTTTCCGCTGATTGAGACCTGGAAATTCCATCTTTCCGAGTACTACGCCCCGAAAAATTTCAACTTCTGGTATTTCTTCGGTTCGTTGGCCCTGCTGGCTTTTGTCATACAAATCCTGAGCGGTGTCTTCCTGACCATGAGCTACAAGCCGGATGCCTTGTTTGCCTTTGCCTCCGTCGAGTACATCATGCGCGATGTGCAATGGGGCTGGCTGATCCGCTATGTCCATTCTACCGGCGCATCCCTGTTCTTTGTCGTGGTGTATTTGCATATGTTCCGCGGCATGATGTACGGCTCCTACCGCAAACCGCGCGAATTGCTGTGGATCATCGGCGTGATCATTTATCTGGCATTGATGGCAGAGGCGTTTATGGGTTATTTGTTGCCCTGGGGACAAATGTCGTTCTGGGGCGCCCAGGTGATCGTTAACCTGTTCTCGTCCGTGCCGTTTGTCGGCGAAGATTTGTCGATTCTGATCCGTGGAGACTTTGTCATTTCGGATGCAACCCTGAATCGTTTCTTTGCACTGCACGTAGCTGCCATTCCGCTGATTCTGGCCGGTATTGTCTTTGTGCACCTTGTCGCATTGCACAAAGTGGGCTCCAACAATCCGGACGGCATTGAAATCAAGAAGAACAAGGGGCCTGACGGACATCCGGTAGACGGAATTCCCTTTTTCCCCTATATGGTGGTGAAGGATGTCGTGGCAGTTGTGGCATTCCTCATCGTGTTCTGTGCAATCATGTTTTTTGCGCCGGACATGGGCGGTTACTTCCTGGAAGCCAATAACTTCATCCCGGCGAACCCGATGCAGACGCCGGCCCATATTGCGCCAGTATGGTATTTCACCCCTTATTACGCCATTCTGCGTGCTGTTCCTCCCATGTTCGGCTCGCAATTCCCGGGCGTGATCGCGATGGGCATCGCAACGATTGCCGTTGTATTCCTGCCCTGGCTGGATCGTGGCAAGGTCAAATCCATCCGTTATCGTGGTCCGATCTTCAAGGCTTTCCTGGCCGCATTCGTGGTGAGCTTCATCGGTCTAGGCTATCTTGGACTGATGCCCGCTACCCCGACCTACACCTTGATCTCGCGCATCCTTTCGATCGTGTACTTCGCATTTTTCATTTTGATGCCCTGGTACTCCAGGATCGACAAGTGCAAGCCCGAGCCTGATCGCCTGACGTTCAAATAGAATAACTGAGAGGGATTCGTTGACATGAAACTAATCAATAAACTTTGGATGCTGGCGCTGCTGAGTATGTTGCCGGCAATGGCGATCGCCAGTGATGCTGTTCATCTGGATAAGGCCCCGGCCAGCATCAATGACAGGGCTTCTCTGCGGCGCGGAGCGCAATTATTTCTGGATACCTGTCTGGCTTGTCACAGCGCTGCTTACATGCGTTATAACCGCCTGATGGACATCGGCATGAGCGAGGAAGAGATCAGGAAGGTGCTGCCGGAAGGCAGCAAGCTGGGCTCGACCATGCACGCCGCGATGGATGCTGAATCGGCCAAATCGGTGTACGGCGTTGCACCTCCCGATCTGAGCGTAGTTGCGCGTTCGCGTGGTGTGGACTGGCTTTACACCTATTTCCGCGGCTTTTATGTGGACGCAACAACTACAAGCGGTGTGAACAATGTGGTGTTTCCGCTCGTGGCCATGCCTAATATCATGGGTTATATGCAGGGCGAACAGGAGCTGCACGTTGAAAAACACGAAGATGGTCATGAGGTTAAAACACTGAAACTGACCAGTCCGGGCACAATGAGCACTCAGGAGTATGATGCGACGGTCGCCGATCTGGTCAATTTTATCGATTTCATGGGCGAGCCGGCCAAGCTTGTGCGCTACAAACTCGGCTATATCGTGATCGGTTTCCTGTTCATACTCCTGATTCTGACTTACCTGTTGAAGAAAGAATTCTGGAAAGAGGTCCATTAATTCCATGGATTAGATGATCCCGGATTGAATTTCCGGGATCATTTATGGTAACTTGCGCGCCTTCGACACGTTACCGGCGTAGTCTGCATTTTGCGGGAGAAGGCGCGATGCGACCACTCCCCCGTCGGCTTTGCCGCACTGTGTCGCGGTTGCACCTCCGACACGTTACTGGCGAAGCCAGCCGTTTGCGGGAGGAGGTGCAATGCGGCCACTCCCACACCTGAGGGCTCCGCCCCACCGTGTCGTGGCCGCACCCGTTTCACCAAGTGCCAAACGGCGGAGCCATAAAAGCTCCGCCTTTTGGTTTTATGTAATTGCGTTTATTCGTGTAGGTGGTTTTTTATGATGACACTTTATTCCGGGACAACTGATCCCTACAGCCACCGTTGCCGTTTTGTCCTGTTTGAAAAGGGCATGGATTTCCAGGTCATAGACGTGGATGTCTTCAACAAGCCTGAAGACCTGGCGGTAATGAATCCATATAACACCGTGCCGGTTCTGGTCGAGCGCGACCTGATCCTGTACGAGGCCAATATCATCAATGAGTACATTGATGAACGCTTCCCGCATCCGCAATTGATGCCGCCGGATCCGGTCATGCGAGCCCGTGCCCGTTTGTTCCTGCACCGCTTTGAGAATGAGTTGTTCTGCCATATTCCTGGCCTGGAGAGCAATAACGCCAAGGTCGCTGAGAAAGCGCGAGCATTGGTGCGTGAGAATCTGGCGCAGATCGCCCCGGTGTTTTCCAAGCAGAAGTATATGCTGGGCGATGAGTTTTCCATGCTGGACGTGGCGATTGCGCCATTGCTGTGGCGTCTGGAACACTATGGTATTCAACTCGACAAGGAATCCGCTGCGCTGATGAAATATGCCGAGCGCCTGTTTTCGCGTCCAGCCTATATTGAAGCAATGACCCCGGCCGAAAAAGCAATGCGCAAGTAACTTCGGGCCCGGCATGAGCGAACCTTCCACCAAGCCCTACCTGATTCGTGCCATCTTCGAATGGTGTGCAGATGCCGGATACACGCCGTATCTGGCGGTCCAGGTGGATGAATATACCCAGGTGCCGATGACCTTTGTCAAAGACGGCAAAATCGTCCTGAACATCGGCATGGATGCTGTGCATAACCTGCAACTTGGCAATGAAGACATCACCTGCGGGGGACGTTTTGGCGGTGTGGCACATCAGCTTATTGTTCCAATGTCGGCGGTTATCGGTATTTTCGCCAAAGAGACCGGGCAGGGATTGGTATTCCAGGGGCAGGAATCCTTGCCGAGGGAGGGGAGAAAGGGTACCGATGAACCGCCGGACGATGATCCCCCACCATCAGGCAAGCCAACGCTCAGGGTAGTGAAATAAAAAAACCGCAGAGAATTCTGCGGCTTTTTCCACTGGTGGTCAGGGCTAAACCGGCGCAGGCAGTGCCAATTGCGCTTGCATCTTGCTCAGGGCTTTCTGCTCGATCTGACGGATGCGTTCGGCAGAAACCTTGAATTCTGTTGCCAATTCATGCAGGGTCGCCCCGTTCTCTTCACGTAGCCAGCGCGCTTCGACGATGTGGCGGCTGCGCTCATCCAGGCTTTCCAGTGCCTGTGCCAAACCTGTGGTGTGCAGATGTTCTCGTTCGGCTGCCTCCAGAATGCTGGAGGGCTCATGCTCTGCGCTGTCGGCAAGATAGTTGATGGGCGCATAGCTCTCATCCTCTTCACCAGCCAACGGCTCCAGCGTCAGTTCATGACCCGCAAAACGCGCCTCCATATCCGTAACGTCATGCTCGCTTACATTGAGCTGCTGTGCGATCTCCCTCACTTGCTGCGGTTTGAGCGGCTCCAGGCCTTGTTTCATGCTGCGCAGGTTGAAAAACAATTTGCGCTGAGCCTTGGTCGTGGCAATTTTTACCATGCGCCAATTGCGTATCACGTACTCGTGAATCTCGGCACGTATCCAGTGCAGGGCAAATGACACTAGGCGTACACCCCGTTCCGGGTCAAAGCGTTTTACAGCCTTCATCAGGCCAACATTGCCTTCCTGGATCAAATCTGCCTGTGGCAGGCCGTACCCGGCGTAGCCGCGGGCAACGCTGACCACGACGCGCAAGTGAGAAAGTACTAACTGACGTGCGGCGGACAAATCATTCTGCGTTTTGAAGCGGGTTGCCAAGGACAACTCTTCCTCCTGCGACAGCACGGGAAAGCGATTCACAGCCTGCACGTACCCTTCAATGCTGCCAACGGCAGAGGGTATCGGTAGACTCATGGATGTATTCATGGCATTTCCTCCTAAATTGGTCTAATTCTAGCACTCTGGCCGTTGGAGTGCCAATAGCGTAAAAGGTTCGTTCATATTCGACAGGGCAGAGGCAACAGGCAGCATTTGTAAGGCCTGTAGCCTGGCATGGTAGAATCCGCCCCTTCCTGTTTTTCAACTATTTTTAGGAATATCCGCCATGTTTTCCAGCAAAAACACCATCGCCGTGACCGACCCCGAACTTTGGGCGGCCATTCAGAACGAAAATCGTCGTCAGGAAGATCATATTGAGTTGATCGCCTCGGAAAATTACACCAGTCCGGCGGTGATGGAAGCACAGGGCAGCCAGTTGACCAATAAGTATGCTGAGGGCTATCCAGGCAAGCGCTATTACGGAGGCTGCGAATTCGTCGATGTGGCCGAACAATTGGCTATTGATCGCGCAAAAGCCTTATTCGGCGCGGAATATGCCAATGTGCAGCCGCATTCCGGCTCGCAGGCGAATCAGGGGGTGTACGTTTCCGTGCTCAAGCCCGGCGACACGATACTGGGCATGAGCCTGGCCCACGGCGGTCACCTGACGCATGGGGCTTCAGTGAATATCAGCGGCAAGCTGTACAACGCTATCCAGTATGGCCTGAATGACAAGGAAGAGATCGACTATGACCAAGTGCAACAGCTGGCCAACGAGCACAAGCCCAAAATGATTGTGGCCGGTGCCTCCGCTTACGCACTGGTTATCGACTGGAAACGTTTCCGTGCGATAGCCGACAGCGTCGGTGCATACCTGTTCGTGGACATGGCGCACTACGCCGGTCTGGTTGCGGCAGGCCTCTATCCCAGTCCGGTCGGTATCGCTGACTTCGTTACGACGACCACCCATAAGACGCTGCGTGGTCCGCGCGGTGGTCTGATACTGGCCAAGGCAGAACATGAGAAGGCACTCAATTCAGCCATATTCCCTGCACTGCAGGGCGGCCCATTGATGCATGTCATCGCGGCCAAGGCCGTGGCGTTCAAGGAAGCGGCGAGCAAAGAGTTCAAGCAATATCAAAAGCAGGTTATCGACAACGCGCGTGTCATGGCGAAAGTACTGACGGAGCGCGGCTTGCGCATCGTTTCCGGACGTACCGACAGCCATGTGTTCCTGGTTGATCTGCGCGCCAAAAAACTGACCGGAAAAGATGCCGAAGCAGCACTGGGCAAGGCGCATATTACGGTGAACAAGAACGCGATCCCGAATGATCCGGAAAAGCCTTTCGTAACTTCCGGCATCCGTATTGGTTCTCCGGCAATGACCACGCGTGGCTTCAAGGAGCTTGAAGCCGAGAAACTGGCACATCTGATTGCCGATGTACTGGATGCGCCGAACGATGATGCAGTGATTGCGCGCGTGTCCGGCGAAGTGAAAAAGCTGACGACACAGTTTCCGGTATATGGCTAAGCAGGAAACAGGATACGGGATACAGGATTCGGGGGAAGCCGCCCGTACCTGTATCCTGTACCCTGTGTCCCGTATCCTATGAGATGTCCTTTCTGCAAATATCCGGCGACCCAGGTCGTTGACACGCGCGAAAGCGAGGAGGGTGACAGAATTCGCCGCCGCCGCCGCTGTCTATCCTGTGACAAGCGTTTCACTACGTACGAAATGGTGGAGTTGCGCATGCCGCAGGTGGTCAAACACAATGGCATGCGCAGCGAGTTCGACGACGAGAAATTGCGTACCAGTTTTACCAGGGCGTTGCACAAGCGTCCGGTTCCCACCGAGCTGGTCGATGCGGCCATCGATCATGTCACCCAGAAAGTCTTTGCACTTGGAGAACGCGAGATCGCTTCGCGCCAGATCGGCGAAATGGTGATGAAAGAACTGTTGAAACTCGACAAGGTCGCCTATATCCGTTTTGCTTCCGTGTACAAGAGCTTTCAGGATGTTGGTGATTTTTCCGATGCCATCGATGCCGTCAAGAATGCGCGGCGCCGCAAAAGCGACAAACGATGAATGCAGCAGATAGTCAGTGGATGGCTCATGCGCTGCGTTTGGCGGAGCGGGGGTTGTATACGACCTCGCCGAATCCGCGTGTTGGCTGCGTATTGGTAAGAGAGAATAAGATCGTTGGCGAAGGCTGGCATAAGCGCGCAGGTGAGCCACATGCCGAAGTGCATGCCCTGCGAACAGCAGGTAAGGCGGCGCTGCGTGCAACAGCCTATGTCACCCTCGAGCCATGCAGTCACATCGGTCGAACGCCGCCCTGCGCGGACGCATTAATAGCTGCTGGCGTTTCACGCGTGGTTGTGGCGATGCAGGATCCCAATCCGCTGGTTGCAGGGCAGGGATTGAGAAAAATGCGCGCAGAGGGGATTAAAGTTGAACAAGGTCTGATGGAGGCTGCAGCACGTGAGCTGAACGCCGGTTTCGTTTCGCGCATGACGCGCGGCATACCCTGGGTGCGCAGCAAGATTGCCGCGAGTCTGGACGGGCGCACTGCCCTGGTGAACGGAACCAGCAAATGGATTACCGGCGCAGCGGCCAGGCATGACGTGCAGCATTGGCGAGCGCGTTCATGCGCCGTGCTGACGGGGATTGGCACCGTCCTGGCTGACGATCCGCAACTTGGCGTGCGCGAGATAACGAGCGCGAGGCAACCACTGCGTGTGGTGCTGGATAGCGAGCTACGTATCTTATCTACGGCAAAAATTCTGCATAACGCACAGGTGTTGATATATACCGCAAGTTCTGATGCGGCAAAACATCGGGCATTGCAGGCAACCGGCGCAGAGGTGGTGACATTGGCGGGCACAGATGGGCAAGTGGATTTACCGGCTGCGATGCGGGATATGGCACAGCGCGGTATCAACGAGGTGCTCGTTGAATCGGGGCGCATAATAAATGGCGCGCTGCTGAAAGCAGGGCTGGTAGATGAACTGGTGTTGTATCTTGCCCCGCAATTGCTGGGAGATGCAGCGCGGGGTCTGGCAGATCTGGGCGAATATACTCAATTGCAGCAGCGCGTTGCGTTGCAATGGCGCGATGTGCGACAGGTGGGGGGCGACTTGCGCATCATTGCGAATATTTCAAAGGAGAAATGAAAATGTTCAGCGGAATTGTGGCCGATGTCGGTCTGATCAAATTGGCACAGAACAGGGAAGGCGGTCTGCGCCTGAGTGTTGTAGCCGAAGCCCTGGGTATGGATGACGTGCAACTTGGCGACAGCATTGCCGTTAATGGTGTATGCCTTACCGTGATCAAGATCGACAGCAACGTTTTTACTGTGGATGTTTCGCGCGAGACGCTGAACTGTACTACCGGGCTGGAGAAGCAGGGCGGTCATGTCAATCTTGAAAAAGCCTTGCGATTGTCTGACCGTTTGGGCGGGCATTTGGTGAGCGGGCATGTGGATGGTGTGGGCGAGGTCGTAGCGTTCAACGACATCGGAGAGAGCTGGCGTCTGGTGGTGCGGGCGCCGCATGAGCTTGCCAAATACATTGCGATGAAAGGCTCCATCACCATCAACGGCGTCAGCCTTACTGTAAATCAGGTTGCCGGTGCTGAATTCGAGGTGAATCTTATACCGCATACACTGGAGGTGACCACGCTAAACGAACTGAAAGTAGGCTCAAAGGTAAATCTGGAAATTGACCTGATTGCGCGCTATGTCGAACGCATGCTGACGGCAGAAGAGAAATAGAAAAGGCGGATCACCTGCGTGCTCCGCCTCCGGATTCTCAGATGACAGTTTTCAGAACTTGAGGATGGCCATCAGTGAGGGGCCATATGCGAGAACATTGAATTCGGAATCAGTGTATTTGATGAACTCCATTGAGACCCGGAATCCGATAATCCCATTGAGATCGTACTGACCGGCTACACCAGCCACATACCCGTTTGTTCTTTGATTGGCATCTCCCACCAGCGTCCAGCCGGAATTGACGGTGTAGCGGGTATTAACGCTGGCCAGACCGAATTTGCCAAAAATCGAGAATCCATTCGAGAAGGTATTGCCTCCCCTGACTGCAAGTGTAACGGCAGATGCCTTAAACTCGCCGACATTTACATCAGAAGCGTTATGAACTTTATACGTACCTAAGTCGGAGAATCCAGCCTCTATACCGAAGTGTTTGTCGAAGTTGTAGCCCCCAACCACACGTGTAAACCCGCCTCCCTTGGGATTGTTTGAAGGAGTATTGCAACTGCTGAAAATACCATCGGCACATGCTGTTGAAATGCTGCCGCTGGCAAATCCAGCGCCAAGGTAGCCTCCAGTATCGGCGGCTTGTGCGGATTGGGAAAGACAAATCAGGGAAGTAGCCGTGATCAACAGTGTACGCCTCATAGACTTAGACTCCAGTTAGTGTGGAATGGATTGTCGCTGTTTGCAGCCTAACACAGGAAAGTAAATCATAACAAGAAAGGCACGAAGCGTTTGGTATGTTTCATGTATTCCTGATATTTTGTGCCAAAGTAAAGAATATTCTCGTTTTCCTCTGCGATAGTAGCGATCAGCAGAAAGATGCAGGCGATTGATGCCAAGATGCCGCTCAGCCACGACATCTGCTTGAAAAACAATCCCCAATCCAGAAATATCAGCGAACTGTACATGGGATGACGGATGAAGCGGTATATTCCGACGGTCACCAGTTCTGTGGTTTTCTCGAACGGCAACAAGTGGGGATCGTTGCGCGAGTCATCCTGCTTTCCGTTCTGTCGAAGTGACTCATAGCTGACAACGACCAGCAACAGCGAAATGCCCATCAATACTCCACAAACGACCTGGTCAAGCGTGAGCGGGGCGCTATACCAGCCATCCATATTCAGCACGATCATGACCAGCATCAATTCCCAGGCAAAAAAACGGTAATAACCGTGCGATTTTGGCGCGCGCAACGCGTTGCGCGAGATATAGGTCAGAAAAACAGTTCCGACGAAAAATGCGGACCATTCCAGCATAAATGCATTTTCCCTGAGTTAGGTATCTGCGAATACTACACGCGCACGGAGTGCCAGATGCAGCGAAAATGATAGAATCTGTTCCCTTGCCAATAACATTGAGCGCCAGAGCAACAAATATGACAGATATTGCACCAATTGCCGAAATTATCGGCGAAATAAAAGCCGGACGCATGGTCGTTCTGATTGATGAAGAAGACCGTGAAAATGAGGGAGATTTGCTGTTTGCGGCTGAATTTGTCACGCCGGAGAAGATCAACTTCATGGCTAGGCACGGACGCGGCCTGATCTGTCTGACATTGACGCAAGATCATTGTCAGCAACTTAATCTGCCCCTGATGGTGCGCGAAAACGGCCTGTCCCTGGCGACAAACTTCACTGTTTCAATAGAGGCGGCGACCGGCGTGACCACGGGTATCTCGGCGGCCGACCGTGCGCGTACTATTCAGGTCGCAGTAGACAAGAACGCCAAACCGAGCGATATCGTGCATCCGGGACATATCTTTCCCTTGCGCGCGCAGAATGGAGGGGTACTGGTGCGTGCCGGGCATACCGAGGCAGGCTGCGATCTGGCACAACTGGCGGGTTTGACACCGGCAACCGTTATTTGCGAGATACTCAAGGAAGACGGGGAAATGGCGCGTCTGCCCGACCTGATTCCTTTTGCCAAGGAACACGGCTTGAAGATCGGTACTATTGCCGACCTGATCGAATATCGCAGCCAGAATGAGAGGCTGGTCGAACGTGTGGCGAGACGTTCTGTACAGACTGCCTATGGCGAATTGGACCTGGTTACCTATACCGACAAAACAACGCAATGCACACACCTGGCGCTGGTGAAAGGCGATATTCAACCGCAAACCGAGACGGTGGTGCGAGTGCACGAGCCGCTGTCCGTGCTGGATTTTCTGGAGCAAGTCAGTTCACCCAACACGACCACTGTGCATGATGCGTTGAAGAAGATTAGCCAGGCAACAACCGGTGTATTGGTGCTGATGCACCAGGGGGAGAATTCTGCGAGCCTGTTGGCGCGCGCGGCAGCCACTCCAGTTCCGCATCATGCGCAATGGGATCCTCGCAGCTACGGTATCGGCGCGCAGATACTGCGCGACTTGAACGTCGGCAAGATGTGTTTAATTGCAACGCCACGCAAGCTTCCCAGTATGGCTGGCTTCGGGCTGGAAGTGGTACGGTATTGTCAATGCAGGGAAACCAAATGAAAGAAATTGAAAAAATCCTGGACGGCAAGGGTTTGCGCATCGGTATTGTGCAGAGTCGCTTCAACGAAGTGGTATGCGAAGGACTTTTGGCGGCATGCCGTGCGCAATTGGTACAAAGCGGTGTGAGCGAAAACGACATTACGCTGGCCAACGTGCCGGGTGCTTTGGAGATACCTCTGGTATTGCAGGCCATGGCGCAGAGCAAGAAATTCGACGCACTCATTGCCTTGGGAGCGGTGATTCGCGGCGACACTTATCACTTTGAAGTAGTTTCAAACGAATCGGCTCGCGGTGTGGGCGAGGTGCAGCTGCATTGCGGCATTCCCATTGCAAATGCGATCCTGACCACTGATACAGACGAACAGGCCGAAGTGCGCATGAACGTAAAGGGTGCCGAGGCAGCCCTGGTCGCAATCGAGATGGTGCACTTGATAAAAGGCATCGCGTGACTGAAGTAAAGCAAAAAAATCCAGCCAAAAGCATGCGTCATCGCGCGCGCGAACTGGCGATGCAGGGTATCTATGAATGGCGACTTTCTGGCAAAAGTTCTGCGTTGATCGAGAAAGCAACGCGCGACGAGAAAAGCCTGGGACGTTATGACAATGACCTCTTCGGGCAATTGCTGCACGGGGTAATTGCGCAGCACGAGGAACTTGCAGCACAAATTGCTCCACATCTGGATCGTGCCATAAAGGAACTGAGCCCGGTTGAGTTCTCTGTGTTGTTGTTGGGCGCATATGAACTGACACGTCATCCCGAAGTGCCTTATCGCGTCGTTATCAACGAGGCGGTGGAACTGGCCAAGACATTTGGCGGCAGCGACGGACACAAGTTTGTCAACGGCGTGCTGGATAAACTGGCAGCGCAAGCACGTGCGAGCGAGGTTGCTGCGAAATAATCCACCGGAGCAACCTTGTCGGAATTCGATCTCATCCAGCGTTTTTTTGCACGTCCTGCCCCGGGAGCGACCCTGGGTGTGGGCGACGATGCAGCGTTGTTGCGCATTGCCGATGGTATGGCGTTGGCCGTTTCCACAGACATGCTGGTGAGCGGTACCCACTTCTTTCCCGATGCTGATCCTTACCTGCTGGGCCACAAAACACTGGCGGTGAATCTCTCCGACCTGGCAGCAATGGGAGCGGTTCCGCGCTGGGCGACGCTGGCCATATCGATGCCGGACGCGGATGAAAACTGGTTACAACGATTCAGTGCAGGTTTTTTTGCATTGGCGGAAGTATATGGCGTTGAACTTATCGGCGGCGATACTACACGAGGGCCACTCAATCTGTGTGTCACCATCATGGGCGAAGTGCCGGAAGGCAAAGCATTGCGTCGCAACGGTGCAAAGGTTGGGGATGATGTCTGGGTGTCCGGCCCCTTGGGTATGGCGGCGCTGGGGTTGGCGCACCTGCAGGGAAAGATTACTTTGCCCGAAAAAGAACGTCTTTCCTGCCTTGCCGCCTTGCATCAGCCGCAACCCAGGGTTGCATTAGGCATGGCGTTGCGTGATATTGCACACAGCGCCATCGATATTTCAGACGGGTTGCTGGCGGATATTGGGCATATTCTGGAAAGCTCGAATGTCGGCGCGGTATTGGAATTTGCCGCAATTCCAAAGGCGAAGACACTCGATATAGAAGAAACGCTGTTTGGACAATGCGTGCTGGCCGGGGGCGATGATTATGAATTGTGTTTTACTGCTCCCGCAGCAAGAGATGAGGAGATCAAGGCTATTGCATCGAAGCTGCAGTTACCGCTCATGCGCATCGGAAGTATCAATGCAGGTAAAGAATGCACGGTGCGTGCGGCAGAGGGAAGCGTAATAAATATCAAGGAAAGCGGTTATGACCACTTCGAATAACCAATTAATAGTTCGACCGTCCTGGGGGTTTTTGTTCAGTCACCCCGTGCATTTTTTTTCCTTTGGATTCGGCGCGGGTCTGTTTCCGCGTTCGCCCGGCACGGCAGGTACGCTGATAGCATTTCCCATCTACTGGTATCTTGCGCCACGGCTGACCGAAGCGATGTTTCTCCTGATGATGATCTGGGCATTCGCTTTTGGTGTGTGGGCGTGTGGTTTTACCGGCAAAGCGCTTGGGGTGGCGGACTATGGCGGTATCGTCTGGGACGAAATTGTAGCCTTTACCCTGGTTCTTTTTTTTACGCCGGCAGATATGACCTGGCAGGTGCTGGCGTTTGTACTGTTTCGCTTCTTCGATATCGTCAAGCCGGAACCCATTCGGCATTTCGACAAAACATGGCATGGCGGGCTGGGTGTGATGTTCGATGACATTCTTGCGGCCGGCTATACCCTCCTTTGTCTGGCGGTGATCAAAAGTATTCTGGGGTGAGATTCCTGCCTGCTTTGTGTTGTTGTTTTATATTGGCTGCTCAGGCCGAGACCTTCAACGCAAAAGTGATTGTGGTAATGGATGGCGATACTGTCATGGTATTGCGTGGCAAGCAGAGAATCAAAATCCGTCTGGGCAATATTGATGCACCGGAAATAGACCAGGTTTTTGGCAAGCAATCGCGCGACGCATTGCAGGAAATGGTGGGCAGGAAGGAAGTGCTGGTTGAAAGCCTTGCCATTGATCAATACGGGCGCGTCGTCGGATTGATTTCAGTCAAGGGACACAATATCAATCAGGAACAGGTGAAGTGGGGCATGGCCTGGGCTTCTGTCGGATGGCGTGAAAAAGGGCAACCAGCGTCAGGACCAACAGGAGCACCGAAATCTGATGGCAACCCCGATGATATGGCGTTTTTACGTAATAGTGCCGAAAGAACCTATACCAACCTGCAACACGAAGCCCAACAAGCCCGGCGCGGGCTATGGTCGCAACCTGAGCCACAGAGGCCATGGCAATGGCGCAGGCAGCATCCATTACCTAAACTCACCGCACAGGGCAACTCCCGTAATGTTTCCGTGAAATGTGGTGAAAAATCCCGCTGTTCGCAAATGGAGTCATGTGACGAAGCGCGTTTTTACTTTTCGCATTGCGGCTTGAAGATACTGGATGGCGACCGCGATGGTTCGCCTTGCGAGAGATTGTGCGGCGGGGATTAGTATTCCACTTTTTGATTGGTTATCAGTTTTCTTTCAAATGGGCGTGGAGGTATAGATAGAGGTCTATATCTTATGGTCTATATCTTGAATAGGTTTTTGGTGCTAAATTCCGGCTCTGCGTATCCACTTTTCAAGGGTTTCCTGTTCGACCAGGTGAAAAGTATTATCGGATACCTCATTAATCTGGTTCTGCAATTCGAAGGATGAGCGGATATGGCGATCAAAATAGTATCTCCAAAAGCACCTCAGCAGCCGGTATTGCCGTCAGGTCTTGCACCCGATTTTTCCCTGGTTCAACAGCAATTTCCAAAAATTGCCGAAAATATTGCGATGATGTGGGGGAAACGTGGGTTGCAAGAGTATCTTGGCAAGACCATTTTCGATGAAAGGGGCGGACGTCAGGGGTTCCCCATGCCGGTTGTCTCCGCATTGATGCGACTATTTGAATATCACAGCTCGTTGGTTCCGGATGTCCCTTCGGGTGATGCCTGGGAAAACATTAAATAGTAGCGCTGCTGCGAATGGCCGTTGCTGGTGAGGCAGCGGCCATCATACCTGCGTTTTTTCAGTCAGTTTTCTGGCATCTGACGAGCATCTGCAGTGCTTCCGGCACGGGATGAAGCCGAGCTACGGATAACCGGACTGTGTGATTGCCAAACGAGTCAGGCCGGAAAGTCTGCCCATCGTATGCCGCTGCGGTCGCAGCGAAGGCTGCTGATCTTGCTGTCCCAGTCTCCCAGTACCCAGCGCTTGCAAGTATGTCCATCCACGTGATGCAGGTGCTTCGCCGGGCGATGCGTATGGCCGTGAATGAGGCGAGGATAGTTGTACAGGCGCAGCAATTCTTTCACTGCTTCGATATTTACATCCATCAACGCCATTTTCTTGCCGTTTTTTTCCGATTTGCTCTGCTGGCGTAATTGTTCGATCTGGGCTTTGCGCAATGCCAGCGGTTGCGACAGGAATTTTGTCTGCCATGTGTTATCGCGCACCAGTTCGCGAAAGTGCTGATAATCAGTATCGTCCGTGCACAAGATATCACCGTGCGTGAGCAGGGTGGGGGTGCCGTAGAGATCAATCATGGTCGGGTCGTCGAGCAAGGTGGCATTACAGGCGGATCCCAGTTCCTCATCCATCAGAAAATCACGGTTGCCGTGCATGATGAAAATGCGCGTACCTTGCGCGTCCAGTTTGCGCAAAGTATCGCAAATATGCTGATGAAACGGGTCGTCCAGATCATCGTCGCCCGCCCAATATTCAAAGAGATCGCCCAGGATGAAGAGCGCTTCAGCCCGAGGTGCTATCTCGGCGGCGAAACGCAGGAACAACTCCGTGCTATGCGGATGTCCGTGGCTCAGGTGCAGATCGGAGATGAAGAGGGAGTGGGACATTGCAGGAAGCAGGATACGGGACTCAGGATACGCGATTCAGTTTACTGCTGCTCTCACTGAATCCTGTATCCCGTATCCTGTGTCCTTATTTAATTACTTCAGCCTTGGTAATGATGACATCCTCAACTGGAACGTCCTGATGGCCATGGCTGTTGGCGGTCTTCACTTTGCCGATGGCATCAACGACTTCCTGTCCTTCAACGACTTTACCGAAAACGCAATAGCCCCAGCCGTCCTGTCCGGGATAGTCAAGAAAGCCATTGTCCTTGGTATTGATGAAAAACTGTGCGGTGGCGGAATG
The DNA here is from genome assembly GCA_050287265.1 of Sideroxydans sp. GTDB lineage: Bacteria > Pseudomonadota > Gammaproteobacteria > Burkholderiales > Gallionellaceae > Sideroxyarcus. The sequence continues at coordinate 4,193 of JBNKBO010000003.1, read as the reverse complement.
CGGGTCGCCTGTGCGCGCCATGGCAATGGTGTAGATGTCGTTCTTGAGGCCGTTCGCAGCTTCATTCTTGATTGGTGCGTTGGGCTTTTTTTGAGTCATGCCCGGCTCGAAACCGCCGCCCTGGATCATGAAGTTGGGGATTACGCGATGGAATATGGTATTGCTGTAAAAGCCGTTGTTCACGTAGTCAAGAAAGTTCTGGACGCTGAGCGGCGCTTTCTCGGCATCGAGTTGCAGGGTGATGACGCCTTGGTTGGTATGCAGTTTTACCATTTTCATTTTTCCTTTGGTTGCTGTGGTAGATGCGGCTTGTGCGGGCAGGACACAGAGTCCGGCCAGTAATAATGCGAGAACGATACGGATCAGTTTCATTCTATGCGGCTCCTTCATAGACGATCAGCCAATGCCCGTTCTGTTTCATCCAGTACTGGCGCTTGCTCATCTGATTGGAAAGGTTGTTGCTTTCGTAGTCCTGATCAAAAGTGACCACCACCAGATCAGGTTGGCTGGGATAGGGAATAACGCTGAGGTTGGTCATCTTGACCTTGATCCATGTTTTGCCGGAATTGACCAGCCGTTTACGTTGCGCAAAAGCGGACAGGTTCATGCTGCCGGTGGAAAAGTCGCGGGCATAATGTGAAAGGTAGGCATCGGTATTGCGACTGGCCCAGTCGTTACGCCATTGTTCTATCGTTTTCAACAACGCTTCACGCTCGGAGCGATCCGATGCATTACTCCAGTCGATCTTGTTGGCAATGATTACAGGTGTAAGCCCGATTTGCAGATGATTGCCGAGTTGAGCGAGGTCGTTATTGGCGAGTACCACGCAGCCATTGCTGGCGCGCGGCGGGCGGCTATAGGTATTGCTCGGAGTGCCATGCAGCCAGATGCCGTGGCCGTTTCGCCCCAGACGTTTGTCCCACTCGTTGGGATAATTCAACGGATATGCATCCGAACCGTAAAAATCAGTGAGTTTGTCTTTGGTCAGATGCTCATTGACAAAATACACACCCAGCGGCGTTTTCTGGTCACCTTCTGTGACTTTGTCCGCCCCTTTCTTGCCTACGCTGATGTAGAAATCCGCCACATAGCGCGCTTCGCCATTTACGTTTTCAAACAGGTAGAGCGTGGACTTGTCGGTATCGATGACCACGGCGTAACGCTGTTTCGGTGAGAGTTTCCACAGGTATTTGGGCGCGGTGAGAGGTTGCTGTTGCTGTGCGCGCTGCAAACGTGCATTGGCTTCTTCCCGCAGGTCCTGAATCATGTTGTGGGGCGCGTTTGGCGCGCTTCCAAAATTGTTGATGGGTCTGGCTCGAGCCAGCAACAGATCACCTCTGACCAGTTGTGCAAGTTTGAAATTGGGGTTGATCTTGAGCAGCGAATCAACCTCATTCAGCGCCACATCAAGGTGGTTGCTGCCGACAGCCCGCAAGCTCTTTGCAAGTCCGAGTTCCATGCTGCGCGAGGCAGAATCTTCCGCCGCAACCGGTACCGACAGCAAAACCAGCAACAGGGGGAGAAAGCGGCTGTACATGATCTATTTTCCCGAACGCTCTTCGGCGATAAGCCATTGTCCGTCCGTTTTAACCCAATCCAGAGTCTTTCTGGAGTAACTGTTAAGGTGGTTGGCACGATAATGCTGCTTGAAACTGATGCTTACGTGATTTTCATCCACCACTTGGGCTTTGGCGTCGATTACTTCGACGTGGATGAACTTGGGGGTACCAATGCGCGTTTTGCGTTGCGCAACCCAGGCCATGTGGCTTAAGTTTGGTTTCTTGAAATCTTTTGCATAAGACGCGAGGTATTTGCTGGTATTTTGTGCTGACCAGGCGGCAGCCCAGTTATGGGTAGCCTTCAGTACTTCAGCTGCGGGATCTGCGCTCAGTGGGACAACCGTGACGGCAGGCTTGGGTGGCGCAGTCTGCGTGGCAACGGCTTCAGGTGCAGTGGCCGGAGCAGCTTTGGCTTGAGTGGAGACCGTCTGCTTGGTCGTACGTGCGTTTTGGCTGAAAAGCTCGCGGATCAGCGCCAGTTTTGTTTTGGTGTTGGAATTGCTCTTTTCCAGCTCCAGAGCACGGCCGTAAGCCTGGCTCGCCATTTGGGCGTAGATGTCGCCGAGATTTTCGTGGGCAGTAGCGTAGGTCGGGTGGGTACGAATCGCCATTTCCAAAGCGCTTTTCGCTTTTTCATATTGACCTTGTCCGGCATAAATCACCGCAAGGTTGTTGTACGGCTCAGGCAATTCCGGATAGTCCTCGGTAAGGCCCGTGAAAACCGCGATGGCTTCATCAGTGTTGTTCTGCTCGGCAAAGATCAAACCTTTGAGAAAACGTCCTTGTGCATCTTTGGGTTTGGTGGCGAGGAATGCGTTGACCTTATTCATCGCCTGGGCGTGTGATCCCTGCTTGAACAGTTCGTTGGCATCCTGCAGATCATCCGCCTGAACGGGAATGCTGACTGCAAAAATAAGGCCCAATACAGTGGCTCGGGTAAACAGTAATAACATTTTCATCTTGTGGTTTTATCCGGAAAAGTTGCAATGGCAGCGCCAATTCGAAGCGTTATCGATTCTATCAAATATGCGTCGAGCTGACACGGATTGCGCTACGGGGTGGGAGAGGCGGTTTTCGGGTAGAATTCCGCACCTTACATTGCCGATACTTTTTGACAAAAATGAGCAGCAAAACGCCTACAGCCGCCGCACCCGTTTCGAATTTTATCCGCACCATTATCGACAGCGACCTGACAAGCGGCAAACACAGCAATATCGTCACGCGTTTCCCGCCGGAACCGAACGGCTATTTGCACGTCGGCCATGCAAAATCCATTTGCCTGAACTTCGGGCTGGCGCAGGACTACAAGGGGCTTTGCAACTTACGCTTTGACGACACCAATCCTGAGAAAGAAAGCGAGGAATATGCGCAATCCATCCAGGATGACGTGCGCTGGCTGGGTTTCGAATGGAATGGCGAGGTGCGCTGGGCGTCGGATTACTTCGAAGCGCTGTATGACTATGCGGTGGAGCTCATCAATAAAGGCCTGGCCTACGTGGATGACCTCACGCCGGAACAGATGCGCGAATATCGCGGCACACTAACGCAGCCCGGCAAGCCCAGCCCGAACCGTGACCATCCGGCAGCTGAAAACCTGGACCTGTTCGCGCGCATGAGGAAAGGCGAATTTGCCGACGGCGCCATGGTGCTGCGCGCGAAGATAGACATGGCCTCGCCCAACATCAACATGCGCGACCCGGTCATCTACCGTATCAAGCGTGCCCACCACATTCGCACTGGCGACAAATGGTGCATCTACCCGATGTACGATTACACGCACTGCATTTCCGACGCGCTGGAAGGCATTACTCATTCCATCTGCACGCTGGAGTTCGAAGATCATCGCCCGCTCTACGACTGGGTGCTGGACAACATCACCGTTCCCTGCCATCCGCAGCAGATCGAGTTTTCGCGGCTGGATCTGCACTACACCATCACCAGCAAGCGGAAACTGCTGCAACTGGTGACCGAGAAACACGTAAATGGCTGGGACGATCCGCGCATGCCCACCATCAGCGGCATGCGCCGTCGTGGCTATACGCCTGAGGGCATTCGTGAATTTGCCAAACGTATCGGCGTCTCCAAGAGCGAGAACACGGTCGATATGGCGGTCATGGAAGGTGCGATCCGCGAAGACCTTGAACTGCGCGTGCCGCGCGTAATGGCAGTGATCAACCCGCTCAAGGTGACCATTACCAATTTCGACGGTGCGCAGGCGCGTGAAGCGGATTTCCATCCCAACCAACCGGAGCTGGGAAAGCGCGTCGTGCCGTTCGGCAAAGAATTGTTCATCGAGGCCGATGATTTTGCCGAAGTGCGGCCCCCCGGCTGGAAGCGTCTGGTTCTCGGCGGCGAGATCCGCCTGCGCCACAGCTATGTGATGCGCTGCGATGAAGCAGTGAAAGATGCCTCCGGCAAAGTGATTGAACTCAAGTGCAGCATCGACCACGACACGCTGGGCAAGAATCCGGAAGGGCGCAAGGTCAAAGGCGTGATCCATTTCCTGTCGTGCGAGCATGCGTTGCCTGCAGAGATCCGCCTGTATGACCGCTTGTTTACCGTTGAGGAACCAGACGCGGACAAGGAGAAAGATTTCCTCGATTTCATCAATCCGGAATCGCTCACCGTGGTGCA
>JBNKBO010000002.1:0-116300 GCA_050287265.1 Sideroxydans sp. | reverse complement strand
GAACGACATCAAGCGCCGCCTGTTCAGCCTCAAGAGTATCCAGCCCATCCATCTGTTCCTGACCTGCTTCCTGATGCTGGGGAGTATCCTGCTCGCGCAGGCGATCTCGCTGCTGTTCGGCTACAGCACGGATCAGTTTGCGCTGGCCGGGGCATCGTCGTTCTCGGCGGGGATATTTCCGGGATGGTTCCTGCTATTCCTTGCGCCGCTGGTGGAAGAACTGGCCTGGCACTCTTACGGCACGGACTGTCTGCGCGTACGCATGAACCTGTTCAAGGCGTCGATGGTGTTCGCCGTGTTCTGGGCGTTCTGGCATCTGCCGTTGTCGTTCATCAAGGATTACTACCACAGCAACGTGGCCGAGACGGGACTGCTGTATAGCCTCAACTTCGCATTCAGTCTGATCCCCTTCGTCATCCTGATGAACTGGCTTTACTACAAGACGAACCGCAACATCCTGGTGGCTATCGTGTTCCACATCACCGCCGGATGTTTCAACGAAATGTTCGCCACGCATCCCGACAGCAAGGTGATCCAGACTGTGCTGCTGTCAATACTGTGCCTCTTCCTGCTTTACAAGGACAGAGGCTTCTTTTTCCAACGGCGTTACCAGGAAGGAATACAAAAATGACCATCGATACACAAACAAGCACTGCTGTTGCAAGATACTGCGGAAGCAAAGTCAAGGAAGCGCTGAAAACAATCGTGCTGCTCACGGCTTTGACGGCGCTGACAGGTTGTGCCTCATTGACAATGGACAGGAAACAATCCTTCGCAGTACAAACCAGTCACGGCAATACGCAGCTCACCGGTATCACATGCGCTTTGCATAATGATGAAGGCACATGGTCTCTAACCAGCCCCGCGAGCGTAACCGTCCACAAAAGTGCCGGAGACCTCATTGTAGATTGCAGGAACGATCACCTGTCCGGGAGTATGAACGTGGGTTCAACAGTCAATGCCGCCTATGCGAGCAACTTTCTCTTTCTTTTTGGCGTTGGCTACCTGGTCGACCAATATACCGGCGCCGGTTTTGATTATCCTGCCGCCATCGTCGTACCACTAACGCCAATCAATGGGGCGGGAAGCCCGGTTGCCTCGGCTGTCTCAACACTATCAAATGATCCTTGAAGGCGATAAGGGGCCAGGCTTCGATTTCCATACGATTAGCCAATATAATGCTTCCCGGAATTCCGGATCGCTGCTCAATACACCCTGAGGAGATCGCATGAACTATCTCACCACCACCCTGACCATCCTGTTCGCCCTGGCGCTGACCTTGCTGGGCGTGCTTGCCTACTACGGAATGTTTGCCTCGGTGATCATCAGCGAGGAGAAACGCGGGCCATACTTGCTCGTCTATACGAAACACGTCGGCGACTACAAGGCGGTCGGCCCGGTGATGGATGCGCTCTACATCGACCTCAAGGATAACTACGCCATCAGCTCGACCAAGGGCTTCGGCCTCTATTACGACAACCCGCGCGAGGTCCCCACGGAGAAGTTGCGCAGTATCATCGGCTGTATCGTGGAGAACGTGAAGCCTGAAACGCTGGCCCGGCTGCGCGAGTATTATCGCGTCGAGGAGATGCCTGCAACGATGAGCGTAGCCACCAGCTTCCCCTATAAAGGGATGCCCTCAATCATGCTGGGCGTGTTCAAGGTCTATCCCAAACTTACGGCTTACATTGCCGAGAAAAAACACAGGAAAACGCCGCTGATGGAAATCTACGACCAGCCCAATGCGCGCATCGACTATATCGCGCCGACAGGACTTGCCGATGAGGTGTTTGCCCGGCTGATTGATGGGCACAAGATATAGAGGAACCACAACGTCAGTCTCGTGAGCCGGTATCCCGGCGGCAGTCTGTTTGTCTTGGCATATTCACTGCATTGACTGGCGGACACGGGAAAACATAAGTGAGCCAATGGGCAGTACCGTATTTGCAATGCGAATATAAATATCAGGAGACAACATGACCGACACCGGCTGGATTGATCGCAACGAATACCCATTCGCTTCACACTATTTCAAAACAGCGGCAGGCCGCATGCATTATGTGGACGAAGGGATGGGCGAGGTCTTTGTCATGCTGCACGGCAATCCGGCGTGGTCGTTCCTGTATCGCAATCTCATCAAGCAATTGAGTCACCCTCTCCCCAACCCTCTCCCGCAAGCGGGAGAGGGAGTAAGTTGTCGCTGTGTCGCACCCGACTATATCGGCTTCGGTCTTTCGGATAAGCCTTTCGACTGGAGCTACCTGCCGGAAGACCATGCGAAGAACGTGGCGGCGCTCATCGAGCATCTCGGCCTGAAAGACATCACGCTGGTGGTGAACGACTGGGGCGGCCCCATCGGCATGCATTATGCGGTGACGCATCCGGAGAATGTGAAACGGCTGATCGTGCTGAACACGTGGGCATGGCCGGTGGCGAACGATTTCCATTTCACTTCGTTCAGTGCCCTCATGGGCGGACCGGTGGGACGCTTCCTGATACGGCATTTCAATTTTTTCGCGAATGCCTTCATGCGCATGGCGTTCGGCGACAAGCACAAGTTGAGCAAGACCGCGCACGACCATTACCGTAACGCACTGCCCACGGCGGAATCGCGCAAGGGTTGTTATGTTTTCCCGAAACAGATCGTCGGCTCGACACCGTGGCTGGGCGGGATATGGGACAGGATTGGCGTCCTGAAAGACAAGCCGACCCTGTTCGTGTGGGGCTTGAAGGATGTCGCCTTCCGGGAGAAGGAATTGCTGCAATGGCAGGCCACCCTGCGGAACTCGCATACCGTGCGGCTGCCAACTGTGGGACATTTCGTATCGGAAGAAGCGCCGCAAGATCTGGGCGAAGCTGTAACGGCATTTCTCGCCGGGCAGTCTTCTCCGGAATAATTACTCTCTCCTCGTTCTCAACGTACAAATATTCCAGCACAAGCAAAAGGGTTGGGCTCATATTTGTTATGCACCATAATCCCGGCTCGTCTTTTGAGTGCATTTCCAGAAAAAAATAACTGCGCACTTAATAGACGGACTTATCAATTAAATCGGGGAGATATTTGATGGCAAGCATTACCAAGAAAACCGTATTCCTGTTGTTTGCATTCATTACTACCGCTGCACAGGGCAGTCCCTTTTATATTGGCCTGGATGCAGCAAAGCCGTATGGGGCAACCTGGAAAACCGGGACAACTGAAGAGAAAATCTCTGCGGGGACGCAAGTCAAACCCGTTCTTGGATTCATGATCAATGACCGGTATGCGATTGAAGTTGCTGCATTATCCATGAAGGTTTCCAAAGGCAGCGTCTCCGAATCGATCCTGATCCTGCCGGTCAATCTTGTTCATTCCACCCCGCTCTCGGCGAATACGAGCTTATTGCTCAAGGGCGGGCTGGCGCCATTCCGGGCAAAATTCAGCAACCCGAGCTACGATGTAACAGAGACGATTCTCGGCTTGTCTTTCGGGATTGGCATCAATTATCAGTTCTCGCAATCTGTCGGACTCACAGGAGGAATCGATTACCTGAGTGGTTACAGGTATGAGCTTCCGAATGGAAATCGATATGACTTGAGCCCGGCTAACGCATATCTGGGACTCCGGTTCGGCTTCTAGGCAAATCCCGGTTCCTGTAGCCGAATGGCAGCTTCTCTCGAATAGTCGCTGCAATTCGGCTAGCGTCCTCCCGCCCTGCGTTCCCCGAAGCGCTCATTTCTCGCTTCGCCAGAAGCAACATCGTCGGCTGGTTTCTGGCCTGGGGCAGTTAGTACAAACAAACTTCCGGAACTCCATTCCACAAGCCCTGCCATATAATAAATTGGTTTGTGTTATGGTTGCAGAATAATAAGTTAAGTATTGCACACCAGCCAGGTTACACGCAGGCAGGATCCAAGGAGGAGACGTGCTATGCAGACGATTTTAGTGATCAATTCGAAAGGCGGCTCGGGAAAAACCACCCTGACGACCAATCTCGCCAGTTATTTCGCCAACCGGAACATTCGCACCGCAATTCTGGACTGCGACCCGCAGGGATCAGCCCTGCAATGGCTGCGCCAACGCTCCCCCAGTTTTGTAACCATCCACGGCGCCAGTGCCGCGCCTGCAAGTGGGGCTTTGGCGTTGCATAGCCACAAAAAGTGGGTACCCGAAAATACCGAGACGTTGATTATCGATGCCCCTGCCGGCATCAAGGGTTTGCAACTGAAGGAACTGGTGCGCAGGTCAGGCTTCATCCTGATCCCGGTCTCCCCTTCTCCTATTGATATCCACGCCACGGCCGACTTTATCAAAGACCTGTTCCTGATCGGCGGCGCACGCATCTCCAATGCCAAGATCGCGGTGATTGCCAACCGGGTGCGCCGGTATTCATCGAGCTATGAACCACTGGAACGGTTTCTCTCTGCCCTGAAGCTGCCTTTCCTCACCAGGATCAGCGATTCGGACAACTACATTGAGGCAGTAGGCAGTGGTATAGGCGTATTCGAAATGGACGAGGTATCGACGCTGGCTGAAAGACAGGAATTCCTGCCCATTTGCAAGTGGCTGGAGGAGCACTATGCAGCAGCAAACATTTCCCGTGCTGCCGCCAGCGCAGAAAGAACGGGGCGTTTCTCCGAACTGTATTCAACCGGAAAAACGATGATCAACAATATCCTCACTTCAACGGGCCGCTTCAATACCAAGCCTTGAGGCGCCATATCCCGTTTTTTTTCAATTGGTTCGATACAGGCGGCGATCATTTCGACCATGGCAGAGCAGTGGGTATTAAGCCCGGAAGTTTGACATGTACGAAGGGATTTCCTATCCTGAATTCGCCTTCGGTACATCAGTGAGTGATGGGCTATCTGAAGGAACGAATTAAATTATAAAAAGGCCGGCGCGGGATAAGCGCCTTTCGGTGATGACCGAACAGACAACGGCACTGATAAACAATTACTGACGGGGGTTTAAGTAATTGGGATAACAGATCCGAAGACAACAAAACGGACCTGGATCCCTCAGGGAGAAAATCATGAGGCGAAATGATTATGGCGCGCGATGGGATCGCGCGTGCATGATTGTGCTGCTCGTCGTCGCGCTTGGGGGCTGCGGCGGAGGGGACAGATCGGGCGGCACAGGCCAGGGGAACGGGGGCAATACAACGGCCTCGCAGGCAATACCAGTCTATGTATTGTCCGGCGCGCTGGCACCCAAAAATACACTCTACTCTCCGATCCGAATCGCGGCAGGTGCGGGAGACCGCCTGTTCGTGTCCGATTCGAAATCAAATTCCGTTTTCATCATCAAGAATCTGCTTGCCGACGGTGAGCTGAAAGGATTGGCACGTCCGCTCGGTGTCGCCGTGGACGCGGCAGGAAACATCTACGTCGGCAACGACGGTCGCGATAACGTCGAAGTCTACGACACTTCCGGAAACAAGCTGCGCGAATACGGCACGGGAACGATCCAGATGCCAAACTCCCTCGCGCTCGACCGTGAGGGAAATCTCTATGTTGCCGACAGCCTGGCAAACAATATCAAGGTCTACGCCACGGATGGGAATTTGCTGCGCACGATTGGCGACGGCGTGCTGTCATTTCCGGTGGCCGTCACGGTGGCTTATCGCGGCGAAGCAGGCGAAATATATGTCGCTGACCAGATGCACACCAAGATACAGGTATTCAACCTGTCCGGCACATTACAGCGCACATATGGCACCAAGCTCGTGCAGGGCGAAACGGATTGGCACGGCAAATTCATCCAGATTCAGAGCCTCGCTGTCGACGCGACCGGTCGCCTGCACGTGCTCGACAGTTCCCTGAGCAACGTTCAAATACTCAATGCCAACACGGGGACCTATCTCGATTCTTACGGAAGCATGGGTACTGCCGAGGGCCAGTTGAATCTGCCGCTCGATATCGCGATCACGGAGAACAACCAGGTCATGGTGACCAATAACAAAAATCACCGCATCGACATGCTGCGCGATTTGAACTGAAGCGGAAACGAATGACGCTCCATGACAAAGAAAAATAAAAATCCGGTTTCGAAAGCAAATCTCGCGTGGCTCGCGCTGGCGTTTGCGTTCTTTTGTACAGGCGCTGAGGCGGCGCCAAGCATTCACACGGATGCCCTCAATGGTAATTACTGTGTTTACTGCCACTACGACAGTGCCAACCCGAGTGCGGGACCTGTAATCTTGCGCGGCGAAGCACAGGCGGCATTGTGCCTGAGCTGCCACAACCCGACCGGTATGGCCGCTGCCAAAAGCGATGTGGCGCTGCATCGTGTGGACAACGGCACACGCATTATCGACTGCGCTTCATGCCATGAACCTCACGGCAATACAACCTTTACTACCTCGACCGATCCGCATGTAGGCGGCGCGACGGCACCCAACCTGAGTCTGATCCGTTCCAATATCGCCAAGTATGTACCCGGTGCACTCGAACCCGCCGTGTTCCAGGTCCGGCCAGACAACTTCTCCTTTGGCGAAATGAATGCGCCGTGGAACGGCGTTTGCCAGAGCTGCCACCAGAATACGCTATACCACAGGAATAACGCGACTGTGAATCACGACCACAATCGCGACATGATCTGTACCGAATGTCATGCCCACAAGGAAGGCTTCCTGCCGCTCGGCGCAGGCGATTGTTCCTATTGTCATAATGTGCCGCGCGGCGACAACGGCGACGGTACGTTCCGGCGGCGCCAGATATTCGATGCGAACGGGGATTTCCTCAAGAGTTCGCACCACGTCAAGGGGAACATCCAGGTCAGCGATTGCCGTACTTGCCACTTCCTCGGAGAGCACTCGCGCCGAACCGTTATCCTGCAGGATCAGGATCAACCCGGCGTGGTGTATCGCTATGACCCGGCTAACCCGGCAGCACTGGAGCCGTTCTGCCTGTCATGCCATGACGCCGACGGCGCCACACTGGGTGGGGGTTTGCAACCGTTCAGCGATGGCGTAACCGTACCCAATGTCAAAGACCTGCCCGGCAGCGAATGGGCGAACGCCGCCCACAAGACGCGCGGTTATGCCGACAACGGCGGCAATCCGCTGACCTGCCTCGGCGACGGCGCAACCGGCGGCTGCCACGCCAACGGCCATGCGTCCGACAACGAAAAACTGCTCACGCTGACGGCTGGCTCGACGGTCAATCAACTGTGTTTCAACTGTCACACCGACGGCAAGGTGGTCAACGACGCGCTCTCCGGTGCCGGACTGGCGACAAGTATCCAGACCGCTTTCGGCATGAGTTTTGTGCACAACATGGAAACGACATTCAAGGGCGGCAACTATAACTTCTCGCTGCAATGCACGACTTGCCACAACCCGCATGTCGTCACCGGCAAACACACCGATGCCGCCAGTGGCCAGTCGCCAGTAACGCGTCCGGATTTCACACGCAGCCCCACCGACAATCCGCGCGCCATGGGCAACACACTTTGGGGCGACGATGCCGGGGAAAAAGCCAGCGATTATGCGGGTTCCGGCACTTATCGCACGCCTGCCAGTGATTCGCTGCTCGGTATGCAGTTGCCCGATTACAACTCGATGTGTCTGGATTGCCACAATGTCGGCGCGATGCCAACCCCATCGGCGGCAACTCCGACCGGGCGCGGTGGCATCAACTGGGCAAGCGACCCGCATGGCCGTGGCGCAGCCAATATCCCGAACGGCGGCGGAGCCATACCTGACTGGTATACAGCCGGAAAAGCGACCGGCTGGAACGGTGACGATTGCATCGGGACAGAGGCCGAGTGCTGGCCGGTCATGACGCGCGGCAAGGGTGAACAGATATGGACGCGCGGGCCTTATAACCAGGAAGAACGTATCGGCGGAGCCAACTTCGTGCTGCAGTGTGTCGATTGCCACGAGGCCCATGGCTCGAACAACAGTTCCATGATTCGCACCAATCCCAACAACGGCACCGGCACCTGGATCTGGAACACCATGTGCAACAACTGCCACTACTACTACAGCGACTGGCACGCCGGAATGTCCTGCGGTAATGCAAGTTGCCACGTTTCCAACGGTGAAGACCGCATGTACTGGACCGGCACCAACACCATCCACCAGATGGGCAACAGTTCCGGCAGCGGTGCCATACGCAGTTTCGACTCGACACTGGTAGCCGACATGCGTTTCGAGAACAACCTGAACGACTCGGGAACCTGGCGCATGCATGGAAGATGGTTCGACACCACGGGCACATTTGCGGCAGGACACAGCGGGAGAGCCGTCGTGCTCAACGGCGACCAGCCCATCGAACTGGGTACGCGCAACAGTTTCTGGTCCACGGACGAAGGTCAGCACGGGACCTGGAAGTACACGGAGATGAAGTACAACACGACGCTGGAAGCCTGGGTGAATCCCTCCGATATCGCGAACAACGAATACATCATCTTTACGAAGCACGTCGGCTATACCGAGGGTGGCTACCGGCTTTCGCTGCAAAAGATCAACGGAAGCCTGGCGGTCGTGTTCTACATAAACGTCAATGGCACCGCCAACGGGGTGCGCGGTGCCTATAGTTCGATCAACGTACCGCTGAACAAATGGACACACGTGGCGGCCACGTTCGACACCACCGGGCCGGATCGCGATCCGCTCGATGGACACACCGGCAGGATTCGCATCTATGTCAACGGCGTGGACTTGACCGCCAGCAACCCCACCGGACCGCTGATGCAACCCGGCGCGGGCGAGACCTTCATCTTCCCGTACAGTGCGCACAGCCCCGCGAACCAGAGCATCTGCTACAACGGCACATGGTGTGCCTCGGCCTTCTCCGTCGGCGGCATCATGTGGGGTCCGGGCGCACGCAGCGGCTTCATTGGCATGATCGATGAAGCCAAGGTGTGGAACATCACGCAACCGGTGAGCTACTTCCAGTCCATCGATGCGGCAACGGCACCGCGCATTGTCAATGTGACCGGCACGATCGGCAGTGCACGTGTGACCGTCACTTTCTCCAAGGGTATGTACTCGGGTGGCGGCGGCGCCCTGCAAGCCGCCGACTTCACCTATACCGACCTGGACAACGGACGTACCATCATTGGAGTAGAGCATGTCGCAGGCTCGAATATCGCAACGCTGATACTGAGCAGCGCACTGGATTCGAGTAACGATATCGGCGTCGATATCGTCCAGACGACGGGCGTCGACAGTTACGGCCATGCAGCCGAGACAAATGACATTGTCATTGGGTTTGGCGACCTCGGATGTCCGAGCGGACAGGTCGTATTCGATCTGAATGAGCCGGCGGCAAGCTCCTATGTATTGGATTCGCAGGGTGTCATGGCCGGTGCCGTGAATAATCCCGCAGGCGCGCTGCCTGGCGACGGCACCTTGCACGGCGATGGTGTCGGCAATTACATCGCTTTCGACTACAACCAGTCCTGTCTGCTGGCTTCACGTACCCAGACCGTCGAGGCCAGGATCAAGCCCACCGGTATCGGCAGCGCGGTCTATATCTCGCGCATCCTCGCGCGCGATAACGGCTATAACTACCAGATGTCAGTGTGGCGCGGCGACAGCGCGACCTTCCCTGCATTTACCCCGCCCACGGGTGTCGCCTCGATCGCATTCTGGGTGAAACCGCTGGATGCACACGGCGGACTCGTGTGGAAGCCCGTGCTGACCGATTACACCAACTTCCCGATCATGTCGGACCACTGGTACCGCATCAAGGCGGTGTGGAACAGCGACAAAGCGGGCGGCCTGGCCAACCAGCCCTACGTGCAGGCCGATATCTTCATTGACGATGAGGGAACAGATGGTCTGGGAACCGGCGAGAACTGGGTCGGCTACCGCAATGCAACCAACAACGCGCAGTCGTATCTGGATTCGACACGCCTGCTATACACGGGCGATGCGATCGATTCGTTTAACGGCCCGATCTCGATCGGCGTAAACGTCAACAATCGCGCCAATAACCTGTTCAACGGGCAGATCGACTGGATCAAATGGCAGGGCACGGCGGATTACACCGGCGTCGACGATCCACCGAACTAGATTCGAATACCCCCGGCTTGCCCGGGGAGTTCCAACATATCTGCTGACTCCGCAGACTACTTTCTCCACTGGCCTGCTGTGATACAAACAATTCCCCAGAGGGAATCAGTTATTGCTGTCCAGCTTCTTCTCCACAACCAGACTTGAAATCTTGCCAGCCACTTCAGACAACCCTTTTACTTTTATTTCCAGTTCAACTACATAGTCGACCAGGTCGTCCGATATCCCCTGATCCTGTCTGAGTTTTTCCCTGAGCTGGTCGACCAGTTTTGCGTATTCAAGCGATTTCTTCTTTTCTTCTTCAAGCTGTGTATTTTTCTTTACGAGCTGGCTTTCTTCCACCGCATCCATTTTATTTACTTTAGCTTGCAGTTCCGCCAACTTGTTCAGCATCTGGGCGGATTTCTCAAGATCCTGTTTGCTACTATCCCTGAGTTGCTCGATGGTTTTCATGTATTCGAGCGATTTTTTCTTTTCTTCTTCCAGCTCGGTATTTTTTCTGACAAGATGGCTTTCTTCCACCGAGTCCAGTTTGATTACTTTTGTTTCCAGATCGGCTATCCTGGCTGACAACTGAGCGGTTCTTTCCTGTTCCTGCGTCAGGCTTTCCCTGAGTTGCTCGATGGTTTTCATGTATTCGAGCGATTTCTTCTTCTCTTCTTCAAGCTGGGCATTTTTCCTGATAAGCTGATTCTCTTCCACTGAATCAAGCTTGATCACTCTGGCTTCCAGCACAGCTGTTTTTTCCTGTTCCTGCTTGAGGCTTTCGCGCAGTTGCACAATCGTTTTCACCAGATCCAGCGACTTGTTCCGTTCCTCTTCGAGGTGGGCTGTTTTCTTCTCCAGTTCAAGCGCGATATTGCGTTCTTTCGCGACATCGTTCTGCGTCGAATCAGGGTAGGTACGAAGTTTTAATGTCTTGTCCATGTCGCAAATTGTTACGTTCGGTTATCTGCACCAGATTGAGCTTGCACGTCGCCAACTTCCTTTTCAACAGTGGCAGAATCCGGGATCGACCCGAGCACGCTGGTTATTTCTTTTACTTTCTCCCTGATTTCGGCCAATGCATTTGTTTTCGCTTCCAATTCGTCAAATTTGCCAGCCATCTCCGCTGATTTATCCTGGTCTTGTTTGATACTTTCCCTGAGCTGCTTAATGGTTCTCATATATTGGAGCGATAACTTCCTCTCTTCTTCAAGCTGGACACTTTTAGTGTTGAGTTGATCTTCCTCATCCGTGGTTAATTTGTTCAGTTTTGCTTCCAGTTCGGCAGTTTTATCCTCTTCCTGCTTGAGGCTTTCGCGCAGTTGCACAATCGTTTTCAACAGATCAACAGACTTGTTCCGCTCTTCTTCAAGCAAGGCAGTTTTCTTTTCCAGTTCAAGGGCGATTTTCTCTTCTTTCGTGCCTTGGTCTGGTTCGGATTTGCTATTCGAGCCGTCAGAATAGGTGCGAAGTTTTAATGTTCTATCCATGATGTCCTTTCTCGTCAATTCATGCTTCCGGCACAACGCGGTGCGAACCGGGACTGATGAATATCTGATTGACTATAGGCTTCGTTTCCAATTAATTGCTTTGTACGTTGATCGGATCAGACAATTGATTTTCGTCCGCCGACGGCTTGGGGGTCTTATCTTCCGAATCCAGCGGCGAAGCCAAAGGTACGGCGGCAGTCGGACTGCTTGCAGCACCCTGTGAAGCAGCAGGCGTGGATGACGCTTCAACAGGCTGCTTCGTGGGCGGCACCACAGCCGGTTTTGGTTTGTCAGTTTGATTCTTCAATGCACTGCCGGTGACAGTTGCAGTTGCAGGTGCTATCGGCGAATGAGTATTCGTCAGCGGTTTAACAGGCTTGGGGTTGACTGCAACTGGTTTCTCCTGGGCTGTAACCGGTTTCTCGTCCTTTTGCCCGGCCTCCTTCAAGCCGCTTGCCTGTCGTGGCTCACTTTCCCGGCTAACGGCAGGTTTACTGGTAGTGGTCAGAGGGGGGATAACCGCGACGTTTTTCACCGAAGGTGAAACGATTGGGGTTTCACCATCAGTGGATTTTGAATCTGGTGCAACGGCCTGTTCCTGCGCATTTTTCGTGCCGGCCGGATCAGTGCCATTTCCCGTTCCGGTCAGGTCAGCGCCCTGCTCCGCTTCGGGATGTTGAGCAGCATACCAGTTCTGCAGGGCGACGGCTCCTATCGCGGCCACTATCACCATCGCTGCAATCCTCATCATGCGGTAGAGGTTGTCATTCTTGCGAATAATGCGAACTTTGGCCTTGCCAAAAATCGTATGGACGATTTGTGCTTCTCCGATCTCTCTCGAAAAGCTTACTTTCGGCTGCGTTTTGGATTCACGCAGTTGAATGCCGGAAAGATCAAATTGGCTGTTTTCAGTATTCATTGCCCCTGCCCCCGGAATATTTCCGCTCTCAAAACCAGCATAATAGCAAGGAATAGACTGGTTTCAACCTGTGATATTCCTGCAAGTGGCATACCCTGCAGTATCTCCGGATTTGGCGCCACGACAAAGGATGGTATGTCGGCGTCGATATTTTTGGGTTATTGTCCGTCCATCCAAATTAAGGGATCCAATATGAAACGACGCGTACTGGTTCTGGGACACGGCGAGATGGGCCATGCCATGGAATGCCTGCTGTCTGAACGGCACGATCTGCGTATCTGGAGTATCGAAGAAAAGAACAGCGCCACACTTGAAGAGATGACTGCCTGGGCACAGGCGATTCTGTTTTGCCTGCCGGTGAACCCGCATCATGAAATCGTCAGCCGCATTGCACCGTATCTGGCCGAAAACTGTCTGTGTCTGACGATCGCCAAAGGACTGGATGAATCGGGAAGAACGGCAGCACAGGTATTCGACAGTGTGCTCGCAGGAAAACATCATTATGGCGTGATCTACGGCCCGATGATCTCGGAGGAAATCAGGACGGAACGCCATGCCTTTGCCGATGTGGTGCTATCCGACCCGACGGATTTTCAGGTGATCTTCGACCTGTTCCTGGGGACCAGACTGATCTGCAAGCAGGCGACGGATATGCATGGCAGAAGCTGGTCTGTCATTCTGAAAAATGTCTATGCCATCATGTTCGGTGTGGCGGACGAATTGAAGCTGGGTAACAACATGCGCGGGCATCTGATGGTGACGGCCATCTCGGAGCTGTCCGGTATCGTGCAGGGATTCGGCGGCCAGGCGCATACACCCTACAGTTATGCCGGTCTGGGCGATCTGCTGACAACGGCCACCAGCGAGGATTCGCACCACCATTCACTTGGGCGGCAACTGGTGCGCGGCGAATGGTCAAATATCTCCGGCGAGGGCGTACATACTCTGCAAATGGTGGTGAAACATCAGTTGTTCGATTGGCGGGCGTATCCTCTGTTTGCGCTGGCGCATGACATCGTCACTCAGCCCGCAACGCTGAACGAGCGAGTTGAAGATTATCTGAAGCAGCTGCGCGAGATGGAGAGTTGCGCAATTTAATGCCCCACCTCGTCGTTTCCATTTCCGGCCACGGTTTCGGCCATGTCGCGCAGACCGCGCCCATTCTGAACCTGCTGCAGGAGCGCATGCCGCAGTTGCGCCTTACGGTGCGCTCTGCTGTAGCGCTTGCGCATCTGCGTTCGCGCATCCACGCGCCGTTCGATCATTTGCCCAGTCATGGCGATATCGGAATGGTGATGTCTTCGGCGCTGGACGTGCATGTCGATGACAGCCGCGCGGTTTATCGCGCTTTCCATGCGGATTGGGACGCGCGTGTGGCCGATGAAGCGCGTTTGTTGCGTGATTTGGGTGCGGACATGGTGTTTTCAAACGTGGGTTATCTGCCTCTGGCGGGTGCGCAACGCGCGGGGATTCCAAATGCGGCACTGTGTTCACTAAACTGGTTCGACATCTATCGCCACTATGCGGGCGATGATGCCGTCGCGGCACAGATACATGACTGTTATGCAAACGCCGACGCATTTTTTCGCGCCACACCGGGGATGCCGATGGAGACGCTGTCCAATCTCGTTGCAATCGAACCTGTTGCAGCAGTGGGTCTCAATCGCCGCGATGAATTAAATCGTCAGTTGCGCCTGTCAACCGATGATAAGCTGGTACTGGTGAGTATGGGCGGCATCGTCAGTCGCTTGCCCATCGAGTGCTGGCCGCATATCGACGGCGTGCGCTGGCTGGTGCAGGAAAACTGGCAGGTGGATCATCCCGATGCCATTGTGCTGGAATCATTGGCGATGGAATTCAGCGATCTGCTGGCCAGCAGCGATACGCTGCTGTGCAAGCCAGGATATGGCAGTTTTGTGGAAGCTGCCTGCAGCGGAACGCCAGTGTTGTATGTGAACCGCCCTGACTGGCCGGAATCGCCCGCCCTGACCGGATGGCTGCGGCAAAACGGCGTATGCCGCGAAGTCTCGCGTAAGCAACTGCAGGACGGTGAAATTGCGGAAGTTTTGTCAGCGCTCTGGTCCGCACCGGAAATCACGCCGCCCATGCCGGGGGGCGTAGCCCAGGTTGCTGACTGGTTGATGCACAAACTTTCACTTCCGGGTGATTGATTTTACCAGCGCTGCAAGGCAGCATGCAGCATCTTGTAACCTCCAGGTTGGGTAATATGATTGAGTACATATTTTTTGAAGCCGCGCTACGCGATAAATTCGTGGTATTTGCCGAACAACGCGGTGTACCTTGCACCGCATCCGATGACAGCATGGGATTGCTGGTCGCCATTCCAGAAGATATTTCTGAAGAATTGTCGGACGAAATCGAGGAATACTACGAATCTCTTGAGGACGAACAGGAAGCGCTGAGTAAAGCGGAAGGCGATCTGAATCGATTGGCAGGGTTCAACTTCACCCTGCCGGACGGTCAGCAACGAATGCTGCCATTGCCATCAGAGATGGCTAACCGTTTGCTGGCGCATTTCAGTATGGAAGAAATTCAGAGCTTGCTCAATGCCGTGGCGGAACGCACGCTGAATCCGAATAGCGAGCACTTGTGCAAAATACTCGCCGCCCTGAAAAAACAGAAATCCCAGTAAAGCGATTTGCAGATGCGCCGGACGCGGGAACCCGTTATTGCGCCCCTTGCATCCACCGATAAACGGCCTGCATCCCGGGCCCGACGATCAGATCGCATTTTCGTTCAGACTGAAATAGCCTCACTCAATACCTGGTCACGATGCCTGTAAGGTAAGTCTGCCGGCGTGATCACCTCAACAGGCACACCCAGCATTATTTCCAGCTTAGCCTGAATTTCCCCCAGATCCTGCAACGTCGAACCTGGCAACGCATCCACCAGCAGGTCGAGATCATTCTCACCCAAATCATCACCGTACAGTACAAATCCGAAAAGACGGGGATTGGTGTGACGGTGGCTTTCAACAACTCGGCGAATATCTGTCCGGTAAGACCGGAAAATCTCGGACGGTTTCATCGGTAATGATTAGTGTTGATGTCCACCGTCGCCATGCACATGACCGTGCGATAGCTCCTCGTCCGAAGCAGGCCGCACATCGGCAATCGTGCCCGAGAATGTAAGCGCTTTGCCCGCCAGCGGATGGTTGCCATCCACAGTAACCTCGCTGTCAGTAACTTCAGTGACGGTATACAACATGTAATCTTCTTCGTCCTCTCCTTCCGCCCCACCTTCAAACTGCATACCGACTGCGACATCGGCAGGAAACATTTCACGAGGCTCAGCTCGCACAAGCTCGTGTTCATATTCGCCAAATGCATCGTCCGGCTCCATGCTGACGGTAAATTTATCACCCACCTCCTTGCCGTGCAGCGCTTCTTCGACCAACGGGAAAATACCATCGTATCCACCGTGCAAGTAGCTGATGGGTTCACTATTTTTTTCCAATAGCGCGCCGCTGGCGTCAGTCAGTTCATAGGTCAGCGAAACGACGGCATTCTTTTCGATCTTCATTTCATATCCTTTATCAGTTTTAATATTTCCTGCGGGTGTCCATGCGCATGGACACCGTACATCACATGGCGCAGCTTGCGTTGTTTATCGATGACAAAAGTGGAGCGCTGAATGGCGAGTTTCTTGTGCCCGTCCACCTCTTTATCGTACAAAACGCCATATTTTTTGCATACGTGGCCATCCGGATCAGCCAACAACTGTACCGAAAGGCCATATTTGTCGCGGAAAGATGCATGGCTGATGCAATCATCGCGGCTGATACCAACCACGATGGTGTCATACCTGGCAAATTCCTCATCATGATCGCTGAATTCATTCGCCTCCATCGTGCATCCCGGTGTATCGTCTTTGGGATAAAAATACAGCACGATGTTTTTGCCGCGTTGATCGCTCAAGCTGAACATTTGCATATCTGCATCGGCCAGCTCAAAGTCCGGTGCGTCTGATCCTGCTTCTAGTACGACCTGTGATGACATATTGTTCTCCCGAAGGCCATTCTAACCGAGTTTTATTTTGTGCCAAACGATTTTGCGGAGATTATAATCCACAGATGAATACCAGAATGACTCTGCTCGGCGGCCTGACTGTCAATGAATTTCTGAGCGATTATTGGCAAAAGAAACCACTTCTGATCCGCCAGGCCATGCCCGGCTTCAAGAGCCTGCTTGATCCCCGGCAATTAGTAGCGATGGCTTGCCGCGATGACGTACAGGCGCGCCTGGCAACCTGTCAGCGCAAGCAATGGAAATTGCGCTATGAGCCTTTCCAGGCGGAAGATTTCGAGGGCCTGTCCAAAAAAGGCAAATGGTCTGTGCTGGTGCAGGGTGTCAACCACCTCCTGCCCAAAGGCGCCGAGTTGGTCAAACAGTTCAATTTCATCCCGCATGCACGGCTCGACGACCTGATGGTCAGCTACGCGCCCAAGGGCGGCGGAGTCGGCCCTCACTTCGATGCCTATGATGTTTTTCTGGTTCAGGGATTGGGGCATAGACGCTGGCAGATCTCCACACAAAAAGATCAAACACTCGTCGAAGGCGCGCCATTGCGGCTGTTGAAGAATTTCAAGGTGGAACAGGAATGGGTGCTGGAAGCGGGGGATATGCTCTATCTGCCGCCCCATTGTGCTCACAATGGTATTGCCGAAGACGATTGCATGACTTATTCCATCGGATTCCGCACCCCGTGGTATCAGGAACTGGCTGAACAGTTCCTCGTATACCTGCAAGACCGTATCGAGATCAAAGGAACTTATGCCGATCCCGATCTGAAAGCGCAGAAGCATCCAGCCGAGATCAGCGACGACATGTTGCGACAAGTCGGTCGCGCGGTGCGCAAGGTCAAGTGGGATGACGAAGATGTGGCCAATTTCCTGGGCTGCTATCTGTCCGAACCCAAGCCGCATATTTTCTTTGAAGCGCCGTCCAGACCATTGACGCAATCCGGATTCGAGCAAACAATACAAAAGCGCGGACTAAAGACAGATCTCAAGACGCTGATGCTGTGTCGTGACGGCACGATTTTCATCAATGGCGATGCACACCCGATTGGAAAAGGCAGCTACAACATCCTGCGCGAATTGGCCGATAATCGCAGCCTGCCCCCGTCAAGCAAATTCCCGCGTGAGGCTGCCAATCTGCTCTACCAGTTTTATCTGGATGGATTTGTGACGCCGTGTGCCAAATAAAAAGGAACTTGTCATGAGCGACGACACCTTGCAGCATTCCCAATTTGATGGCATGTCCGACTACATCAGCGCACTGGACACCGTATGTGCATCGGCACAACACACGCTAAACATCTTCGAGAAGGACTACGACAATATAGGCTTCAATTCCGAAGCCCGTTTCGATACCTTGCGCCTTTTTCTGCTTGCCAACAGCAACAACCGGCTTAATCTGCTGACGCACAACCCGCAACCGCTGATCCGCTATTGTCCTCGCGTCATGATATTGCTGCGCGAATTTGGGCATGGCATGTTCATATTCCAGACGCCCAAAAACCTGCAGCATATTACTGATCCGTTTGCCGTCGCCGACAGCACACATTTTGTGCGCCGCTACCATTTTGACGACACGCGTGGAATCCTGGCAAAAAACGATCCGGAAGGTGCGCGTCTGCTTGATTCGCGTTTCCAGGAAATGTGGGCTTCATCCCATTCCTGCGCTTCCGGCACCAAGCTTGGCTTATAGCCGGGCAGATAGCTTTGTTATTCTTTTTTTGCCCCGTAGTCACGCACCCGCCCGCCTCAAGCGCAGAGCGATTGAAGTGGTTCTGCGAAACTATTAAGAAGCGACTACATTTTCTGCTTGATCGCCAGCACCGCCTGATTGCGCAGGGTGCGCAACAACGATAGTTGCTGCTCTGAAAGTTTCAAAGTGTCGGCGTGCTGCATATCAGCGTAAAAGAGGCCTATGGCTTTCTTGTTGATGATGATTGGCAGCAAAATGAAGCTCTCAGCGTCAACCGCCTGCTTGTACCAGGCAGGTATCTTGCTGACGATGCTTTCCGCGTTCAGGTCTTCGATGACGATATCGACGCCCTTTTCGATGGCAAGGTGAAACACGTCAGGCTCAAACATGATCTTGAAACGGAAGTGTGGGATTACTTCATCCACGCCGGCTCCCAACCCCATGCGCGCCACCATGGCATTCATCTTGTTATCACGGATGCAAATGATGGCCCGCTTGAATCCCAATCCCCGGTAAATCGTTTCCAGCACCATCAGCAGCACATCGTTGAGGTTGAAATTCTCGACGAGCGTATTGGTCACATCCTGTATGCCGGCACCCATGATGGTGGCGGGATCATGGCTGGCTTCAAGATCATTTTTCTCGTCCGCATTCAGTGCGGACTCAATGCCATGTACACCGCTCATCACATCGGCTTTTTTTGTACCTTCCGGAATTGTGTCGATGGCAGATCCGGTCCATTTACGCACCTTGCTCACTATAGTGCTGCGCGAGGTGTTGATCTCCAGTGTCAAAGCCCTGCTGGATAGTTCCTGAAGACCACTTTCCAGCACTGCATTCAATTTGTGCTCGGGTACGTCAAGCGCCTCCTGGTAGCGGAAGCGCAGCTTGTTCAGTTCCCGGGACTTTTCATGCACATCGGTCTTTGCAGCGATCTCGCAGAGTTCGTTCGCCATACTCACTGTTGCCCGCACGTGATCGATTGGCTGCCTGGGTTTTTTCACCGGTTTACCGGCGGGCAACTTCTCCATGCCTTCGAGCAAACGCTTGGGAAAGTTCCAGCTTTTTGCCACCCCCAACCCGATCTCGTTGTAGGTCAGTCCCAGTACTATGACGGCGGCCTGGTCCTCGTTCTGACCCTGTTGGAGGATGCGGGATATCTCCTGGCTTTCTTCGAAGAAATAGTAGGTCACCAGCATGCGCCCGAGATTCTGGAACATTGAGCAGATCATCAGCTCTTCTGCAGCGCGAATATTGCGCCCCTCCGCCAGTTGTATCGCCAACACGCCTGAAAAAAACGATCCGATCACCTCATCCTTGAGCTGATGGGCCAGGGCTTTGTCGTGCATGAATTCGAGCATGATCAGCGACATCGCGATATTGCGCACCGTCTCGAACCCCATAATCACGACTGCTTTGGAAATGGTACTGATGTTGCCTCCAAATTGTCCGTAGGAGACGGTATTGACCAATCTGAGCAGTTTGTTGGTCAGGGCAAAGTCTTGCAGAATCACGCGCGCGAGTTTATTGGCACTGTCCGATTCCGACGAGGCGATCCTGTTGATCTCGCTGATGATGCTGGACAGTGCAGGGAAGTCGCTCTTGCTGCGCATGCGCCGCAGCAGGAAATCCAGCGTACTGTGTTTGTCGTTGACCACTGTATCACCAATGCCACCCAGAAATCCCTTGAGCGCGGTTCGCACGGTTGCCGCATCCGGATAGCGATCTTCTTTTCTTTTTGCGACAGATTTCAAAATGATCGCTTCCAGCTTCTCATTCAATTCCGGAACATGTGCAGAAGGCGGGACGACAGGTTCGTGCACGACACGATTCATGATATTGAATGCATTGTCGCCCGTGAATGCAGGAATGCCGGTAACCAGTTCATACAGCACCATGCCCACCGAATACAGATCGGCGCTGGCATCCACCGTCCCGTTGGAAATGCATTCCGGCGCCATGTATTGCGGCGAACCGATCACTTCCTGGCTGTCCTCGCTCTGCTCCTTCATCAGCCGGGCAATCCCGAAGTCCATCAACATCGGCTGGCCGCGCTGCCCGATCATGATGTTGCCCGGTTTGATATCGAGGTGCATCACGCCTTGCTGGTGGGCATATTCGAGCGCATCGAGTATCAGACAGGCGATCTCGGCTGATTTGACCGGCGACAACGCACCGTCCTTCAGCATCTTCTCCAGCGTACCGCCCTCGACGTAAGCGCAGACCAGATATGGCCCATCCTGATATTCACCCGCATCGTACAGGGGAACAATGTTGGCATGCTGCAATTTGCTGACAATCCGGGCTTCACGCAACAGACTTTCGGTATGCGTCGAGCCCGGACGCAGCGTTTTGATGGCCACTTCGCGTTCCAGTTGCGGATCACGGGCAAGATAGACGGCGCCCTGCGCACCTTTGCCCAGTTCGCGAATGACGGAAAATCGCCCGATATTTTTGGCAGCCATGAAAAGCATTCATCCTGTTTGATGAAAGATTTACATCAGGTACATCAGGGATGATAACGGCTCGAAACGAAAATACTGAAGGAAGAATTGCAGAAAACAGGCTGGCATACCCAATTTTCAATCTACGTCGCCATCAACATAGAACCACCTCCCCGCCTCGCGCACGAAGCGGCTGATTTCATGCAAGCGATGCGCACGGCCATTCACTTTGTAGCGCGCTACGAATTCGACAATGGCATGGTCGGCATCCTGCTGTTCGTGGCGTTTCACTTCAAGACCCAGCCATTTGGTCAGTTTTTCCTGCGCCAGTCCCAGCGCTGGCGGACAAGTGGAGGAATGCCAAGTCGTCCGCAGGTAATCTTCATTGAGCAGCGTGTATGCAGTATAGCGCGAGCGCATAAGGGCTTCGGCGCTGGGTGCAGGTTCTTTGCTGTCGACGTAGCGGGCGCAGCAGTTGCTGTAAGGCATATTGCTGCAGCAAGGGCAGAGGGTGATTTTCATATCTATTAATCCAGAAACTGCGAGGCAGGTGCGAATGAATTCGCACCTGCCTGCCCAACATCAGTTCTGCCACAACGGCGGTTCTTCCATCAACGCGATCTGTTCGCGCAATTCAAGTATGCGGTTCTGCCAATAGATTTGTGTATTGAACCATGGGAAAGCATGCTTGAAAGCGGCATCGTCCCAGCGTTTTGCGAGCCAGCCGGAATAATGAATCAGCCGCAGGGTGCGCAACGCTTCGATGAGGTGCAGTTCGCGCGGATCGAATTCATAAAAATCCTCGTATCCCGCGAGCACGTCGCCCATCTGCCGCACCCGATCCTCGCGCTCACCGGAGAGCAGCATCCACAAATCCTGTACAGCGACTCCCATGCGGCTGTCGTCAAAATCGACAAAGTGCGGGCCGTCGTCCGTCCACAACACATTGCCCGCGTGGCAATCGCCATGCAGTCGCAATTGCTTCACGTCGCCAGCCCGGTCAAAGCAGTGGCGCACACCATCCAGTGCCTGCTGCGCCACGCTGCGATAGGCCGCATCGATATCCGTCGGAATGAATCCATTCGCCAGCAGGAAATCACGCGGTTCGGTGCCGAAGGTTTCGATATCGAGCGTGGGACGATGTTGATAATCCCTGATTGCGCCGACGGCGTGGATGCGCCCGAGAAAACGCCCCAGCCATTCCAGCGTGTCACGATCTTCCAGTTCCGGCGCACGTCCGCCGTGTTTGGCAAAAACAGAAAAACGGAATCCGTCGAATTGATGCAGCGTCTTGCCATCCATGACCAGGGCAGGCACGACGGGTATCTCGCGTTCGACCAGTTCCTGTACGAAGGTATGCTCTTCAAGAATGGCTTCATCCGTCCAGCGCGCCGGGCGGTAGAACTTGGCTACCAGCGGTGCACTATCTTCGATACCGACCTGATACACACGGTTTTCGTAGCTATTGAGCGCAAGCAGACGTCCGTCGCAGCGCAGACCGATGCTCTCCAGCGCGTTCAGCACGCAATCCGGCGTGAGAGTGGAAAAAGAATAGTCTGTTTTGGTATCCATGCGGTCAAGGATACCGTCATTTCAGAACGGACGGGAGCGATGTTCCTGTTTTGTGTTCTTTCCGCGCTGCACTTCTGCCAGACCCAATGCATTCCAGCCTTCATGCCCCAGCTTGCGCATGGCCTCCATGTTTCTTTCGAAGATCATCTCGGCTTCGGGAAACGCGGCCACCGCTTCGTCGATACTGGCTTCGCGTATCAAATGCAAGGTCGGATACGGCGAGCGGTTTGTGTAGTTGGTGATGTCGTCAAACTCGGTGTCGGCAAATTGATATTGCGGATGCATGCTGGCAACTTGCAGTTCGCCCGCCAGATCAAGCTCCTCCAGTGCCGCGTCCACTACGGTCAGAAAGTCGTTGTAGCCGAGGAAATCGTTCAGCACATGCGGATGGATCAACAGGATGGTATCGGTCTTTTCGCGGCTGGCTTCCGCCAGCACTTCCAGTTCGCTCATCACATCCTTCAATAATTCCTCCGGCGTGTGTGCAGCGCTCACGAAGTAGCGTATTTGTCCTTTGACATGCACGCCTTTGGCGAACGGGCACAGGTTGAGGCCGATCACCGCCTTCTCCAGCCAGAGTTGGGTGGCGGCGATGGCTTGTTCGTTGGTTACGGTTGTGTTCATTTTGGATACCCCTTTAGACAACCAACGTTCCCTCCCCCTTGCAGGGGGAGGGCTAGGGAGGGGGTAGAAGTGTATGTTCTCCTGCGACTCTACCCCCATCCTAACCTTCCCCCTGCAAGGGGGAAGGAACTGAGATCAATTAACGACCGCGACCGCCGGAACGGTGTTGAGCCGCTGCTGGTACACCACCGCGACCCGTGCGCGGCTGTCCGGAACCGGTACGGGCTTGCCCGCCGCCGGAGCGCGGCGCACCACGACCTTGTCTGCGTCCGGCCTGACCACGGTTCTGCCCATTCAGGATGGGCTCTGCCTTGATGCGCGGATCCGGTTCGAAGCCGGGTATTTGCACAACGGTGATCTCGCGCTTGATGAGGCGCTCGATGTCGTGCAGCAATTTTTTCTCATCGATGCACACCAGCGAACTTGCTTCGCCTTCGCTGCCCGCGCGGCCGGTACGGCCGATACGGTGCACGTAATCTTCCGGCACATTGGGCAATTCGTAGTTCACCACATGCGGCAGTTCGCTGATATCGATGCCGCGCGCGGCGATGTCGGTAGCCACCAGCACCTGCAGCTTGGCGGTCTTGAACTCGGACAGCGCGCGTGTGCGCGCCGCCTGGCTCTTGTTGCCATGGATCGCCATTGCAGGAATTTTTTCCTTGTTCAGATGATCGGCGAGATTGTTCGCGCCATGCTTGGTGCGCGTAAACACCAGCACCTGGAACCAGTTGTTGTCCTTGATGAGCTTGGTCAGCAAGGCGCGCTTGCGTTCGCGGTCGACAGGATAGACACGCTGTTCGATCAGTTCGGCAGTCTGGTTGCGGCGCGCCACTTCGATCAGCGCCGGATTATTGAGCAGGTTGTCGGCCAGCAACTTGATCTCGTCGGAAAAGGTAGCCGAAAACAGCAGGTTCTGGCGTTGTTTTGGCAGCACGGCAAGCACGCGCTTGATATCGCGAATAAAACCCATGTCCAGCATGCGGTCGGCTTCGTCCAGCACCAGTATCTCGACATGAGACAGGTTCACCGTCTTCTGTTGCAGGTGGTCTAGCAGACGCCCCGGGGTCGCCACCAGGATATCCACGCGGCCGTGCAGTTGCTTGATCTGCGGATTGATGTTGACGCCGCCGAACATCATCATGGACTTGAGCGGCAGGTGCTTGCCGTAGATGCGCACGCTCTCCTCCACCTGGGCCGCGAGTTCACGCGTGGGCGTAAGCACCAGCGCGCGGATGGGATGGTGATTCGATGATTGATGTTCACGTTTGCCCTTTCCCCCGTTTGCGGGGGAAAGTTGGATAGAGGGCTCGCCCTTGGGCTGATTGCCCATCAGGCGCTGTAGCAGCGGCAAAGTGAAACCGGCGGTTTTGCCAGTACCGGTCTGCGCGCCGCCCATCAGGTCGCCCCCCTTCAATATGACGGGAATGGCCTGCGCCTGAATGGGTGTAGGTTCGGTGTAACCGCGCTCGGTAACGGCGCGAACGAGTTCTTCGGACAGGCCGAGGGATGCAAATGACATTTATTTTCTTTCTTGTTACAAACGGCCTGTCGCCCGATAGGGGCGCCAGTCTGAGGCTGAATGGATGGGTACAACGAACCGGAATCGGCAGCGACAACTAGACTGAAACGATATCGCGGCGCGCATTGTAGCACTTATGTTGCGGAATAATTGCGGTTGCTCTCCACCCGCATTATGATGGAGCTGTTGTCGGCATTTCTTTCTCAATGCGACAATCACGAACCTGCTTTTCCATTCCGGGAGAACATCATGAAATTATCACTTGCTGTTGCAAAGTTGTCTGCCATTGCAGCCTTGTCCGTCGTCATTGCGGCCTGTTCCAGCACCACGAAAGTTGAAAGCGATCTGGGCATCAAGGGAGCGCCCGACTGGGTCAATGAGGGCACCAGCATCCTGAACGACAAGGATGGACGCCTGTTCCACGGCGTCGGCTCGGCTCCCCCGGTCGGGGATATGTCGCTGCAAAAATCGATTGCCGATGACCGGGCGCGTGCCGAAATAGCACGTGTTCTTTCATCCTACATGGACGTCGTTACCAGCGACTATACGGCTTCCGCCAAGTCCGGCAGTGACAGTGCGGCAGACGAATCGGTATCGCGCCAAATCAAAAATCTGAGCAAGGTCAACCTGACCGGTGCCAAGATCATCGGCTCCTGGCGCGACCCAAGGACCGGCATTCTCTTTTCCATCGCCGAGCTGGACATGAAACATGTCAAGGACACCCTGAAAGGCGTAAACGACATGAATACAGATTTGAAACGCTACATCGAAACCCATGCGGACAATATTTTTGACCGCGTTGCCGAGGAGAAAAAATAATGAACTGGTCGCTATTTTCAACAAAGACATCTGCCGTATTGGTCGCATTTGCATTGTTTGCTGGCGGCTGTTCCACCTCGGTGGAACGTGTGGCTGCAGACAAAACGATAGACCTGAGCGGCGCGTGGAATGACACGGATTCCCAACTGGTGTCGGCCGAGATGATCCAGGATGTATTGAACCGCCCCTGGCTGGCGGATTTCAAGCGTGCCAAGAAACGTGAGCCGGCGGTGATCGTGGGAGAAGTCCGCAACCTGAGCCACGAACACATCAACGTCAACACGTTTGTTAGCGATCTGGAACGCGCCATGATCAACTCCAATCTTGTGCAATTTGTCGCCTCGTCCACCGAGCGCGAAGAAATTCGCGATGAACGCAAAGACCAGGACCTGAATGCGAGTGAAGCCACCCGCAAAGCGATGGGGGAAGAGAAAGGTGCGGATTTCATGCTGAAGGGCACCATCAACACCATCATCGACGCCTCCGGCAGCACGCAAGTGCGTTTCTATCAGGTAGATTTGACCCTGATCAGCCTGGCAGACAACCGCAAGGTATGGATTGGACAGAAGAAGATCAAGAAACTGGTGGAGCGCAGCAAGCTGACATACTAAAGCGCAAATGACGTGCCACCCGATACCCACGCTGCACTCGAGCAGCGGGATGAAAGGCTTGCCGGTACGCGCCGGCAAGCTTTTCGTCTGGCTGGCAGCCTTGGCCTGCGTCCTGGCATTGAACGGCTGCGCAACTTACAGCAACTCGTTCGCAACCATCGAACACCAGTTGGCGGAACAGCAATACGATGAAGCACTGAAGACAATCGAAACACAATCCGAAGACAAGAAAGACCGCGTTCTGTACCTGCTCAACAAAGGCATGGTGCTGCGCATGAAGCGCGACTTTGCTGCCTCCAATGAGTCGCTGGAGGCCGCCAAGCAGGAGATGGAGCGGTTGTATGCCGCCAGTGTCAGCGAGAATGCGCTGTCCGTCGTGGTCAATGACGCCACGGTCAGTTACGCCGGAGACGACTATGAGCAGGTGCTGGTGCATTTGTATATGGCGCTCAATTATCTGGAACTGGGGCAACTGTACGAGGCCCGGGTCGAGGCCTTGCAAGTAGACGCCAAACTGCGCGAGATCGGGGAAGATGTCCCGGCCAGCAAATTCACCGAAGATGCCCTGTCGCGTTATCTCGCCGGCATGATCTACGATGAACTTGGGGAGTGGAGCGATGCCATGATCTCCTATCGCAAGGCCTATGAAGCCTACAAGAAATACGAGAAGAACTTCTCTGTCCCCATCCCGGATATGCTCAAGCACGACCTTGTGCGGCTTGCGCAGCGACAAGGACTGAAAAAAGAACTGGCGCAATACCGCAAAGAATTCGATATAGCGCCCGCAAAACGAACCAAAGCGAAGCCGGAAGGTGAGTTGGTCTTCATTTTGAATAACGGCCTCGCCCCCATCAAACGCGAGGAAGTTATCAGAACCTGGGGGCCTGCACCCTCAGTGGTGGCGGAGGCAGGCATCCCCCCCAGACGCTCCAGAACGTCAAAATCGGCCACCCCGCCCGTCATGGTCAACGTCGCTTTGCCCCATTATGAATCCCGCCCCGACAGGGTAAAGAACGCCCGCATCAGTGTCTCTGGCAAGCAGACGGACACCCAGTTGATGGAAGACATTGATGCCATTGCCCGCGCCAGCCTCAGCGCGCGCATGCCTGCCATCACGGCGCGCGCAGTAGCGCGTGCCATTTCCAAAGGAGTCATACAGGAGACCGTGGACAAATCCGGCCGAAATGGGGACGATGCGGCAGCAAAGCTGATCGGTTCTTTGCTCGTGCGGGTCGCTGCCATCGCCACCGAGCGCGCGGACACGCGCAGCTGGCTGACACTGCCCGCCAACGTGCAAATGGCCCGGCTCCCCCTGCCGCCGGGCAGCTATGATGTGACCGTGGAATTGCTGGGAGACAATGAACAGGTAATCACAAGCAACGTGTATCCGCAAATAAACATCCGCAAAGCACACAAGACGTATTTATCGCAGCATTCGATGCCGTATTGATTCAGCCAACAGGAGATGAAAATGAAACTCTCTGCCTTTTCCGCGTTTGCACTCTTGATTACCTTTTTTTCCGGCTGCGCCAGCCATCAACCGGCCGAACCCGACTGGGTCGCCGGTAACAGCGCCAAATACATAAGCGGGCAATACCTGATCGGACGCGGACATGCCGCCACACAGGAAGAGGCAAAAGACCGCGCACGCGCCGATATCGCCAAGGTTTTCCAGGTGGCGGTGGTTGTCGACAGCGAGGATATTCAAAGCGCCAAATCCGACGGATCCGGTGCAACCAAATATGAAAGCCAGACCTCGCGCCAGATCAGCACGCGAACCGAGAAAATCATCAGCGGCATCCGCATCGCGGAGCTATGGCAAAACCCGGCCGACAGCAGCTACCACGTGCTGGCCGTCCTGCCCCGCTCGCAAGCGGCGAACAGTCTGCGCCAGCAAATCGCTGAGCTCGACGAAGCCACCCGCGACTTCATCGTACAATCGCGCAAACATGACGACCTGTTCATGAAAATCGCGGATGCCAGTCATTCACTCGAATTGCAACAAACACGCGAGGCAGTGCAAAAAAACCTGCAAGTGGTGGACATCACCGGCCGCGGTGTGGAGCCGCAATGGAACAGCGGCAAGCTCAAAGCAGACTTGGATGGCTTGCTGAAACGCGTAAGTATCGCACCGCGCGTGGCGGCGGGTTCTCCCGACGGTCTGAAAGAAATGGTAGCAGGGGCGTTAGCGCAAGCCGGCTTCATACTGGATACCGGCGATCACCCGAAATTCGTGCTGCAGGCCAACATGAAACTGACCGATCTGGGACTGGTTGATAACTGGTACTGGATGCGCGGCAATCTGGAAGTGACCCTGACCGAAACCGCCGGCAACCGCGTGCGCGGTACCCGGCTCTGGAAGATCAAGGGAAATGCGCAAAACAGGGACGATGCCAAGCGGCGCGCCATGAATAAGGCTGATGCCATCCTCAAGCAGGAACTGGGCGGCGCAATCATCGAAATGGTGACTGCGAAGTAAGGAGCGAAAATCCTGCAGCGTTGACTGTCTAGGTCTGAGGCTCGGCGAATCAAAAGGCTTAGTAATCTGACTGTTTAGCTGACCAAAACAGGTATCAATCGCTCACATCAGCAGGTCGCCGCAGCATCGCCGGTTTTGTGCAACTTAATGAGCATAGCGAATGCATAAAACTTGCGATGCGTAGGTAGCTCCACTGCATGTAATGGTTATGACACCAGATCATGCTTTTCTAGTATCTTAAGTCCTTGAGCCTTTATATCGCCTTCGAAATAATCCTGAATATACTTTTCCAAAGAGTCTATACCTAACTCATCCGGATTTGGTATTGATGCTTCAATACTTAATAGAAAATCAATATTCTCTAAGCATTCATGCAATAAAGCTCTATACAATGCGCTCATATCCTCATCATTATCAATGGAGGAAATCACATTAAATTTTGCTCCGCGCTAGTTAAATTAACCATCAACAATTCAGCACCGGAGTCGATTTCTTTTCCAGCCTCACCCAAAACAATTCGACTCTGGACTGACCCATTAATGTAAGGCTTCACGCGCAGCAACTTTTGCCATCGCCTTGAACGTGAAGCTAAAGGCAGTGGTTAGGAACGTATTTCATCTCATAGCCTTGATCATGGGAACGGCGTCTCGTCTTACTTTGAAACCGCACTTGCGATAGAACCCAAGGGCTGCACGATTCCCCACCAGCTTCACC
The DNA here is from genome assembly GCA_050287265.1 of Sideroxydans sp. GTDB lineage: Bacteria > Pseudomonadota > Gammaproteobacteria > Burkholderiales > Gallionellaceae > Sideroxyarcus. The sequence goes on along the minus strand of JBNKBO010000002.1, from coordinate 87,388 downwards.
TTGGTGCAGTCAGGAAATCGATCCAGAAATTTAGATACCAGAGTGGCACCAATTCCCTCTCGCCGATACGACAAATGAACATAGATCCATGAAAGAACAACAACACCATCAGACGCCGACCCATGCACAAGCCCAACAAGCGTATCCTTAATCCAGGCGCTGACAACTTGTCCGGCCTTGGCAATACTCTGAGGCGTCTGAGGCGGCATGCGCTTTAGAGAAAGGCCTTCGAATAACTGTTCAAGCTGCCGCTTCGATATGCGCTTTCGATATCTGTAAATAATCTCACTCATCTTGGTTCCTAGCACCGAGCTAAAGGGCACAAATGGAGCGTAGCGGAATTTGTGTCCATTTTAAGCGCCGTATTAGGACTATGTACTGCATATAAATGGCCAAGCATAGATAAAGGTTGAGGTAGCGAAGAATAAGACGGAAAGAAAAAGAAATGCAGAAAATGCCGTCTTGTTTGGTATAGTGTATGATCCTTTTGCAGCATCCTTCCCCAGCGAGTAGAGCTGAATTACTTGCTTACCTTCGATCTTTATCTCTTCCTCGATAGCACGAGAGCGCTTAATGTAACAGCGATAGTAAAGCTGATGTCGACGTACAATATTGAGAACCAGAAGCGAAATTGCAAGGCCGCCAATGGCTAGCACTATCTTTGTGTTATTTGAGACTCCAGAACCAACAATATACCCAGCAAGAGCTAACAGAGTCGGCAGAAATACGGACAAAGAAGTGCGTGTAAGTTGCTCATGTTGTCGAGTAATTTGGCCAGCCTCAACGTACTCCTTTAGAAGCAGCTCATGAACTTTATTTGTGTTGTCCATATATTCACTCCAGCTCTAACAGTTAATATAGAGACTCATAGGTCTGTACATTTATAGAAACGAGCATATTACACCGCTATCCTTATGAAACAATAGGGATCAGCATCGCAATAGTTTTGAGCAACGACCGGTTAAAGTTGAAAGTGGTAGAGACGCAACCTAGTTCGAAGTGGCTGTTATAGCCGAACACCGGACGACACTCGCTCGATAAAACTCAGAATCTCTCTCAGACGTTAAACAGGAAATTCATCACATCGCCATCCTGCACGACGTAGTCTTTTCCTTCCACACGCATCTTGCCGGCCTCCTTCGCGCCATGCTCGCCCTTGCAGGCGATAAAGTCGGCAAAGGAAATGGTCTGAGCCCGAATGAAGCCTTTTTCAAAATCAGTATGGATGACACCTGCAGCCTGCGGCGCGGTGTCCCCCTTGTGGATGGTCCAGGCACGTACTTCCTTCACGCCGGCAGTGAAGTAGGTTTGCAAGCCAAGCAATTCATAGCCAGTACGAATCAATCGATTCAAACCGGGCTCGTCCAGACCGAGATCGGCGAGAAATTCTTTCTTGTCGGCATCGTCGAGGTCGGCCAGTTCGGCCTCGATCTTGGCGCACAGCGCCACGACCGGCGCGCCCTCTTTCGCCGCATGCTCGCGCAGGCGGTCCAGATGCGGGTTGTTTTCGAAACCGTCTTCCAGCACATTGCCAACATACATGGCTGGCTTGCTGGTGAGCAGGCATAGCGGTTTGAGTAATAGCTTCTCGTCGTCGCTTAAATCGAACGTACGCGCAGGCTTGCCTTCGTTCAGATGCGGCAGCAGCTTCTCCAGCACCGCCACCAGTTTCTGCGCATCCTTGTCGCCGGACTTCGCCTTCTTGCCGTCGCGTGCGATGGCCTTTTCCACGGTAGCAAGGTCGGCCAGCGCCAGCTCGGTGAGGATGACCTCAATATCGGAGATCGGGTCCACCTTGCCTGCCACGTGCACCACGTTCTCATCGTCGAAACAGCGCACGACGTTGACGATGGCATCGGTCTCGCGGATATTGGCGAGGAACTGATTGCCCAGGCCTTCGCCCTTGGACGCGCCTGCGACCAGTCCGGCGATGTCGACGAACTCGACGACGGCCGGTTGCATGCGCTGCGGATTAACGATTTCCGCCAGCTCGGCCATGCGTGGATCGGGTACTTCGACAACGCCGACATTGGGCTCAATGGTGCAGAACGGATAATTTTCCGCAGAGATGCCCGCCTTGGTCAACGCATTGAACAGCGTGGATTTGCCTACATTGGGGAGACCGACGATACCGCATTTGAGACTCATGTTATTTCCTCTTTCAAAGGATTCAGGATACGGGATACAGCAAATCTGCCCCTGAATCCTGTCTCCCGTATCCTGTATCCTAACTGCTATGCAACTTCAACATTGCTGTTTCCATCTTGCCTTCGACAATAAGCGGCGCAACATCCTGCGCACGCCGCAGCGCTTCTTCGATCAGACCCTGCTCTTCCTTACGCGGCGCATTCAGCACGTAGTTGACGACCTGGTCGCGCTCGCCGGGATGGCCGATGCCGATACGCAGGCGCCAAAACTCCTTTGTGCCGAGATGCGCGATGATGTCCTTCAACCCGTTGTGCCCACCGTGCCCACCGCCCAGCTTGAGTTTGGCGCTGCCCGGCGACAGGTCCAGTTCGTCGTGTACCACCAGTATCTGGTCCGGCAGTATCTTGTAAAACATCGCCAGCGCTACCACTGAACGCCCGCTCACGTTCATGAAGGTCTGCGGCTTGAGCAGATGCACATCATGTCCGCGCAATGATGCGCGTGCCACCATTCCGTGAAATTTGTTGTCCGAACGGAAAGTCGCACCTTCAGTGCGCGCGAATTCATCCACCCACCAGAATCCGGCGTTGTGACGCGTGGCTTCATATTCCCTGCCGGGATTGCCTAAGCCAACAATCAGTTTTATCGACTCACTCACGTACACCTCTTTAAATCCATTTTGCGGGCAAATCGCGGCGTCGCGTGTTGGTTCCGACTAACCTGAAGGTAAGTCTCCACCGCAACTTCGTTGTCGCTCAATCCTCGTCTATCTACCAGATATGTCTCGTCGTTCGCTGCGCGACTCCTTGCGCTTCATCCCGCAAAATGAATTTCAAGAAGCGTCCGATAATGAAAAAACCCGCCATGCACCGCTAAGCTGCATGGCGGGTTGTTCAAAATGCAAATTACTTCTTGGCTTCTGCTGCAGGTGCGGCAGCAGCCTCGGGTGCAGCTGCTTCGGTTTCTGCTGCAGCTGCCTCGGCAGCAGCTTCCACAGCACCGCGCGGCACTTGTACAACCGCCACTGCATCGGCAGCGTGGTGATGAGTAGCCACTTGGACACCATTGGGCAGCTTGATATCGGACACGTGTATGGAGTGACCCAATTCAAGATGCCCCAGATCCACCTCAATAGAGGTCGGCAGATCACCCGGCAAACACACAATATCGAGTTCGTTCAGTACGTGACTGATAATACCGCCACCCAGTTTCACGCCCGGAGCAATATCGGCATTGATGAAGTGCAACGGGATTTTCATGTGAACCTTCTTCTTCGCGTCGACGCGTTGAAAGTCGATATGCTGAACCTGCCGGCGAAACGCGTGCATCTGGAAGTCACGCAACAGCACAGGTTCTTTCTTACCTTCAATATCCAGCGACAAAACGGAAGCATGAAATGCCTCGTTGCGCAGTGCGTAAAATATTGCATTGTGATCAAGTTCGATCATGACCGCATCGCCAGTACCGTATACGACGCCGGGAACGCGGTTCGCTTTGCGCAGACGGCGGCTCGCACCCGTTCCTTGCACATTGCGTTTTGTTGCGCTGATTTCGATAGCCATTTTACTTCTCCACTTCTAATGAAGCACTCCGCGACCAGAGGCTTCGGATTGCGCGATGACCAACATGGCCATCGCAAATTTCTAGTCCATGAACAGCGAACTGACCGATTCTTCCGCGTTGATGCGGCGCATGGTTTCGGCCATCAGTTCTGCCACGCTCAATTGGCGGATACGTTTGCAGTTGCGCGCTTCTTCACGCAACGGGATGGTATCGGTCACGACCAACTCATCTATCGCCGATTTCTCGATACGCTCTATCGCCGGACCGGATAACACAGGGTGCGTACAGTAGGCGATCACGCGTTCCGCTCCCTTCTCCTTCAATGCATTTGCCGCTTCACACAAGGTGTTCGCAGTATCCACCATATCGTCCATGATGATGCAGGTACGTTTGGCAACGTCGCCGATGATGTTCATTACCTTGGCCACGTTTGGCTTGGGCCGGCGTTTGTCGATGATCGCCAGATCGGATTCCAGACGTTTCGCCAGTGCGCGTGCACGTACCACGCCGCCGACATCCGGTGAAACCACAATCAGATCCTTGTGGTTCTGTTTCCACACATCGCCCAACAGGATCGGCGCTGCATAAATATTATCCACCGGGATATCGAAAAAACCCTGTATTTGATCGGAGTGCAGGTCCATGGTCAGCACACGGTCAACGCCGACGCCGACCAGCATGTCTGCCACCACCTTGGCGGTAATCGCCACACGCGCCGAACGTGGCCGACGATCCTGGCGCCCATAGCCGAAATATGGCAGGGCGGCGGTGATGCGTGCGGCTGAAGCGCGCTTTAGCGCATCCACCATCACCATTACTTCCATCAGGCTGTCGTTGGTCGGCGCACAGGTGGACTGCAGCACGAACACGTCCTTGCCGCGCACATGCTCGAGCAGTTCGACCATCACTTCACCGTCGGAGAAACGGCCCACTACGGCCCGGCCAAGATGAATATTCAGCCGCTGGGCTACGCCCTCGGCCAGCTTGGGATTGGCATTACCGGTGAAAACCATCATGTCGCCGGACATGAACACCTCGCAAAATTAAAATGGGCAAATACGCCCATCACGACCTGAATGAAGAACCTGGCTGGGGAGGCAGGGATCGAACCTGCGAATGTCGGAATCAAAATCCGATGCCTTACCACTTGGCGACTCCCCAATAAACTTACCAGAATCCGTTTAAATCACTGCTTTCGCTGCGTTTTAAACAGTTTCCGTTGCTGCAAAATCTTTCAGTGGATGCTGCTGCAAACCCCGCGCGACAAATCCGCGCATCGTCGATGGCAACTGCTGCAACACTGCCTGTGCTTCAACTTCCGTGGCGAATCCGGCAAACACGCAAGCGCCGGAGCCGGTCATCATGGCGGGCGCAAACTTCTCCAGCCAGACCAGATATTCCGCCACTACCGGATACAATTTGCAGGCTACCGCTTGCAGATCGTTTTTCAGCCCCATTTGACTTCCCACCCGCAAATCAAGGCCCTTCGGAAGGGCGCGCATTGTCATCGAAATCGTATTTCGTGTCAATTCTGGATGGGCGAATATCCGCGCCGTAGGCACCTGAACAGGGGGACATAGCACCACATACCATACCTCAGGCAAGGGATACGGCTGTAGCTGCTCGCCCACCCCCTCGGCAAAGGCATTGTCGCCAAACACAAAGACGGGCACATCGGCCCCCAGACTCAAGCCCAACTGCATCAGACGTTCGCGCGACAAACCCAGGTTCCATAGCCGGTTCAGCGCCAACAGCGTAGTCGCAGCATCCGAACTGCCGCCACCCAGGCCGCCACCCATGGGAATATGCTTTTCCAGCCCGATATTCACCCCCAGCTTGCAACCTGTTTCCTGTTGCAGCAAACGCGCGGCACGCACACACAAATCCTGTTCCGGCGACACACCTTCCAGCACATCAATACGGCACACTTCACCATCGGCACGCAAAGTGAAATGCAAGGTGTCGTTCAGGTCGATGAAATGGAACAGGGTTTGCAGCAGGTGATAGCCGTCGGCACGGCGCTCGACCACATGCAAAAAGAGATTAAGCTTGGCAGGTGCAGGACAGGTCAGTGTTTTCATCATAAAAACAATTATCCAGAAAAACCTGGTTGTCCACGAAAGTCACGAAAAACACGAAACGGAGTAAACAGGCATTTCGTCACAAAGCGAAAGCTCGAAAAACACAAAATAAAAATCTCCTTCATTTTTGCATGCACCGCAACTCGATAAGATCCGCTTCCAAGTGAGTATTTAGTCTGTTCGTGTCCGTTCGTGTATTTCGTGGACAGTTGCTTTTTCGGATTTACTGCGCCTCCCATTCGTCGATGAGCAGCAGCACCTCCATGCCGCCACGTTGCAGCTTCATGCGTAGCGGCAGTGCATCCGGTGTGGCAGCCGCATAACGGGTATAGGCGATCTCCCATCCCTGTTGACGCAAGATACTTACCTGTCCGTTCGCATTACGTTTGATGCTGGACTCGTCCCCGGGTACAGGCAATGCAGTCACCCAGTAACGCAGGCCGGATAGCGGCAGTTGCCAGCCCAGCACTTGCTGCATCAGGGATTCCATATCATGGTCTGCGTAGCGCTTGCCGGAGGCTAGCAGCATGGCTTCATGCGCATCGCGGTGAATACGCGCCACTGTCTGTCCCAACGGGGCGAGCAACAGAATTTCATCTTCGTCCGCACGATGCACCCAGCGTACGCCCGCGTTGTCGCGCTTTTCACCCTGCCTGAATGCAACGCGCCCGTTGAATGCGAACGGCGCATCGACTTGCGACGAACGCTGCACCACAACGGGCACAGTAGTACATCCTGTAACCAGCAAAATCAGCAGCAAATATGTACAACGCATCTCAGGGAATGTAACGCTTCATCACCGCTTTGAGCGCATCGCTGTCAGGATTGGTTTTTGCACTGCCTTCCCATATTTTGCGTGCACCCGCCTTGTCGCCCTTTGCCCAGAGTACCTCGCCGAGATGGGCGGCAATCTCCGGATCGGGCCTGGCTGTGTAGGCACGGCGCAGGAATCCTTCGCTTTTATCAAGATGGCCCAAAAGATATTCCCCCCAACCCATGCTGTCGATAATGGCCGCGTCATCCGGGGCAAGTTGATAGGCTTTTTCCACCAGCTTCATGGCTTCCGGAATGCGCACTCTGCGATCGAGCAAACTGTATCCAAGTGCGTTGTAGGCATGCGCATTGTTCGGCGCGATTTTTATCAGTTTGCGAATCATTTTCTCGAACAGCTTCGTTTTGCTCAACTTGTCTGCTGCCATTGCGGTCTGATAGAGCATGTCCGTATTGTCGGGGAATTTTTCCAGCCCCCGTGCCAGCACCTGATAGCTGGCTTCATATTTTTGTTCTTCGCGTAGCAACTGCGCATCGATCAGAATCAGTTGCACACGCTGTTGCACATTATTGGCCTCCACACGACTCAATACTTCGCGCGCCTCCTCCCATTTGCCCTCTTTATCAAGCAAACCGACCTCGCGCAGCCGGGCGCTAAAGACATAATCGCCATCTTTGACCTGACGATAATGCACCAGCGCCGAAGCAAAGTCCTGTCTGACCTCGCTCAACTGCCCCAGGTAGTAATGCACCGTGTTCTTTTCCTTGCTACCCAGCTTGAGCGCACTTTGCATTTCCTGTTCGGCACGTTCATATTCACCCATTTGCATGGAAATCAGCGCAATGGCAAAGACCAGGTCCGGGCTGTCAGGCTTGTCTCTCAGCAGACGCTGAAACTCGTCGCGGGCAGCATCAAATTGCTTATACTTGAGCAAGGCGCGCGCATAGTACAGATGCAAATCCTTATTGTCGGAGTGCGCATTCAGAAACTTCTTCAGCAATGCAAGACCTTTGTCAGGGTCGCTGTCGAAATACAACTCTGCTTCGAAAGCCGCTGCCATGTCCCAATCCGGTTTCAAATCGACAGCGCGACGGGCTTCCGCCATGGCCAGATCTTTCTTGCCGGCTGCCAACGCTGCTTGTGCCACCGTCAAATGTCCTTCAGCCACTTCCGGATAATCATGTGTTGCTTCAATCATCCAGTCCAGCGTGGCGGACTTGTCCGGTGTGCGCGCAATTAATGGATAGATGCTGGTAAACGTTCGCCCGGCATTCGACGGATTGGCCTTCAATACCGCCTCCAGCGTGGGGCGGGCTTCCTGCAGTTTGCCGCCGCTTAACAGCAGCGAGAGCAACATCTGTCTTGCCAGCGGAGATGCAGGTTCCAGTTCCTGCCATAATTTGAATGCTTCCACCGCCAAATTGTACTGGCGTGATTCGTATGCGAGCTGGGCGGCACGTCTTGCCACTCGCACGTCACGCGTTTTCTTCGCCAAGTCAAGATAAGCCTGCGTTGCCAGCCTGGGCTTGTCCCGCTGCATGGCAATATCGCCCAGCAGGAATTCGTAAAGCATGGGACCGGTCAGCTCAAGTTTGGGCAGGTCAGGTTGGGATGCCTCGATAATCTGTTCCAGGTTTGCATGGCCTGTGGGTGTCGGCAAGCTGGACACCTTTTCTGGCGTGCTCGCGCAAGCAGCAAGCAACGCAAAGAGCGCAAAAACTGGATAAGGGGTGGAGAAATTCTTCATAATCAATTCATTTCAGGGCAGGTCGACATATTAGCCGAACTCTGACCCTGTCGTACAATGGCTTGGGATGGGTAGTATTTCAGTCTTGACATGGTATTTGGGGCTGTTGGCCTGGGTTCGCAAGTAACAGCCCCTCTCGCTGGCTGCAAATACAACTTCAAACACCGAACCCGCTTATCTCAATTGACTCGATGTTGCTTTGCCTGAATATCGACCGCTTTTGCGCGTTTCCACCAACGACCACCCAGCGCCTGAAACAAGGCGACCGAGTCACCCAGCCAGTTGGCCTGCGCCTGCGCCAGCTTTATTGTCGCGAGCTGTTCTTTTCGCTGTTCTGCCCGCAGGTTCTCAAAATTCATAAAACCGGCTTCATAATTCTTTCGAGCCTGTTCTCCCGCCTCGCTCGCAGACTGCGCCGCTCGGGCAGCTGTATCCAGCGCCCTGACATCCGATTGAATAATCTTCAGCGTATCGGCAACATCAAGCAAAGCAGCCATCACCACGTTACGGTATTGCGTAGCGACCCGGTTCAATGCTTGTTGCGCTGCTCGCGACCTGGATTGCACCGCCGTTGCGCCAAAGATGTAGTGCGCTACATCACCATCCACATCGAAAAAGTGTCCACCGTCCCTGAGCATCCAGGTCGGCGAAGAAGTTGTACCAGTGACCGTAAACAACGGCAGTGTATTAACGACCTTCAGTCCGTTCCTTGCGCCAATGGAATGCAATTGTGCTTCTGCAATGCGGACGTCGGGACGTTGCTCTACCATTTTTGATGGCAGACTCAGCGGCAATTTTTTCGGCAGATCAAGTTCCTCCAGTGCGAGAACATCCACCGTATCCCGGTCCTCGTCCACCTCATTCCCCGTCAGCGCCAGCAACAGATCGCGCGTCTGTTCAAAATGCTGTTGCAGCGGAACCAGCGCTTGCTGGGAAAGGGCTGCGTTCAATTCGCGCTGCGTTACTTCATCCTCGGAGACATAACCGAGCTTGAACTGGTTGTGCACAATTTCCAGTTCAAGCCGATTCAAACCAACAATATTGAGCTGTGCCCCGATCTGCGTGCGTAGCGACGACTCCTGTATGGCAGCCGCAGCCACGTTGGAGGAAAGCGTAACAAGGGCAGCTTTCTGCAGTAGCTCGGCCTGATCCTTGTCCGCATTGACCGGGTTGATTCTCAGCACGTCCGGCGCATAACCTACTGTTAATTGAGCGATGCACAGGTTGTAGTTATCCCGTCTTTTGTCTGGTTGTCCTGAAGTGCATGTTTTGCGAATTCCCGGCGAGTTGCTCATGGGGAATTTGCTCAACGCAACATTGGGATAGAAGAATCCTCGCTGAATAACAGAATTTTCCTGCGCTCGCCGCAACGTCATCAGCGTTGTTTCGGTATCGGGATTTGCCTTGAAAGCGCGTCCGATAAGCTCACTGATCTCTGGTGACTTGAACAATACCCACCATTCAGTCGATATTTCCCTGGCGAAAACCTGTTCTTCGGCCTCTTTATGCGGCACGGGCACAGTTGCAGCGAATACATCCGTACTTGTCACAAAACCGCATAAAACGGCCAAGAAACAAAATAATAACGAAATTCCTGTTGGCTTCATCAAATTGAGCATCCTTAGTTCCTGAATGGAGCGCTTGCACTTTCCGCGACGGGCCAGATTTTACCCGAGAACAAAGCCACGTTCGGAGATTCACATAATTAGCAATTCGCAGATTATCCGCATTTAAGACGCGGATATATCAGAAAAAATCCTCGCATGCCTTGATTATTCACGTTTAACTTGACACCAAACCGAAGCAGCGGCCTGTCTGTCGCGGCTTGAGTGTTTTTGGTGTCTCGCTGGGTATTAGGTTATATTCTATCCAACACTTACGATCCGAAAACCACACACAGCAATGACCGCCCCCCTTACCCTATCCGCCCGCAACCTGACTCGCCGCCACGATAATCGCGTGGTCGTGGAAGGAATCTCGCTGGAACTGCGGCGCGGCGAAGTTTTGGGACTATTGGGACAAAACGGAGCGGGTAAGAGCACGACCTTGCAAATGCTTACCGGCGCCCTACCGCCAAATGGCGGCGATATCGAGATATGCGATTTTGACCTGCAGCAGGAACCGCAACATGCCAAGGCCTGCATCGGCTTTTTGCCGGAACACCCGCCGTTATACCGCGATATGCGCGTCGACAGTTTTTTGCGCTTTGCCGCACGCTTGCACCGCATTCCGTCTGCAAAACTCGATGATGCGCTGACGCTGGCCAAACAACGCTGTGGTTTGCAGGACTGTGGCAGAAAAATCATTGGCACCCTGTCCAAAGGCTATCAGCAGCGCATCGGGATCGCACAAGCCATCATCCATAATCCGGCCGTCGTGGTGCTGGACGAACCCACTGTCGGCCTCGACCCGGAACAGACACGCGACATTCGCACCCTGATCCGGGAACTCGGCAACCGCTGCAGCGTGATCCTTTCCACTCACTTGCTGAACGAGGTGGAAAGCCTGTGCGACCGAGTGATCATTATGCAGAAAGGCCGTCTGATCTACAGCGGCAGCTGCGCCGAAATGCTGGCAAACGGCAACATGGAAGAGGCGTTCCTGCTAATCACCCGAAACAACGAGGCAACTGCCGGATGATCCACATCATTGCCAAAAAAGAATTTCGCAGCCTGTTCACCACGCCTTCCACCTGGTGGATGCTGGCTTTGATGCAATTCCTGTTTGCATGGATATACCTCGGACGCGTGGACGACTATCTGCAAGTACAGGCGCAACTGGCACAACTTGACTCCTCGCCTGGCGCGACGATTTCCATCGCTGCGCCGCTATGCAATGTATTGGCGCTGATGCTGATGATATTGATCCCGTTATTCACCATGCGCCTCGTCGCCGAAGAACGCCGCAACCAGACATGGGTGCTGCTGCTCACCGCCCCTGTCTCCGCAACACAAATCGTGCTGGGGAAATTTCTCGGCCTGCTGTTGTTGCTGGTGCTCATCGTGATCGGTTGCGCGGCCTTGCTCGCCACGCTTTTGCTGGGCACGAATGCCGACATCGGCCTTATGTCTTCCAATATTCTGGGCTTGCTGTTGCTCGCCGCCAGTTATGCTGCGCTGGGCCTGTATTTTTCGGCGCTGAACAAACAACCCATCATCGCCGCGATCAGCGCGCTGGGACTGTCATTCGGCCTGTGGCTGCTTGACATGACCGCCAGCGATAACCGCAGTTTTCTGCATGCGATCTCACCCAGTGCGCATTTCCAGAACCTGAACTCGGGGTTGATCCATAGTGCCGATCTGATTTATTTCGTGCTGGTCATCGCAACTTTGTTATGGCTGACAATTCGTCAGTTGAACGACGAAAGACGTAACGCGACATGAAACGCTTCCTGCCTCTGATCAAACGCATTGTTTCGTTGCTGTTGGTATTGGCCGCAGCAGGTGTGCTGTTCCAGTTGGCCGCGCGCTTTCCAGCACAATGGGACGTCACGCAGAATGCGCTCAACAGTCTGGAACCGAGCAGTGTAGAAGTACTGGCCCTGCTCGATGGACCGGTAACAATTACGGTGTACGCCACCGAGCAGGACGCGCAACTCGGCGATATACGCAAATTCATCCGCGAATTCGTCGCGCTCTACCAGCGCTACAAACCCGATCTCTCGCTGACTTTTATCGACCCCGTAAAAGACTCGGAATCGATGCGCAGAGCTTCCATAAAAAATAACGGCGAAATGGTGGTGGAATTCGGGGGGCGCAGTGAGCACATCACCACCCTGAACGAACAGACGCTTTCCAGTGCCTTGTTGCGTCTGGCGCACAGCAAGGATCAGTTGATCATGTATCTGGGCGGTCACGGTGAACGCAAGCTGGAAGGCAAGGCCAACCACGATCTCGGCGAATTCGGCCAGCGTCTGAAACAGCTCGGCTATCGCACTTCCAGCCTCAATCTCACCCTCGCCCAGGAAGTGCCTGCCAACACCAGCATGCTTATCCTCACCCACCCGCAAACAAGAATGATGCGGGGCGAGGTGAGGAAATTGCTGCGTTACATCGACGGTGGCGGCAACCTGTTGTGGCTGGTCGATGCCGAACCGTTGCGTGGACTCGATCCTCTGGCGGAAAAGCTGGGCATCACCATCATGCCGGGCATCGTGATCGATCCCGCCGCACAAGACATGAACGCGCCGCTGAACTGGACGCTTGGCACAGGTTATCCGCCGCATGCCATCACGAGCGATTTCGATCTCATCACTGTTTTTCCGGATGCAAGCGCGCTGAGCGTGGAACAAAGCGACTCATGGGCTGCGCATACACTCGTGGAAGGCGCTGCGCGCGGCTGGGTCAGCGAAAACCGGAACAGCAAACGCTTCAACAAGAACCGCGACATTCCCGGACCGGTGGATCTGGCAGTTGCGCTGCAACGCAGCGTGAACGACCGTGAACAGCGCATCATCGTGACAGGCAACGGCGCCTTTCTCGCCAACGTTTATTCAGGAAATGGCGGCAACCTCAATCTCGGCATCAACATGGTGAACTGGCTGGCAGGCGAGGAACGTCTCATCACCATCCAGCCGCATGCCGCAAAAGACGCCAGGATCATTCTAAGTAAACATCAACTCCTGGCCATCAGCGTAAGCTTCCTTATCCTGCTGCCGCTGCTGCTCTTCGCGGTAGGCACCCTGCAGTGGTGGCGCAGAAAACACTAGGGCGATGCCTGAATTACCCGAAGTTGAAACCACGCTGCGTGGTATTGCGCCACACCTGACTAATCGCAAAGTCGCCAATGTCATCATCCGCACCCCTCAGCTGCGCTGGCCCATCCCCGGAAATCTGCCTGAACTATTACGCGGACAGACCATTCACAGTTTGCAGCGTCGCGCCAAATATCTGCTCATCGTATTCGACCATGGCACACTCATCCTGCATCTGGGCATGAGCGGCAGCCTGCGCATCCTTCCGTCCTCCACACCCGCGGCAAAGCACGACCATTTCGACCTGGAACTGGACAACGGCCGCTTGCTGCGCTTGCGCGATCCGCGCCGCTTTGGCGCCGTGCTGTGGCATACCGGAAATATTGCGCAACATCCCTTGCTGGCAGTACTTGGCCCGGAACCATTGGAGACGGAACTCAACGGCGAATACCTGTACCGCGCAATACGCTCGCGTAGCGCTGCGATCAAGCTTGCCATCATGGACAGCCACCTGGTAGTCGGCGTTGGCAATATCTATGCCAATGAAGCACTGTTCCGCGCCGGGATTCGCCCGCAACTGGCCGCCAACAAACTCTCCCAGCCGCGCTGCCAGCGGCTGGTACAGAACATCAGGGAAGTATTGCAGGAAGCCATCAAACAAGGCGGCAGCACACTGCGCGACTTTGTTCACAGCGACGGCAGCAGCGGATATTTCCAGCAGAATTATTATGTGTATGCACGCACGGGAAAAGCCTGCCGAGTGTGCGGCACAACCATCAGGCAAATTCGGCAAGGTCAGCGATCAACATTCTATTGCCCGCAATGCCAGCGATGAACAATATCCCTGAGAAGTTACGAATAAATATTCTTGAATCCGGAAGATCACAAGAAAAAAGCCCGCGCCAAGGCGCGGGCTTATTGGCCAGGCAGCAACCCTTATGCCTTTTCCGCCATCAACTTTTCATATTTTGCCTGTAACTGCTCTTTGCTCTCGGCGTGGGCCGGATCATGCGGGATGCAATCTACCGGGCAGACTTCCACGCATTGCGGCGTGTCGTAATGGCCTACACATTCGGTGCATTTATTGGGGTCGATGACGTAGATATCCTCACCCTGCGAGATCGCGTCGTTCGGACATTCCGGCTCACACACGTCGCAGTTGATACATTCGTCGGTGATCATTAGTGCCATTTTATTGCTCTCCTTGAAGTTGATATTTGTTTTTCAGTTTCTCCACCACCAGCGGAGAAACGAATTTACTTACATCGCCGCCAAAACGTGCTATCTCGCGCACAATACTGGCGGAAATAAAAGTGTATTGTTCGGCCGGCGTCAGAAACACGGTTTCAATATCGGGATGCAGCGTGCGGTTCATGCCGGACATCTGGAACTCGTATTCGAAGTCCGATACCGCGCGCAGCCCGCGCAAGACTACACGGGCGCCCTGCGATAACACATAGTTCATCAACAGAATGTCAAAACCTTCGACTTTGACGTTTTTAAAACCGGCAAATACTTCACGCGCCATCGCCACCCGTTCGTCGAGTGTAAACAGGGTCGCACTGCGACTGGCCGCAACGGCCACGATCACCTCGTCGAATAAACCCGACGCGCGCCGCACCACATCCTCATGCCCGCGTGTAATGGGATCGAACGTCCCGGGATAGACCACCTTGGTCATGCTCATACAGGTTCCAATAATTGATAATGCACTGCACCCGCCCTGGCTCGTTTGACGACTCGCCACGCTGTGTCCGGCTCAAATGCTGTACCGCTCTCCAAATAGACCATCCCGCCTTGTGCCAAACTGTTTTTCAGCAAGGGCAATAATTGGGGCAGGTAATCGCTTTTAAAAGGGGGGTCGAGAAAGACCACATCAAACAGCCCGTTCTGTTGCAGGGCGAATTTTAGCCCATCCTCGCAACGCAAGGCTACATTGATCAACGCCAGTTTCCTGGCATTGTCCTGTAATGCCCTGTAGACAGCACGATTATTCTCCACCATCAGCACCTGCTCGGCACCGCGCGAGGCTGCTTCGAAGCCCAGTGCGCCGCTGCCCGCAAACAAATCCAGGCAGCGTTTGCCATACAGCGTCTGGCCCAGCCAGTTGAACAGGGTTTCGCGTACCCGGTCCGGCGTGGGACGCAATCCTTCGACATCGGGAAATTCAATAAGGCGGCTGCGATGGGTGCCGCCGATGATGCGGACTTTGTTCACTTTAGAATCTGGCCATCCACGAAAAGGGGTAAGCAGGCATTTCGCCGTAAGGCGAAAGCCCGCAAAGACACGAAACGCACGAACAGTAATTGCGGCATTTCATCATTTTCGTGCCGTTCGCGTTTTTCGTGGACAACGTTTTTTGAAAAATCATTTTGCCGCCCCGTCGGGCGCCCCGACGATCACGGTCGCCAGCGCATCCGGATCGATGCGGCGCTTGAACGCATCGCGAATCTGCTTGGTCGTGACCTTGTCCACCCTGGTGGTAAAATCATCCAGGTAAGTTAGCGGCAAGTCATAGAAACCGATCACGCTCAGATAGTTGATGATTTTCTTGTTACTGTCGATACGCAACGGGAAACCGCCGATGATGTTCTGCTTGGCGGCACGTAACTCTTTTTCCGTAACACCCTTATCTATAAAAGTACGCAAGGTCTTGCGCACCAATTGCAGCGCCTCGTCGGCTTGTTCTTTTTTTGTCTGCAAACCGATCTGGAAAGCGCCCGGCTGCTGCATCGGCATGAAATAACTGTATACGCTGTAGGCCAGGCCGCGCTTCTCGCGTACTTCGTCCATCAAACGCGAAACAAAACCGCCGCCGCCCAGGATATAGTTGCCGACGTACAGCGAAAAATAATCCTCGTCGTTGCGGGCAACCCCCGGCGTACCGATCAGGATGTGACTTTGAGTGGCTGGATGCGCAATGCGTTGTTCAGTTGGATAAATGCGGATCATTACCGGCGCAATGCGCGAGTCGGCGCCGCCCGCAGGCAAATCGGCTGTTAAACGCTGCGCGATGGCTTCCGCCTGTGCACGTGAAATATCACCCATCAAGGCAACCACTGCGTGATTTGCCGAATAGTGTGAGCGATAAAACGCTTCCAAATCGCTTTGTTCAATTTCCTCCACGTCGGCTGCTTCCATATGCCAGCCATATGGATGTTCGCCGAACACCGCCTTGTCGAATGCCTTGGCGGCAATATGCCCCGGTTGCGTTTCGGCCTCTTTCAGCGAAGCGATCAGCCGTGCTTTTTCTCGCGCCAGAACTGATTTCGGGAACAGTGGCTGCTGCAGACAACGCGCAAGAATATCCAGCGCAGCATCACGCTCTTCCGTTTTGCTCAGGGTTCGAATCGTCAATCCCGCACGGTCGGAATCGATATGCCCGCTCATTTGCGCCCCGATATCGGCTAATTTGCGCGCAATGTCGTCCTCGTCCAAACCTTTGGCCCCCAGATCGAGCAAACCGTAAGTAAGGGTGGATACACCAACTTTGCCGGCCACATCAAAACCGCTTCCGGCGGGAAAATCCACCGCCACATCCAGCATCGGCAAACCGTGATTTTCCACGAAATAGACACGCGCGCCGCTGGGTGCTTGCCAGTGTTGAATCTGCGGGGTGGCAAATGCTGACACCGCCGCACCCAACAAAACTGCAATGGAAAGAAATTTAGTGAACATGGCCTGCCCCTCCGGCGTGCTTGGGTTTATCCGAGAGCGGCTGCGGATCGAGCGTCGCTACGGTCAGATGATCGTCGTTGAATATTTCGCGCGCTACGTCCTGCACTTGCTGCGCGGTAACTGCCTGCAGTTTTTCCAGCATCACCGGCATGTCCTTGTACGACATACCCACGCTTTCCAGTTGACCGATCTGCATTGCCTGATAGAAAACCGAGTCGAGTTTGTAAACTTCGCCTGCCATCACCTGGGATTTGACGCGCTTCAGTTCTTCCGCACTCACGCCGTCGCGTACCAGCAAAGCCAATTGCTCGCGTAGCGCGACTTCCACATCACCCACCGTCCTGCCCTCGCGCGGCGTTCCTTGCAGTATGAACAAACCGGGACCGCGCGACACATTGCCGTAACTCGTACCCACATCCATCGCCACTTGCTGTTCGCGCACCAGGGATTTGTTCAAGCGTGCCGAACTGTTACCGTCCAGCACGCCCGCCAGCACTTCCAGAGCGTAGGGTTTCCAGTCTTTTTCGGCATCGCGCAAAACTGGCGCCTGCCAGGCCATGATGAGATAGGGCAACTCTGCCGGTGCCTTGACCACGAAGCGTTTGATACCGAGCTGGGGAGGTTCGTCGACCGCTTTGCGTTCCTGCAAGTTCATGGATGGAAGTTTGCCGTAATAGCGTTGCGCCAGTGCAAACACTTCTTTTGCCTTAACATCACCCGCAACCACCAGCGTCGCATTATTGGGTGCATACCAGGTCTTGTACCAATTCATTGCATCGCCATCGTTCATGTTCTGCAAATCGGTCATCCAGCCGATGATCGGGTGGCGATAGGGATGCTCCTGATACGCTGTCGCCATGAGTTTTTCGTACATCAGCGAATGCGGATCGTCGTCGGTACGCCAGCGGCGTTCTTCCATCACCACCTTAATTTCCTTGGCGAACTCATTTTTCGCCATCTTCAGGTTATGCATGCGATCCGACTCAAGCTTCATCGCCAGTGGCAATCGGGATTTGTGAAGTTGCTGGAAGTAGGCGGTGTAGTCGTAACTCGTAAATGCATTTTCGCGCCCACCCGCTGCCGCGATAATTCTGGAAAATTCTCCGGCCGGAACGCTCTCTGTCCCCTTGAACATCATATGCTCCAGCACATGCGCGACGCCGGTCACGCCGGTTCGCTCGTCCATACTGCCCACGTGGTACCAGATTTGCTGAACCAGCACCGGCGCTCTGTGGTCCTCTTTGACGATCACTTTGAGACCGTTGCTCAAAGTCTTCTCATATACTTCCGCCTGTGCTTCAACGGAAAACTGCAACAACAACACAATTAAAAACAAATAGATTCTCATTTCCCTACCCTATGGACGTGCGATTCAGCATAAAATGAGCGCGCATTATGCGACATTTCATCCAGATCAGAACATTTTCGCATGTTTAACTTCCAGAAAAAAACACCTGCCACCGCCGGATCAACCAACTGGCTGACCCGTTTGACGGGCGGTCTGGCGCGCACGGGTGGACAGCTTACCGCTCTGCTGGTTCCGGGCGGACGCATTGACGAGGATTTCTTCGAAGAGCTGGAGACCATTCTCATTGTTGCCGACGTGGGTATGGACGCCACACGCGCTTTGCTGACGGATGTGCGCCGCCAGGTGAAAGAACAGCACCTGACCGAGACCGGGCAGGTGAAGGAAGCGCTGGCACATGCGTTGCTCAAGCTGTTGCAACCCCTGGCAATACCACTGGAAACCGGCGCACACAAACCTTTCATCATCATGCTGTGCGGCGTCAACGGTGCGGGCAAGACCACCTCCATCGGCAAACTGGCCAAACATTTCCAGAGCCAGGGTAAATCGGTGCTGCTTGCCGCAGGCGACACCTTCCGCGCCGCCGCACGCGAACAGCTCATGGAGTGGGGCAAGCGCAACGACGTCACCGTCATCGCCCAGCAAAGTGGCGACGCAGCCGCAGTAATTTACGATGCCGTGCAGGCAGCACAGGCACGCCGTATCGACGTGGTGCTGGCGGATACCGCCGGGCGCCTGACCACGCAGGCACACCTGATGGAAGAAATCAAAAAAGTAAAACGCGTTATCGCCAAATCCATACCCGAGGCACCGCATGAAGTGTTGCTGGTGCTGGATGCCAATACCGGACAAAATGCGCTGTCGCAGGTCAAAGCCTTCGACGATGCACTGGATGTCACCGGTCTTGTGCTGACAAAACTCGACGGCACCGCCAAGGGGGGGGTCATCGCAGCCATCGCCAGGGCGCACCCGATTCCCGTGCGCTTCATCGGTGTGGGCGAAGGATTGGACGATTTGCAGCCGTTTGCAGCGGAAGATTTTGTGGCTGCGTTGCTAGGGGATAAATGAATAAACCCATGTCCACTAAAGACACGAAAAGGAAGACCGGCATGGATGGTTTCTTTCGTGCATTTCGTGTTTTTCGTGGACTGAATTTTGGTGTGAAATGATCAAATTCAACCAAGTCTATAAACGCTACCCAGGTGGACATGAAGCGTTGAAGAATCTTAACTTCGACATCGCCGAGGGTGAAATGGTGTATCTCACCGGGCATTCCGGCGCGGGCAAGAGCACATTGCTCAAACTCGTTGCTGCCATCGAACGTCCGAGCAGCGGTGGCGTGCTGGTAAAGGGGCAGAACATCCGCTCCATCAAACCCGCTGCCATCCCTGCATTGCGCCGCAATATCGGACTGGTATTCCAGGACCACAAACTGCTGTTTGACCGTACCGCCTTCGACAACGTGATGCTTCCGCTGCAAATTTGCGGCTTCGATCATCGCGAAGCGGCCAAACGAACTCGTGCCGCACTGGACAAGGTCGGTCTGCTTGACCGCGAGAAGGCCAATCCCATCGCGCTCTCCGGCGGAGAACAGCAACGCCTGTGCATCGCCCGCGCCATCGTCAATCGCCCCACCATCCTGCTGGCGGACGAACCCACCGGCAACCTCGATACCGAGTATGCCAACGAGATCATGAACATCTTCAAGTCGTTCCATCAGGTCGGTGTCACGCTGCTCATCTCCACCCACGACGAAAGCATCCTGGGCCAGTTTCCGGCAAGAGCTCTGCATCTCAAACAAGGATATCTTCAGGCCGCTTCGACAGGCTCAGGACAGGCATGAAGACGCTGATCGAACATCTGCGCGTGTTGCACTACACCCTGCGCCGCCTGCTGCTCACGCCCAACGCATCGCTGCTCAACGTGACCGTCATCGGTATCGCCCTCAGCCTGCCTGTCGGCGGTTATGTATTGCTGAAAAGCGTGCAAACGCTCAGCACGCAAATCGCAGGCACACCGCAGATCAGTGTATTCCTCGCCAAATGGACTGGCAGCGGCGACATCGAACGCATCGGAGACAAGCTCAAACAACATGCAGACATCAAACAGATCGAATTTGTACCGCGCGATAGCGCATTGAAAAAATTGCAGCAGAGCACCGGGTTGTCCGACATCATCGGTGGCCTGTCACAAAATCCTTTGCCGGATGCGTTTGTCATCTACCCCAAAGACGGCAATATAAAGGCACTGGAAACCCTGCACGATGAACTCAAGACCTGGCAGCACTTCGAACATGTGCAGCTCGATTCGGCATGGATACACAAACTGGAAGCGCTGCTGAACTTCGGACGCATGGCGGTTGCCATCCTTGCTGCGCTGTTAAGCTTCGCACTCATCGCCATCACATTCAACACCATTCGCCTGCAAATCCTGACCCGCCGAGAAGAAATCGAAGTGGCAAAACTCATTGGCGCAACCGATGCCTTCATCCGCCGTCCTTTCCTCTACTTCGGGCTTATCCAGGGCTTATTGGGCGGTATCGCTGCATGGCTGCTGGTGGCCGGCAGCCTGCTGTTGCTGAACTACCAGGTCGGCATACTCACCCAACTCTACGCCAGCAACTTCAGCCTGCAACACCTCTCACTGGCCGACAGCCTGGCTCTGTTGGGGTTCTCGGCTTACCTGGGCTGGCTGGGCGCGTGGTTCTCGGTGTCGCAGCACTTGTGGCAGATCGAACCGCGTTAGCAGACTGAAAAACTACTGCGCTCGCTACGTTTTTCAATAGCCTAACCATCCAGACCAAGCATTAGCGTCCCGCCACTGTCATGTTTTCGATCAGCACCGAGCCGCACTGGCGAGGACCCTGAACCAGCACGTCATTGCCGACTGCAACGATGTGTTTGTACATATCCTTGAGGTTGCCCGCGATGGTGATCTCTTCCACCGGGTGCTGTATCTCTCCGCGCTCAACCCAGAAACCTGCTGCGCCGCGTGAATAGTCACCGGTTACGGGATTGACGCCGTGACCAAGCAATTCTGTCACCAGCAGGCCGCGCTGCATTTTGCGCAGCAGTCCGTTGAAGTCCAGTTCACCCGGTCGAATGATGAGGTTGTGTGTGCCGCCTGCATTGCCGGTGGTCTGCATGCCAAGCTTGCGCGCGGAATAGCTGCCGAGAAAATATCCGCGCAGCACACCTTCTTCCACAATTGCACGGCGGCGAGTACGTACGCCTTCACCGTCAAAAGCGCTACTGCCTAAACCGCGCGGGATATCCGGGACATCGTCGATACGGATGTTTCTGGAGAATACGGGTTGATCCAGTTGATCAAGCAGGAAAGAGGATTTGCGATACAGACTGCCACCACTCACCGCGCCAACAAAATGTCCGAACAGCCCGCCCGCAACAGGCGCTTCGAACAGTACCGGGCACTGCATGGTATCCAGCTTGCGTGCATTCAGGCGGCGCACGGTACGCTCGGCTGCAATCCGACCGATTTCCTCCACCTTCAATATCTCGCGCGCATCGCGCGCCGATCCGTACCAGTAATCACGCTGCATATCGGTGCCTTTGCCGGCAATCACCAGGCAGCTGACGCTATGGCGTGAACTGGGGTAACCGCCCACAAAGCCCAGGCTATTGGCTTGTACGAAACGCCCCTCGTTGACATTGACGGTGGCACCTTCGGAATTATTGATGCGTTTGTCGGTGCGGAATGCAGCTTGCTCGCATTCACAGGCCAGCGCGATGGCTTGCTCAACATTGATTTTCCACGGGTGGTACAGATCAAGGTCGGGAAATTCGGTGGCGAGTTGATCGGCATCGGGCAATCCCGCACAGTCGTCTTCTGCCGTATAGCGCGCGATGTTGAGCGCGGCATCCACGGTGTCGCGCACCGCCTTTTTTGAAAAGTCCGACGAACTTGCATTGCCGCGGCGCTGGCCGATATAGACGCTGACGCTCATGCCTTTATCGCGGTTGTATTCGATGGTCTCGACCGCGCCATGACGCACTGTGACGGCCTGCCCGAAACCTTCAGAAACTTCGGTCGAACTTGCGGAAGCGCCCTGTTGACGCGCATAACGGACGATATCGGTAGCCAGTTGTTGCAGGGAATCGGCACTGTGAAAGGCTCTTGAAACTTTGCTGTTCATAAAAATCGCGGGGCTGGTTCGTCGGGAGGCGCTATCATAGCAACATCTGTTGAACTTACCGACCTTATGAACACGCGCCAACGACATAATGACGGGCAGGAAGAAGAGCTCCCCCCCAGCAAAACCAAAATCAAGAAGCAGATGCTCGGACTTCAGGATCTCGGCAAAACACTGACCGGACTCTCCAAAGAGAAACTGAAGGAACTCGATCTGGAAGAAAGCCTGCTGGAAGCCATCCTGGAATACAAGCGCATGACCAAGTTTGGCGCACTCAACCGGCAACTGCAGTATATCGGTCGCCTGATGCGTGACGTGGAGCCCGCCCCCATCCAGGCCAAACTGGATGCCTGGAACGGCGTATCGAGACAGCACACTGCGTGGTTGCATCAGGTCGAACATTGGCGCGACCGGCTGATCGAACAGCCGGACGCCCTCACCGAATTGCTGGCCGCACATCCGAAAGCCGATGCACAGCATCTACGCACCCTGATTCGCAATGCGCAAAAGGAAAAAGAAGCGGCCAAGCCGCCAAAATCCTACCGCGAACTTTTTCAGGCGTTGCGCGACATCCTTCCCGAACCAGCCTGATACTGTCCACAATAGCTGGAAGCACAATCATGACGGCCATTCTCCCTAATATCACTCTGGACACCGGCTCCAACCCCCAACACAGCATCATCTGGTTGCATGGACTGGGCGCGGACGGTGAAGACTTCGTACCCATTGCCGAAGAAATGCAACTCCCGGTCGCGGTGCGCTACATTTTCCCTCATGCCCCCATGCGCCCGGTGACCATCAACGGCGGTTATGTGATGCGCGCCTGGTATGACATCGTGAGCAGTGCGGCCTCGGCGGAGATATCGGACAGCATCGGCAGAAATGAAGATGCGGCAGGCATCCGTGAAGCGCAGGCCGAGATTGAGAAAATGATCACCCGGGAAAAACAGCGCGGCGTTGCAGCCGGAAATATTTTTCTCGCCGGGTTTTCACAAGGTGGTGCTGTTGCCCTGTTTACGGGATTGCGACACAAGGAACGACTGGGCGGGATACTGGCGTTATCTACCTATCTGCCGTTATTTCAGAGCCTTCAGACTGAAGCAAGTACTGCAGCCAAGCCCACGCCAATCTTCATGGCACACGGTCAGGCTGATCCGGTCGTTCCATATGATCTCGGTAAAATATCCGCGCAGGAATTGGAACGACAAGGATATGCGCTTGATTGGCACGACTACCCGATGCCGCATTCTGTATGCATGGAAGAAATACGCGATATTGAGCAGTGGTTAAAGCAGAGACTTTCCGAATGAATCGCAATCAGGCTGCTGTTTCATGTTCCATGCGACGGTAGCGTGCCAGATCGTAGTCGTCGCCGGCCTCCACAAGCGCCAGCGGCAGCAGCAAGTACCCCTTTCCGCCCATTTCCATATTCAGGCTCCGCTTGGAAGAGAAGGTGTTTGGCCGCATCAATAACCATGCTTCACCGCTGGTGTCGTCCGGACGATTCAAATACAAGGCGATCTGCATATCCTCGTCCGCAGGTTGTTCACGGTCTGTCAGCGATATGCCAACTATCTGTGTGCTGAGCACTTCCACGCCGACATGCAGGTTATTATTCTTATCCCGGCTCAGGCGCCGTACGATGCCCGCTCCCCAGTTCTGGACGTTTTCCGGTTTGCTACCGATCAGGGAGCCAACCTTGATTTCATCCGCACTGGAGGCAGGAAGCACACTGCGAAAACCGGTTGCGCTGATATCTTCAACATCCCAGACTTCCGTTGTATCCGGATTGAAAAAATTCAGTCCCACATCCGCCTGTTCCAGCATTTTGAAGAAGCCATTCGCCACTTTCAGATTTACACTGATCTTGCGGCGCGGATTACGACGGGTGGGTAGCGGCTGGGTCAGATTATCTATCAGTCTGCGCAGAATATCGCGCACCAGTTCGACATCGTATTTTGCCCCACCGAAATTGATATCGTCCGGCAAAATGCCTTTTTCCAGATTCTTGGACAGAGATTCCAGATGTTTCAGTTCGTCGGCAACCGAAAAAAAACGCAGGGCAGGATGTATCGTGGCTTCGCTTGCGATACGCATAGGCGGTGTTGGCTGGGCAAGATCGAATACGAACTGTGCATTGGCGTTGTACTGTCCATCCACCCGCAACCCCTTGGCTGCATAGGAGATCAGGCGCTCGGCGATATGTTCATGCAAAGGACTCAACACGCCCGCACTCACACCGTACCAGACCAGCAGAGCGGCAAGCTCCTGCTTCACCGAAGTGGTGCCGGGTACCCCCGGATATAACCCCACTGCATCGTCCTGGTAACCGTTCATCTCGGCATGTGCATAGAAATCCGACAGGTGCTTCCACAAAACCGGCTCAACCAGGGCATAACGTGCTGCGGACATTTTCAAACGTCCGGCCAATGCCCCAATACCGCGCGTCGCCAGCAATGCCAGATCCGGCTTGACGCCTGATGCCCCGCGACCATCGTTGATAAAGCGTGTCAGCACATCGTAGTGGATCAGTTCGCTCTGCTTATAGAACTCGTTGAGTACCGTCCACAGACGGTTTTCCTGAAATTTCGAAACAGGCTGTACAGTGAAGTAGTCGCGCAGCAACTTGCGCACATGCGGCTGTGCCGCCTCATCAAACAGGCGCAGCACGGCAAATTCATGATCCAGGCGAAAATCTTCGGCCAACTCAAGAATGGACTCTATCCAGCTTGTCATTTCCTGGACTGTATTCAGTGCATCGTTTTTGGGAATATCCTGCAGCACCTGCTGTGCCGACTTGATGTTCGCCAGCGGATGATCAGATTTATTGCCAAATATGCCTAACATGGCATCTCCCTGCGCTTACGCTCTTCGTATGGTCCATAATATAAGCACAAATCGGCAAGACTTGCCACATAACATGAGTTCAATAACCGTTAATTTTCAATGATTCCGCTTCTACATACGCTTGCTTTTCCGCCGGTAACACAAGCCTTGCGTTCACCCAACGGCCTGATCGCAGCGGGCGGTGATCTTTCCGTTGCCCGCTTGCTGGAAGCCTACCGCCACGGAATTTTCCCCTGGTTCAGTGCGGGAGAGCCCATTCTATGGTGGAGCCCTGACCCACGCATGGTATTGTTTCCAAATGAGTTTAAAACATCCAATTCATTGCGTAAAGCCTTGCGCAATGGACGGTACGAAGTACGCTTCGACAGCGCGTTCGAACAGGTGATGCGAGCATGCGCCGCGCCACGCAAAGGTACCGGTAATGACGGCACGTGGATACATGATGAGATGATTGCCGCTTATTGCGAATTGCATCATCTGGGCCATGCACATTCAGTGGAAATGCGGGTAGATGGAGAACTGGTTGGCGGACTCTACGGTGTGGCACTGGGCAGGATGTTTTATGGCGAATCCATGTTCAGCCGCAGGACGGACGCATCCAAGATTGCGCTCGCTCATCTTGCCGCACAACTTGATAAATGGAATTTCGGCATGATTGACTGTCAAATGAATACGCCGCATCTGGCATCGCTTGGCGCACGCGAAATTCCGCGAAAGGAATTCATCACCCGCCTGCAAGACTTGATAAACTGTAGTCCCGTAACTGCGTGGCGTTTTGATAAAGACCTGTTCATATGAGCCTGCTCAACGACATCCCCCTTTCCGCCATACACCTTTATCTGACTGCGCCCTACCCGTGCAGTTATCTGCCGGAGGCAGAAGCGCGTTCGCAAGTTGCCACGCCCAGTTTTCTGATCTCCAGCACCATATATTCCGAACTGGTGCGCCACGGCTTTCGCCGCAGCGGCACCTTTACTTACCGCCCGCGTTGCGATATCTGCCATCAATGCGTCCCCGTACGCGTGGTCGCCGAAGATTTCCAGCCGACGCGTTCCCAGCGCCGCTGTTTCAAACGGCACCATGATCTGAACGCAACGATACATGCGCTTCAGGACAAGACGGAGTACTTCGAGTTATACAGCCGCTATCAGGAGGTTCGCCACCGCGACGGCGGCATGGATGACGACAGCCCGGAGCAATACCGCAATTTCCTGCTACAAAGCCATGTCGATACACTGCTGGTGGAGTTTCGGGAAAACCATGTATTGCGTATGGTAAGCGTGATCGATGTGCTGCAGGACGGATTGTCCGCTGTCTATACTTTCTACGATCCGGATGTACCTCAGGCGAGTTTTGGTATCTACAACGTGCTGTGGCAAATCGAGTTATGCCGCAAATTGCAACTGCCCTATCTCTACCTTGGCTACTGGATCGCCGGCAGCCGCAAGATGGCGTACAAGGGCAAATTCCAGCCGCTGCAAGGTTTGAAGGATGATGTATGGCAGGCTGCCTTGCTGAAAGATGCTCCATGAAAAAAACCATCCCCGAAAATTGGCACAAAATTATGTGCGCCGGTGTGTTCAGCAAAACGCTGTTCCCTGTTCCAGTTGCCACCAAAGAAAGTCAATAGATGTTCCAGTTGCTCCGTCCTGCCCTGTTTGCGCTCGACCCCGAAACCGCACACCAAGCTACGCTTGATGCACTGAAAGCCGCATATTGTCTGGGCACGTTGCCGCTGATCGTCACGCGCCCGGCAAACGATCCACGCACGGTGATGGGCCTGACCTTTCCCAACCCCGTCGGCCTTGCCGCAGGCCTCGACAAGAACGGCACCTACATTGATGCGCTCGCTGCACTCGGCTTCGGCTTCATCGAGATCGGCACGGTGACGCCGCGGCCTCAACCCGGCAATCCCAAACCGCGCCTGTTTCGCTTGCCTAAGGCACAGGGCATCATCAACCGCATGGGTTTCAACAACGACGGCGTGGATGCACTGATTGAAAACGTGAAGCGCGCAAAATTCAACGGCATCCTCGGCATCAACATTGGCAAGAACGCCGACACCCCCATCGAAAAAGCAGCAGACGATTATCTCACCTGCCTGCGCAAGGTTTATGCGCACGCCGGCTACGTCGCCATCAACATTTCCTCGCCCAACACAAAAAACCTGCGCCAATTGCAGGACGGTGACGAGTTGGAAGGACTGCTCGCACAACTGACAACAGAGCAGGAAAAACTCTCGCAACAGCATGGGAAACGCGTGCCGCTGGCCGTAAAGATTGCGCCAGACCTGGATGACGAACAGATCAAACAGATCGCTGCGCTGCTGATCAAGCACCGCATCGACGGCGTGATCGCCACCAACACCACCTTGTCACGCGATGGTGTGGCAGGACTGCCGCACTGCAACGAGGCGGGCGGGTTGAGCGGTCTGCCCGTGCGCGAAAAATCCACCGCCGTCATTCGCCTGCTCGCTGCCGAGTTGCATGATGCGCTGCCCATCATCGGCGTGGGCGGTATCCTCAAAGGCGCGGATGCACTGAAAAAGATGCAAGCCGGTGCATCATTGGTGCAGATATACAGCGGCATGATCTATCGTGGCTGGGACCTGATCGCCGAAAGCTGCAAAGCAGTTCGTCCAGCTGATTAATTAATCCGCCCTTGCCACATACTCATTCCTTGCACTTCACCCGAAACAAAACGAGCGGTTATAACCATATGGCTTTGCGCTGGTTGAAGCAGCACCTGATTCAGCGGATAATCGCGGTCTTCTTGGGAGCCTTGGCTGAATGACCGAATACTTACTCATCCTCGTCAGCACGGTATTTGTGAACAATATCGTGATGGTGAAGATTCTGGGACTGTGCCCTTTCATGGGCGTATCCAAAAAGCTGGAAACCGCCGTCGGCATGGGTGCGGCCACGACCTTTGTACTGACGCTGGCTTCCGGTGCGAGTTATCTCATCCAGCATTACCTGCTGGGACCGGATCTTGCGTACCTCACCACGCTATCGTTCATCGTCATCATCGCCGGTATCGTGCAATTCACCGAGATGGCGATCAAGAAAACCAGTCCCGAGCTGTATCAAATCCTCGGCATCTATCTGCCACTGATCACGACAAACTGCGCGGTACTCGGCATTCCGCTGCTCAATGTGCAAGCTAAACATGACTTCATCGAATCCCTGATGTTCGGTTTCGGGGGCGCTGTCGGTTTTACACTGGTGATGGTGCTGTTCGCAGGTATCCGCGAACGCCTGGAAGGGGCCGATATACCCGGCATATTCAAGGGCTCGGCCATTGCCATGGTCACTGCCGGACTGATGAGTCTGTCGTTTATGGGATTTTCGGGCCTGGTGAAATGATTTCTGCGCTGCTGGTGATGGTCGGCATCTCACTGATACTGGGAGCCGTACTGGGTTTCTCCGCGATCAAGTTCAAGGTCGAAGGCAATCCGCTGGTGGAAAAAATTGACGCCGTGTTGCCGCAGACGCAATGCGGCCAGTGTGGCTATCCAGGCTGTAAACCTTATGCGGAAGCGATTGCCAAAGGCGAAGCCGACATCAACCTGTGTCCGCCCGGAGGTGATGAAGGAATACACAAACTGGCCGAGCTGCTGGGTGTGGATTACAAACCCTTCGGGGAAGGCGCCGGTCCCCGCGCCAAGGCAGTCGCCTTCATCGACGAGAACACCTGCATCGGCTGCACATTGTGCCTGCAAGCCTGTCCGGTCGACGCCATCGTCGGCGCAGCAAAACAGATGCACACCATCATCGCTTCGGAATGTACCGGATGCGAGCTATGCCTGGCACCCTGCCCGGTAGACTGCATCAGCATGAAACCTCTGCCCGAAAATATCCAGACCTGGAAGTGGCCATATCCGGTCTATGCACTCACGCCGGCCCAGGTTACACCACAAGAAAGCACGGCCGCATGAGGAAGCTATATCACTTTCAAGGCGGCATCCATCCGCCCGAACACAAACTGGAATCATCGGAATTGCCGAGCCGGCCGGCACCGCTGCCGTCGCGCTTGGTCCTGCCTTTGCATCAGCATATCGGCAATGGCGCCAAGGTGGCGGTTCAGGCAGGTAACAAAGTGCTGAAGGGGCAATTACTGGCCAGCGCGCAAGGTATGATCAGCGCTGCCATCCATGCGCCGACCTCAGGCACGGTGACCGCGATCGAACCCCATGTCGTCCCGCATCCTTCTGCATTGAGCGGCTTGTGCATTCATCTCGTTCCGGACGGAGAAGAGCGCTGGATAGCGCATGCCGGACTTGATTTCCGCGCCCTCCCCAAGAGCGAGTTGCTGGACAGATTGCGCGATGCCGGTATCGTGGGACTGGGGGGCGCGACCTTCCCGACGCATGTGAAATATCGTCTGGGTGCCGAACAACGGATCAAAACCCTGGTCATCAACGCTGCCGAATGCGAACCCTGGATCACGACCGATGACCGTTTGATGCGGGAACATGCAGCCGGAATCGTAAGCGGCATCCGGATATTGCAGCATCTGGCCGAACCGGCCGAAGTACTCATCGGCATCGAGGACAACAAACCGCAAGCCATCGCGGCCATGCGCGCGGCCTGTGCCGACAGCGATATCGGAGTGATCACCATACCCACGCTTTATCCTTCCGGCGGGGAAAAACAGCTCATCAAAATACTCACCGGCCTGGAAGTACCCTCCGGTGGCAGACCGACCAACATCGGCATCGCCTGCAGCAATGTGGCAACCGCCTATGCCATCCATCGCTATGTCGATCACGGCGAACCGCTGATCTCGCGCCAGATCACCGTGACCGGCAACGTGCGTACGCCGCAAAATTTCGAAGTACTGATCGGCACACCGCTGCAAGAACTGGTTCAACTGGCCGAGCCGCTATCCGGCAGCACGGGATATGTCATCGGCGGCCCGATGATGGGCCTGCATGTGGACGAACTGGATTCGCCGGTGGTCAAAGCCACCAACTGCATCATCGTCAAATCGGCACAACTGTTTCCGCCTGTGCCACCCGCCATGCCCTGCATCCGCTGTACCCGTTGCGCCAAGGTATGCCCGGCCGAACTGCAGCCACAGGACTTATACTGGTTCGCCAAGGCAAAGAATTTCGGCAAGGCCCAGGAATACAGTTTGTTCGATTGCATCGAGTGCGGCGCCTGCGCCTATGTCTGCCCCAGCCGCATCCCGCTGGTGCAATACTATCGTTTTGCCAAGAGCGAAATCTGGCAACGTGAACAGGAACACCAGGCCGCCGAAATTGCACGTGAACGCCACGAGTTCCGCCTGATGCGAATTGAGCGTGAAAAACAGGAAAAAGCCGAGCGGCTGGCCCAGAAAGAACGGGAGGCCACTGCCGCCAAAGCTGCTCAGGCGCAGGCGGCAAAACCCGCAACAGCCGTCCCCACACCGGACGACACTCAACAATTGCGTATTGATGCAGCCATCGAACGAGCCAAAGTGCAGGCCGCTGCCGAGCAGGCAAAGAACATTGAAACACTCACTCCGCTGCAGAAGGCAGAGATTGCCGAGATCGAAGCGCGTCGCGCCAAGTTGCGTGAAGCAGCGGCATATCCGGGTGCGGATGACGAGTCACCGAAACAAAGTTAAGGGACATTCAAACCATGCAGTCATCGCCTTTCATCACCAGTTCCAGCAGCGTCAGCCAGATCATGCTGCGCGTCCTGATCGCGCTGATTCCCGGCATCGCTATTTACGTCTGGTATTTCGGTCCCGCGATCCTGGTGTCGATCACGCTGGCTTCGATCACCGCACTGGCGACCGAAGCACTCATGCTCAAGCTTCGCAACCGTCCGCTCAAGCCCTTCCTGACCGACTGCAGCGCCCTGATCACCGCCTGGTTGCTGGCATTATCCGTTCCGGCGCTGGCACCCTGGTGGCTGGTTGTGGTCGGTACGGCTTTCGGCATCGCCATTGCCAAACACCTGTATGGCGGACTGGGCAACAACCCGTTCAACCCGGCAATGATCGGCTATGCCGTGCTCATCATCTCCTTTCCGCTGCACATGACGCACTGGCTCACGCCGCACGGGCTGGGCGGCATTGATCTGACATTTGCAGAAGAACTGAACTACATCTTCGGTGGCGCGCTGCCCCAGGGACTCAAACTGGACGCGGTGACCATGGCCACGCCGCTGGATACGCTGAAGACACAATTGCATCTCGGTGTCGCTATCGGCGAAATCCGCAACATGCCGATCTACGGACATCTGGCCGGCAAGGGCGGCGAAATGATGGCCATCGGTTTCGCCATCGGCGGCATCTACCTGATCTTTACACGTGTCATCAACTGGCTGATCCCCGCCGTATATCTCGGCGCATTGTTCATCATCGCCAGCATATTCCATTTGATCGACCCAGCACATTACGTCACGCCGCTGTTCCACTGGTTCGCCGGTGCCGCAATGCTGGGAGCATTCTTCATCTACACCGATCCGGTCGGCGGCCCGACCACGTTTAAAGGCAGGTTGATCTACGCCTCCGGTGCTGCGCTCCTTACTTATTTGATTCGCACATTCGGCGGTTTCCCGGATGGCGTGGCATTCGCCGCGCTGCTCATGAACCTCGGCGTACCGCTAATTGATCTCTGGACACAACCCAGGGTGTTCGGCAAGAAGGGAGGTGGGAAATGAGACGCATCGCGCGTTCCACGCTGCAGACCGCCATCAACCTGGTATTTTTCGCCGTCCTCGGCACTGCAGTGCTGGCGTCAACGTACTACATGACACACGACGCGATCATGAAGAGTGAAGAAGCGGCAAAAATGAAACTCATCATGCAGATCGTGCCGCCCGGACTGTTCGACAACGATATCATCAAGGATACTTTGAGCATTCCCGCCAGCGAGCTGCTGGGCACCGACGAGGCCGACATCGCGTATCGCGCCCGTCTGAAAAGAATTCCCACTATTGTGGTGCTGAGCGCGAATGCACCGGACGGCTACGGCGGTAAAATTTCACTCATCCTTGCCGTGAAAACCAGTGGAGAACTGGCCGGCGTGCGCGTGGTGTCCCACAATGAAACACCCGGTCTGGGCGACTATATCGAGTTACCCCGGAGCCCATGGATCAAAAGCTTCGACGGTAAGTCACGAAAGATGTACAAGGATGCTGACTGGAAAGTAAAAAAAGACGGCGGCCAGTTTGATCATATGGCGGGCGCCACCATCACACCGCGCGCCGTGGTCAAGGCAGTGCATAAAGCGCTGATTTATTTCGACGAGAACCGCAACATGCTGTTTGCCGCGAGCAAACCGAAGCAGGAGGTAATGAAATGAACCTTCAGGAATACAAGGACATCTTCCACAACGGCATTTGGAAACAGAATCCAGGTCTCGTGCAACTGCTCGGCCTGTGCCCGCTGCTGGCAGTGAGCAGCACGGTGGTTAACGGGATCAGCCTCGGCCTGGCGACCACACTGGTCATGACCGTAAGCAGCGGCAGCATTGCCCTCATTCGCAGTTTCGTACCGAACGAGATCCGCATCCCGGTGTTCATCCTCATCATCGCAGTGCTGGTCACGGTCGTGCAATACCTGATGCATGCCTATATGTACGGTCTCTACGTGGTCCTCGGTATTTTCATTCCATTGATCGTCACCAACTGCATCATCCTGGCCAGGGTGGAAGCTTTTGCTTCGAAAAACGATGCAATATCTTCCGCATTTGACGGATTCTCCATGGGACTGGGCCTGACTGCCGTACTGGGTGTACTGGGCGCCATGCGCGAACTGCTGGGCAAAGGCACGCTGTTCTCGGGCATCGACCTCGCATTGGGCGACGTTGCCAAGGACTGGGTACTGCATATCATCCCGAATTACCACGGCTTCCTGATCGCCATCCTGCCGCCCGGCGCCTTCATCGGGCTGGGACTCCTGATCGCCGGACGCAACTGGCTCAACCTGCGTGCGGAGCAAAAGCTCAAAGGTCCTGCCGCAACCGTTGCACCGGTTGATGGCGGCTGCTCGCCTGCGATGCATTGACCTGCCGATGAATCCCGCGAAACGGCGCGAGATCTTTTTACGGCTGCAGGCAGCAAACCCGCACCCCGCCACCGAACTGGAACACCGGACGCCTTTCGAATTGCTGGTCGCCGTGATCCTTTCGGCACAGGCTACCGACAAGAGCGTCAACATCGCCACGCGCGAACTGTTTCCCGTCGCCAATACGCCGCAGAAAATCCTCGACCTGGGCGAGGACGGATTGCGTGAATATGTGCAGCGCATCGGCCTCTACCAGACCAAGAGCAGGCATATCATCCGCATGTGCCACATCCTGCTGGAACAGCACGGCGGCAAAGTGCCGCAAACGCGTGAAGCGCTGGAAGCCCTGCCCGGCGTGGGCCGCAAGACCGCCAACGTCATCCTCAACACTGCCTTCGGCCAGCCCACCATCGCGGTGGACACCCACATCTTCCGCATCAGCAACCGCATCGGCCTGGCGCCGGGCAAAAACGTGGAAGAAGTCGAGCAGAAACTGATGAAGGCCGTACCGGATGAATTCAAACAGGATGCGCACCACTGGCTGATCCTGCATGGACGTTATGTATGTGTGGCACGCAAACCGAAGTGCGCCGAATGCCTCATTCAGGACCTGTGCGAATTCGGAGAGAAAAACCTGGATTGACAGCAATCGTAGGGTTTCTTGCGCTTTCCGGCTTGATTGTCGACCCCTGCCCGTCAAGCATTGACCGCTTCCCGACACCCGTAGTCTATTCCCATGATGAGCGTAGGCCATAGCCTGCATTGAGCATATCTCCGCGCCAAGCCGAGTTGGCACGGATATTGCGAATTAGCAGATAAGAAATCATGTTCAACATGGAAATTGATAATGCAACCAGCAAAACAATCTGGATTCTCTTTGCTTGAAATCGCCATCGTAATCGTGCTCACCTGTCTCCTGGGCACCATTATGGTAATAGGTCATAACTTCACCCTCAGCTCAAAAGTGAATCGTCTGAGACAGGACTTCAATAGCCTTCAGGCAGTGCTATATGAAACACAAATCAGCTCAAGCACAAAAGAAGGCAATTTGCTGAGGATATCTTCACCTTCTCCGGATACAGCCACCACGCACAACACTGGTAACCGGCATGCCGGTATTCTGGAGGACTGGAAATCGGCATCGGGAGAAGCCTTCAATCTCTGGAAGAACACCAGCCCGGTAGATCAGGCAAAGGGTTCAGTGAATGCAAATACATATGTTCCGTTTGGATTATCCGGCGCACATGCCGGAAAATCCAGAATAGCCCACGCCCCCATTGCAGGCTTAACAAGCAATTTCATTATCTGCACGAACAACATCAACGGCAGGCTCGTCAAACAGCTCGATCTGGCAATGGATAATGGAAATACCGCTTCCGGCTCCATGATGGTATCCAGCACATTTGGCGGCATGGGCATCGCCACGGGCAGCATTGTTCACAACTCCAGGTATATGGTTTGCCTGGGAGCTTAACAGGCTGTCAGTAACTCCCACGTGATCACCTGCACATTTCAGACCCATACAAAAACGCTGGTAAATCCGGAACGGCTCAGAGTGTACGAGCTGAGATCCGCATCGACTGCGGTCTTTGATAACACAACAATACTTGCAAAGGCTCTGTTTGATATTAGCAAGTGACCCGCGTTTATGCTATAGATACGCTCGATTGAATAAAGCGTTGAAAAAATAAATTGTGGATATAGTCACCCATGGCCTGTTGGGAGCAGCGGCTGCCCAGGCAGGGGCAAAAAAGGATGAAACCCGATTAGCGATCTTAGCCGGTTTTGCCGCAGGCATACTCGCGGATGGCGATGCGCTAATTCGTTCTGCCGATGACCCATTGCTCAACATTGAATTTCATCGACACTTTTCTCATTCATTGCTATTCATCCCCTTGGGCGGCCTGATTGCATCACTGATCTTGTGGCCGTTGTTGCGACATCATCTTGCCTTCAAACGACTCTATCTTCTGTGCCTGCTCGCGTACAGCACCAGCGGCCTGCTTGATGCCTGCACCAGTTACGGCACACAGCTACTGTGGCCCTTTAGTAATGAGCGCATCGCCTGGAGCATCATTGCCATCGTTGACCCGGTATTTTCATTGACACTTCTTGGATCGATTATATGGAGTGCCAGAAAATGTATTCCGCGTGCAGCTCAAGCAGGACTGCTATTGGCAGGAAGCTATCTGATTCTGGGATCATACCAACATCAACAAGCCCATTATTTTGCTCAACAGCAGGCAGAACTACGTGGTCACCGGGTCGAGCGTTTGATGGTGAAACCGACTATGGCGAATTTGCTGCTTTGGCGTTCAATCTATGAAAGTGAGGGCGTTTTCCATGTCGATGGCATTCGCATCAGTCCTTTTTCAGCAAGCAAACTCTACCCAGGCCGGAATGCAAAACGTTTTGTAGCTGAACGTGACCTGCCCGGCCTCAAACCAGACTCGGCACTGCATCACGATGTGCAACGTTTTTTGCAGTTTTCCGACAACATGGTGATCCTCGACCCAACCCGCGAGTCTGTGCTTATTGATGTCAGATACTCCATGCTACCCATCAGTTTGGCGCCACTGTGGGGCATCAATCTGAAGGAACTCACCCCTGCACAGCACGCGCAGTTCATAAACTACCGTGACCGCTCTGCAGATGTGCGGGAGAAGTTTATAACTATGTTGCTCGGAAAGCCCTTGCCTGAACAGCAACCTTAGCAAAAACATGGATCGGGATCAGGTTGCGCGCTTTGGTAACCTCTGACATGAATTGCAATTTCTTTTCTTGATACCTGAGTAATACACAGCCTATTGATTCAGAGCATGAGTCGTGACGCCCGACCATCGACCCGCCAGCACACACTCACATGCTAGTAAAGAACGTCCAGCCAGCGGCCTGCAGCAGCCATCTCATTGCGCTTTGACTGCCAGACATCGGAGGAACCGGCGATATCAACCATCGCATTATCGATCATTTCCAGCATCTGCTTCATGCCCGCCACATAGACACGACTGTCCGGACTGTTAACAATTTCCCAAACCTCAGCCGCGTTCTGCTCAATCACTTTATCCAGCGCGATGGGTGCATCGAAAGCAGGACGCGGACTCACCGCCTGGAAAGCCTTGAAAGTCGGTTGATCGAAATAGTTGCCGATATCGTTGTTGGCATCGTTCATATACAGTGACTCCAGACCAGTACGCGATCCGTATAACAATCGCACTTTGCCTTTCCAGCCGCCGTGCTTCTCGTAGATCATCCGGATCAACCCGCGAAATGGAGCAATACCCGTACCCATGCCGATCATCAGCAGATTCACATCCGGATCTTCCGGTGCAACAAATGGGTAGCCGACCGGACCGGAAAAGTCGATGACGCTCCCCGGCTTCAGATCGCACAAGTAATTTGAAGCAACACCGCCGTATTCCTCGCCACTGGCTTCATCAATATAGAAACAGCGGCGGACGCAAATTTCAAACCGGACACCTGTATCAGTCTGTTCGCTGTCAGCAATTGAATAAAGTCGGACATGGTGGGGATTACCATACTGTCCGGGTGCCAGCACGCGGATGCAACTGCCCACTTTACCGTCGAAGTAAAGGCTGTCAGTTTGAAAAACCATTCGCCTGACTTCTTCTCGCGAAGTATCCGGTGTGATGCGCTCCGAACTCAGAAGAGTTGCCGAAAAAACCATTGTGTCATCAACATCCTGCATTTTATTCTCCTTTGCCCGAATATTCATTGCCGCTTGAACCCTGTCTGTACCCATTCTACATGAACTCCTTTTTAAACCAGCCGGATACGATGCACGGCGTGAGCGCGTTGACGAATGCGCCCGATGCAAGGACAATCCTGCACACTTCAAAGGCAAGCTGTATGTTCAACCCGACCCGTGACGAAGCAAGAAATTTCCTGTTCGAATCCTGGCGCAAGCACCGTGCAGGCGAATTGCTCACGCCGCTTGAAGACCTGACCGTCCAGCTTATCGGCAAGCACCATGAATATCACGAGCTATTTGACGATCCGGAACGCAATCAGGACAAGGATTATGCAGCGGACGGCAATATACTGAATCCTTTCCTGCATTTGATGATGCACCTGACGATCGAAGAGCAGATATCCATTGGACAACCGCAGGGTATCCGTGAACAGTTTGTACGCCTGACCCTAAAGTACGAGTCGGAACATGAAGCACAGCATGCCATCATGGATTGTCTTGGTGAGATGATCTGGCAATCACAACGCAACAAGACGGCGCCGGATCCTGCGATCTACCTGAACTGTCTGGAGAAGCAATAAGATGCGCCTGTCGAAGATCACCACGCGCACCGGCGATGACGGCACCACGGGGTTATCCGACGGTTCACGCTTGCCCAAGGATCATCCGCGTATCGCCGCCATCGGCTGCGTGGATGAACTCAACAGCCATCTCGGCGTGCTGCTCGCCGAAACGCTGCCTGCGGATTTGCGCGACGAATTACTGCGCATCCAGAACGATCTGTTCGATCTCGGTGCCGTTCTCGCTTCGCCCGGCGCATCGTTCGATGCGGCAAAACTCACCCGGATGGATGAGGTTATCGTCAAATTCAATGCTGATCTACCGCCGCTTCAGGAATTCATCCTTCCTGGCGGATGCCGCGCCGCCGCATTGTGTCATGTCGCACGCAGCGTCGCGCGCCGTGCCGAACGCAATTATTTTCACCTGATGCAAACCGAGACTGTAGCGCCAGATGGGGTGCGTTATCTCAATCGGCTTTCGGATTTATTGTTCGTTCTGTGCAGAAAAATCAACCTTGTTAGCAGTAAGGATGAAATTTTTTGGCGACAATCATAGCGTGGCAGGAACGAATGTCGAATACAATGTGATTCACTACTGAACCAGCCACAGGGAGAGATCCATGCCACATCGTCATTCTCAGCCTTTTGTACTGAAGACCTCCACACTCCTGCAAGAGATCCTGGAGCCGAATAACGAGCCGTGGCAGGTCGATTTAAAGGACCCCGCCGTATCGGTGATGACCGATTTTCGTCTTCGTGCCATGTTCAGGATCGAGCCGGATGAAACCATAGACGAGGCATTGCACAAGATGAAGGTAGGCGGTTTGCGCTTCGCTTTCGTCAAGGAAAAAAATTCCGAAAAACTGCTGGGCTCCATCTCCTCCTACGACATCATGGGCGAAAAACCCATGCGCTACCTGCAAAGCGTGGGATTTTCAGATCGCAGCATTACCCGTAAAGACATCCGCGTCCGCGACATCATGGAATATACCAAGGATTGGGTAGTCGCCGAGATGCACGATATCGAAGAGGCAAATGTGCAAAACATTCTCGAGACTTTGCAGAAAAACGGCAAGACACACCTTCCCGTGCTAGACGTCAAAGCAGGCCATGTTCCGCGCCTGCGCGGCTTGTTCTCTTCTTCAAAGATACTGCGCCTGACCGAGATCAGCCGCCAGAAGACAACACGCGCCAAGTAATTTCACTGGGCAATAAATAAAAAAACATGGGCGCGCGGCACAACCGCGCGCCCATGGTGTATTCGCGATATCAAACGTGGGAAGCAGGCGGGGGTATTTTCGGCTTGCGCAAATCAAGCAACAAAATCACATAGCCCGACAGACAATAGCCGAGAAAAAGCATGAATAGATTCAAAGGCGGGTTCTGTGCCACAAAGATGAAGAACAGCACAACCAGAAAAATAACGATGAACGGCACACTCTTGCGCATGTTGATCGATTTGAAACTGTAATACTTGAGGTTGCTGACCATGCTCAGTCCGGCGAACACGGTGAGCGATGCAGCATACCAGCGCAATTCGTAGCCGGTAAACCGGTTATCCAGCATAACCCAGACGAATCCCGCCACCAGCGCCGCCGCCGCCGGACTGGGCAATCCCTGAAAGAAACGTTTATCGACCACTTCGATATTGGTATTGAAACGCGCCAGACGCAGCGCAGCGCCCGCACAGTAGATGAAGGCAGCGAACCAGCCCCACTTGCCCAGATCGCGAAATGCCCATTCGTACATCAGGATGGAGGGTGCTACGCCGAATGACACCATATCCGAAAGACTATCGTACTCAGCACCGAATTCGCTCTGTGTGTGCGTCATGCGCGCCACACGCCCGTCCAGCCCGTCCAGCACCATGGCAATAAAAACAGCCACGGCAGCATATTCAAATCTGCTGTTCATCGCCTGCACGATGGCATAGAAACCCGCAAACAGCGCAGCCGTGGTAAACAGGTTGGGCAGCAAATAGATGCTGCGCCGCCGCAAATTCGATTGGTGTATGCGTCTATTCGGTTCGGTCATTGGATTACAGCCTGGCCAGAATGGTTGAAGTGGCAGACACCTTATCACCGATGACAACCTTGACGGTAGCAGTCAACGGCAAATAGATGTCCACGCGCGAACCGAAACGGATGAAGCCGTAACGCTGACCGCGCACCAGTGTATCCCCCGCCTTGACGTAGCACAGGATGCGACGGGCAATGAGTCCGGCAACCTGCACGAAGGTGACGGTCTGCCCGTCAGTTGTCATCACGACCACTGCATTGCGCTCATTATCCGTGGAGGCCTTGTCCATATCCGCATTCACGAATTTCCCGGGGAAATACTGTACTTTCTGCACTGCACCATCCACCGGACTGCGGTTGGAGTGAACGTTGAACACATTCATGAATACGCTGACCAGGATCGCCTCGCGTTCAGCGTAGGGATCATGCGTACGCTCGACCTTGATGACGCGACCATCGCAAGCCGAAAGAACCACGCCGTCTTCCTGTGGAATAACGCGTGCTGGATCGCGAAAGAACTGCAAAATAAACAGAAAGACAATCCAGAAAGGTGTTGCCCATGCAGCACACCAGACGCTGACAGCCATGGCAAAAACCAGCGACATTGCCAGAAACGGCCAACCCTCGCGGGCAATGATGGGATGTGGATAGTTTTTCATAGGGTTCAGGATGTGGAAAGCAGGATACTGAATACAGGAAGCAGGATTTAGTGATGCGCCCCTGAATCCTGTATCCCGTATTCTGAATCCTAGTTTTTAGATTGATCGACCAGTTTGTTCTTGCCGATCCACGGCATCATGGAACGCAATTGCCCGCCCACGACTTCGATCGGATGCTCCGCATTCAGGCGGCGGCGCGCGGTCATTTCCGGATAATTGGTACGGCCTTCCAGGATGAACTGTTTGGCGTAGGAACCGTTCTGGATATTAGCCAGACATTCCTTCATCGCAGCGCGCGCCTGATCTGCGATCACGCGATTACCGGTAACGTACTCGCCGTACTCGGCGTTGTTGGAGATGGAGTAGTTCATGTTGGCGATACCGCCTTCGTACATCAGGTCGACGATCAGCTTCAGTTCGTGCAGACACTCGAAGTAAGCCATCTCGGGTGCATAACCCGCTTCGGTCAGCGTTTCAAAACCTGCCTTGACCAGTTCCACTGCACCACCGCACAGCACGGCCTGTTCACCGAACAGGTCAGTTTCGGTCTCTTCGCGGAAATTGGTCTCGATCACGCCGCCCTTGGTACCGCCGTTGGCAGCTGCGTAGGACAACGCGATGTCTTTCGCCTTGCCGCTCTTGTCCTGATATACGGCGATCAGCGTGGGTACGCCACCACCCTTGAGGTATTCCGAACGCACAGTGTGACCGGGGCCTTTGGGTGCGATCATGATCACATCCACATCGGCGCGCGGGACAACCTGGTTGTAATGCACGTTAAAACCGTGGGCAAAAGCCAGGGCTGCCCCTGCCTTCATGTTCGGCGCGACTTCGCTGTTATACACATCGGGAATGTTTTCGTCCGGCAACAACATCATCACCACATCGGCGCTTTTCACTGCGGCAGCCACTTCGGAAACCTTCATGCCTGCAGTTTCAGCTTTCTTCCAGGAAGCACCGTTCTTGCGCAGGGCAACGGTCACGCTGACACCCGATTCCTTCAGGTTCTGCGCGTGGGCATGGCCCTGGGAACCATAGCCGATGATGGTTACTTGCTTGCCCTTGATCAGGGACAGGTCTGCGTCTTTATCGTAATAAACTTTCATGTTGGCCTCGTTGGAAAAATCAGTAAAAAATCGTTACAGTTTCAGGATGCGGTCGCCGCGCCCTATGCCGGATGCGCCGGTTCTTACCGTTTCCAGAATCAGGGCAGGATCGATCGCTTGCAGGAATCGATCCAGTTTGTGTTCGGTTCCGGTCAATTCAATGGTGTAGGTGTTGTCAGAGACATCAATCACACGCCCGCGAAAAATATCAGTCATGCGTTTCAATTCTTCACGATCGTTGTTGACAGCGCGCACCTTGACCAGCATCAGTTCGCGTTCGATATGATCACCATCGGTCAGATCCATCACTGTCACCACATCCACCAGCTTGTTAAGTTGCTTGTTGATCTGTTCGATCACATCGTCGGAACCACTGGTGACAATGGTCATGCGCGACATGGTCGGGTCCTCGGTGGGCGCAACATTAAGCGATTCGATGTTGTAGCCGCGTGCCGAGAACAGGCCCGCCACACGCGACAGCGCACCCGCTTCGTTTTCCATCAGCAAAGAGATGATGTGTCGCATGTTACAAATCCTCCGCCAGAATCACTTCGGACAGTCCCTTGCCACCGGGCACCATGGGATACACGTTCTCTGCCGAATCGGTACGGAAGTCCAGGAACACCAGTTCTTTTTTGCGCGCAAAAGCCTCTTCCAGCGCCCCTTCAACATCAGAAGGCTTTTCCACCAGGATACCGACATGCCCGTAAGCCTCGGCCAGTTTCACGAAATCAGGCAAGGCATCCATGTAGGAATGCGAGTAACGGTTGCCGTGAAAAAATTCCTGCCACTGCCGCACCATACCCAGATAGCAATTGTTCAACGCGATGATCTTGATCGGCAAATCATATTGCTTGCAAGTAGATAGTTCCTGGATATTCATCTGGATGCTGCCATCGCCCGTTATGCATGCAACAGGCGCATCCGGATGCGCCATCTGAACGCCCATTGCGGCCGGGAAGCCGAAGCCCATCGTACCCAGACCGCCGGAGTTGATCCAGCGCCGCGGCTGATTGAACTTGTAGTACTGCGCCGTCCACATCTGGTGCTGGCCCACATCGGAAGTAACGAAGGCGTCACCTTTCGTGATCTTGTGCAATGTCTCGATGACGTACTGTGGTTTGATCAGTTCGCTGGAATTCCTGTACACCAGCGAATCCGCGCTGCGCCACTCGTCGACCTGTTTCCACCAGTCTTTCAGGGCGGATGCATCAGGCTTCTGCTTGCTGCTTTTCAGCGCAGACAGCAATTCAGAGACCACATGCGCCACATCGCCGACAAGAGACACATCCACCTTCACCCGTTTTGAGATGGAAGCGGGGTCAATGTCGATATGGATGATCCTGCGCGGCACCGAGTTGAAGTGCGCCACGTTTCCGATCACGCGATCGTCGAAACGCGCACCCACAGCCAGCAGCACATCGCAATGCTGCATACCCATATTGGCTTCATAAGTACCGTGCATGCCGGGCATGCCCACGAACTGCCTGTCGTCTGCAGGATACCCCCCCAGCCCCATCAAGGTGTTGGTGCAGGGTGCGCCCAGCAGGCGCACCAGTTCGGTCAATTGTCTGGCAGCATCGGACAGGATCACGCCACCGCCCGTATACACCATGGGCCGTTTAGCCTCCAGCAACATTTGAACTGCGCGTTTGATCTGGCCGCTGTCACCGTGAACTTGCGGATTGTAGGAACGGATGTTCACCGTTGCGGGGTAGTCATATTCCGCTTTCATGTTGGATACATCCTTGGGAATATCCACCAGCACCGGGCCGGGACGTCCGCTCTTGGCCAGGTAAAATGCCTTCTTCAGCGTCACTGCGATGTCCCTGGGGTCTTTCACCAGGAAATTGTGCTTCACGCAAGGACGCGTGATACCCACTGCATCCACTTCCTGAAACGCATCTTCGCCGATGAAGCTGGTCGGCACTTGGCCGCTGATCACCACCAGCGGGCTGGAATCCAGATAGGCTGTGGCAATGCCGGTAACGGCATTGGTTACGCCGGGACCGGACGTCACCAGCGCCACGCCGACCTTGTCGGTAGAGCGCGCATAGCCGTCTGCAGCATGCACCGCCGCCTGCTCGTGACGCACCAGCACATGCTTGACCTGTTCCTGCTTGAACAGCTCATCGTAAATGAACAATACCGCTCCGCCGGGATAGCCGAAAACGTATTCGATCCCCTCTTCCTGCAAACAGCGGATGGTTATTTCTGCGCCGGTCAGTTCCATGAAACCACTACCTTGATAAATCAAACGAAAGACCGCGCAAGATATAGGTTGGCGGCATTTTGGTCAACCCCTGAAGGGCGCTGGGAGCGTTGAAATCCCTTACCTGAGCGGTAATCTTGCTAGTATTTGTTCCGTACACACTGGAGCCCGCGAAACTGTCCACACCATTACAACTTTCCGAATTCCTGATCCAGGTTGAACGCCGCGCGTACAAACAGGCGCAATTCGCCGTGCGCGACGAGCATGCCGCACTCGATATCGTACAGGATGCCATGCTCAAGCTCGCCGAACGCTACGGCGCACGCCCGGCGGAAGAATTTCCCATGTTATTCCAGCGTATTCTGCAAAACACCATACGCGATTATTACCGCCGCCAGAAAGTACGCGCGTTCTGGACGACCCTGTTTTCGTCATTCACACCCCGACACAAGGAAGAGGCATTCGACCCGCTGGAAACCCTGCAGGATGAAGGCAAACGCTCTCTGCCGGTACGACCGGACGAAGCATTGGTACAATCACAACTGATCGCGGCAATTGAGGAAGCGCTGAGCAAACTTCCGGCACGTCAACGCGAAGCCTTCCTGTTGCGTTACTGGGAGGAACTGGACACCGCAGAAACAGCAGCTGCCATGAACTGTTCGGAGGGTAGTGTCAAAACACACTGTTCGCGCGCCACCCAC
Organism: Sideroxydans sp.; assembly: GCA_050287265.1. Lineage (GTDB taxonomy): Bacteria > Pseudomonadota > Gammaproteobacteria > Burkholderiales > Gallionellaceae > Sideroxyarcus. Next base: position 43,431 of record JBNKBO010000002.1, on the reverse strand, counting down.
ACGCTCTCCGCATTGCTGAGAGAGAAAGGCATAGACCTGTCATGAACGACACATTGAATACGCGCGAGGTCGGACGGTTGCTCAACCGCTTGGCAGATCAGCTCGACCAGAAAACAATGGACAAATTGCAGTCCGCCCGTCGCACCGCAATGAAATATCAGCAAAAAACACAGCAGGCACCCGTGCTGGCATGGCTTGCACAACACGGCCTGATCAACCTTCATTCATCGCTTGCCCATAAAACGCTCGGCTTCGGAATTGCCATGTTGTTGGTAGTAACTCTGGTTGCCAGCGTCTTCTATTCACAACAAATCAATGATCGCGACCATGCCGAAATTGACCTTGCCATACTGACTGGCGACCTGCCTGTCGGAGTTTTCGTCGATTAACCGGACGTGGATAGCGTAATGCCTGCTTTATTCAGAAAATATCTGTTTGTCGCATTTCTGGCGCTGTCATGCCTGCCTTTGACAGCCCATGCCCAATCCTGGGAAAGCCTGAATCCGCAACAGAAGGAGGCACTAGCACCCTTATCCGGCACATGGAATTCCCTGTCCGAGGTTCAGCAGACCAATTTTCTTGCAATTGCCAAACGCTACCCCAGTCTGAATGCACAAAAGCAACAACGTCTGCACTCCCGCATGCAACACTGGAGCAAACTCACCCCCGAGCAGCGGCAGCGTGCCCGCGAAAAATACAAAGCCTTCAGTAAAGTCCCGCCGGAAAAACGCGAAGCGGTCAAGAAAATGGTGCGCGAAAGTCAAGGCGCCGAAACACCTGCAGCACCTGAGCAATAGCAACCTTTCACAGACCCTGTGGCAGAAATTTCATGCCGCCGCGAAGCCGCACGAAAACAATCACCGCCGTTCGGTACGCCAGAGCATTCCCAACGCCAGCGCCAGAAACAGCCAACTCATCGCCGTGGCGCTCAACAATGGCGACCAATCGTTCAAAGCGCCAACATTGGCAAACAACCTGCCGATAAAGTGAAAACTCAAACCCAGCACGATCCCCATGAATATCTTGCCGCTGATACCGCCTTCGCGGCGCTGATAGGCCGAAAATGGCAAAGCCAGCAACATCATCACCAGCACCGCAAACGGATAGACCAGCTTGTTCCACATCGCAATATCATAGCGAGCAGTCTTCTGGTGATTGTCGCGCAGGTGTGCGGTATATTGATACAGGTTCCAGGCCGACATCTGCTCAGGCACCACCAGCAAAACGTTCAAAATATCCGGGTTCAATGATGAGTGCCACTCTGAACGTGGCCGGTTGTCAGTGGTCGTTCCTTGTTCACTGAAAAACGTCTGTCGCACCCCCTCAAGCTGCCAACGCTCAACATCCAGATACGAAGCCCGTTCCGCCGCGGTGACACTGCGCAAATGATAGCCATCATCGAATTCATAAATACTGACTTCCAGCAGCGAAGTATCCGGCAACACACTCTTCACGTTAATGAAGCTGCGCTCGTCCTTCACCCATACGCCTGACCGGAATTCCTTTACCGAGACTTTCGCATTCTGAGCCTGCAGCCGCAATTGTTGCGCCATGCGCTCGCTCGGCGGCGAGACAATTTCTCCAAACACAAAACACAATATCACCAGCGGCATGCCAATTTTGAGCAATGAATTGATCATCTGCTTGAGTGATACACCGGAGCTGCGGTAGACCGTTAATTCCGAACTGGCCGCCATCTGCACCATGGCAAAAATCGTTCCGATCAATACCGCAACAGGAAACAACTCATAAATATGTCCGGGAACAGTCAGCACGACGAACAACAACACATAACCCAGACTATAGTCGCCGCGTCCCATCGAATTCAGTTCATTGATAAGATCGAGCACCGCGAAAAGCATGATGAGCGCCGCAAATACAAGCGCGATGCTGGCATAAATTTCACGCCTCAGATAATAGGTAAGCAATTTCATCGTTTGAACCAGCGCCAGGAAGATGGCGACCAACGGTGATAGAACAGTATCAGCATCACCATAAACATGAACAGGTGAATTCCCCACAGACCGACCAGTGGATTAAGCGTGCCGCGCCCAACCCATGAATTGGTTACGCTGATCATGTTGTTGTAGAACATATAGATCACCATGGCGGCAATCAGATTGATGGAACGCCCGGCTCGCGGGTTCACATAACTCAAGGGAATCGCCAGCAATGCCAGAATAAATGCGCTGAGCGGCAAACCCACGCGCCACTCCAGTTCGGCAATATGCAATGGCGTCAGGTGACGCAGCAAATATAAAGTCGTATAAGCCTTGAAATTCGGCTGTTCCTTGCGCAATTCAGCCGGCTCAATACGCATGGCATAACGTTCGAATTCGACAATCTTGAAATCTGCCTGCCCCGGAATTCCCTCGTAGCGTGTGCCGTTGAGCATCACCAGAAAGCGGTCGCCGTTGGAGACGGTTTCCTGAAAACCCTCCCTGGCGAACATCGTACCTTCTTTTCCGTTCTGCGAAGATTGCACAAAAATGTTGCCGACGCGATTTTTTCCCACGTCGACTTCCTCCAGAAAGAACACGCGATCGGCCTGCTTGGATTCGCGGAATGCGCCCGGCGTCGCAGCAGACACATCATCGCGACTGTCCAGCCTGCGTTTGAATTCGTCGGCCTTGGACAAGGCCCATGGGGAAAGCACAAGACTCATCAGCGCGATCAACAGCGTTACCGGAACGGCATAGCCCAGCACCGGGCGTATCCATCGGGTCAACCCGATACCGGAAGTAAACCATACCACCATCTCGCTATCGCGATAGCTGCGCGTCAGCGTCAACAGCACCGACAGGAACAGACCGATGGAAAGCAGCACGGGCAGATAATTGAGCGAGGTGAACCCCATGATCGCCAGCACACCATCCACCGCCAGCACACCACGCACCGATTCGCCCAGCAGGCGAACCAGTTGGGTAAACACGACAATGCCCAGCAGAACGGAAGACACCAGCAGGCCCGTGGTTGCGAACTCGCGCACCAGGGACCAGAAAAAGATGCCATATGCTTGCGGCTTCTTTGACTTTAGTGGTTGGGATTGCGGATAATCCGGCATCGGGGCAATTTAGAGCCTTAAAGAGGAGAAGCGCGTGGAATTTAGCATAAAACAGGGCAGTCCGGAAAAACTGAAGACGGGCTGCATCGTGGTCGGGGTATTCGACGGCGGCAAATTGTCGAAGGCCGCACAGGTGCTCGACAAGGCTGCAAAACATGCGCTCAGCAACATCATCGCGCGCGGCGACATGAACGGCAAGTCTGCAACCACCCTGTTGCTGCACAAATTGCCCGGCGTAACTGCCGAGCGCGTCCTGCTGGTCGGCCTGGGCAAGGCCAGCGAACTCAACAGCAAGACTACCCTGGAAATTCTCAACGCCACTTTCCGCGCCCTGAACAGCACACCGGCCAAAGATGCCGTGTTGTTCATCACAGACGATGGGGTTGGCAAGGGTGCTGCCTGGGCCCTCAAACAGGCCGTATTCATCGCCGCCGAACAGGCTTTCCGCGCCGACGGTATGAAGCGCAAACCCGCCAAAGCGACTGCGCTGAAGCGCATCACCTTCGCCACGCTGAACAAACCGGCTACCGCATTAAAAACCGTACTCGACCAATCTGCCGCCACCGCACACGGCATGGAACTCACCAAGACCCTGGGCAACCTGCCCGGCAACATCTGCACCCCGACCTACCTTGCCGCAAAAGCACTCGCACTCGGCAAGGCACACAAAAACATCAAGACCACCGTGCTGGACGAGAAGGCCATGCAGAAACTGGGCATGGGTTCGTTGCTCTCCGTCACGCGCGGCAGCGAACAGCCGGCCAAACTCATCACCATGGAATATGCCGGTGCAGCAAAAACACAAAAACCCATCGTACTGGTCGGCAAAGGCATCACCTTCGACAGCGGCGGCATTTCGCTCAAGCCCGGTGCCGATATGGACGAGATGAAATACGACATGAGCGGCGCAGGCACCGTACTGGGCACCCTGCAGGCCATCGCCGAGATGGGACTCAAACTCAACGTGGTCGGTGTCATTCCGACCTGCGAAAACCTGCCCAGTGGCCGCGCCACCAAACCCGGCGACATTGTCACCTCCATGTCAGGTCAGACCATCGAGATACTGAACACCGATGCCGAAGGCCGTCTCATCCTGTGCGACGCACTGACCTACTCGAAAAAATTCAACCCGGACACCGTGATCGACATTGCCACGCTCACCGGCGCCTGTGTGATCGCGCTGGGCCATGTTGCCAGCGGCATGTTCGCGAACGAAGACAAGCTTGCCAAAGAACTGCTGACCGCCGGCGAGGAATCGCATGACCGCGTCTGGCAATTGCCGCTCTGGGAAGACTACCAGCCGCTGCTGGACAGCAATTTTGCCGACATGGCCAACATCGGTGGCCGCGCAGGCGGCACCATTACCGCCGCCTGCTTCTTGTCACGCTTCACCAAAGAATACCGCTGGGCGCACCTGGACATTGCAGGCACTGCCAATAAATCCGGCAAGGACAAGGGCGCGACCGGACGTCCGGTGCCGCTGTTGGCACAGTACCTGATCAACCGCACAACAAAGGCGTAAAACCTGATGTCCACGAAAAACACGAAACTCACGAACAAACCATTTTTGTGTCTTTCGTGCATTTCGTGGACAAATTGAATTCGATTTATGACAAAAGTAGATTTTTATACTGGTAGTGAGGATAAGCTGCGCACCGCCTGCCAGCTCAGCCACAAGGCAATGCAGAACGGCCTGCGCGTGCTGCTGCACGCGCCGGACGACGACACTGCCGGCAAACTGGACAAGCTGTTGTGGCACTTCCCCGCCATCGCCTTCATGCCGCATTGCCGCAGCCACGAGGCCGATGCCGCAACCGCGCCCGTCGTCATCGGCCACGACGAAAACTTTCCGCATTCGGAACTGCTCATCAGCCTGCATAACGAATGCCTGCCGTTCTTCAGCCGCTTCGAACGCGTCATCGAGATCGTCGGTCTGGACGAAGAAGACACCAGGCTGGGACGCGAACGCTACAGTTTCTACAAGAATCGCGGTTACGAGATGCGCCACTTCGACCTGCGCAAGACCTGAGTTCAGCAATCGACAGCTCAGGATGGGTATCGCCACATTCAACCCATCCCGCCAAGAACGACCAAGCCGACCACACCCCTGTATAATTGCGCCTTTTCCGGCCACCGATAACACACACGTTGCACGAACATGACTCAGCAAAAAGAACTCGCAAAAAGTTTTGACCCGAAAGACATCGAAGCACGCTGGTACCCCACTTGGGAAAATGCCGGTTACTTCAAGGCCGGACTCGACACCTCGAAAAAAGAGAATTTCTGCATCCTGCTGCCGCCACCCAATGTCACCGGCACGCTGCATATGGGCCACGGCTTCAACCAGACCCTGATGGACGCGCTCACGCGTTATCACCGCATGCGCGGCGACAATACCTTGTGGCAACCGGGCACCGACCATGCGGGCATCGCCACGCAGATCGTGGTCGAACGCCAGCTCGATGCGCAGAAGATTTCGCGCCACGACCTCGGCCGCGAGAAATTCATCGAAAAAGTCTGGGAGTGGAAGGAATATTCCGGCAACACCATCACCAAACAGATGCGCCGTCTCGGCACCTCGCCCGACTGGTCGCGCGAACGCTTCACCATGGACGAAGGTTTGTCCAGGGCCGTCACCGAGACCTTCGTACGCCTGTTTAACGAAGGCCTGATCTACCGCGGCAAGCGCCTGGTGAACTGGGATCCCGAACTGCATACTGCCGTGTCCGATCTCGAAGTGGTGCAGGAAGAAGAAGACGGTTTCATGTACCACATCCGCTATCCGCTGGCGGATGGATCCGGCCACCTGGTCGTCGCGACGACGCGCCCCGAGACCATGCTCGGCGACGTGGCCGTGATGGTGCACCCGGAAGACGAGCGCTACAAAAATCTGCACGGAAAATATGTAAAGCTCCCTCTTTCACTTGATATCGGAAGCAACTCTCAAGATGGAATAAAGAGTTGGAGAAAAATTCCCATCATCACTGACGAATATGTGGACAAGGAATTCGGCACTGGCGTGGTGAAGGTAACACCCGCGCATGACTTCAATGACTATGCGGTAGCACAACGTCACAAATTACCCCTATTTAACATCTTTACATTGGATGGAAAAATAATCGGCGACTCAATTGAACACGACCCCTCGTGGCAATGGAGAAAATACACTCCAGAAGAAAGTCCTGGAGTGAAGGGCAATGTTCGTTTTGACTATCCGCTGGATCAATCCAATATCCCTGAAAAATATCGCGGTATGGACCGCTTCGACGCGCGCAAGCAGATCTGCGCCGATCTCGAAGCCGCGGGCCTGTTCGAGAAGACCGAAAAACACAAAATGAAAGTACCGCGCGGCGACCGTACCCATGTGGTGATCGAGCCCATGCTCACCGACCAGTGGTTCGTTGCCATGAGCAAGCCGGGCGACGGCGGCAAGAGCATCACCGAACAGGCGCTGGAATGCGTCGCGTCGGGCGAGATCAAATTCCACCCGGAAAACTGGGTGAACACCTACAACCAGTGGCTAAACAACATCCAGGACTGGTGCATTTCGCGCCAGCTGTGGTGGGGTCACCAGATTCCCGCGTGGTATGGCACCAACGGCGAAGTGTTCGTCGCGCACGACGAGACGGAAGCGCGCAAGCTGGCTGATAAAGCCGGTTACGCGGGCCAGCTCGACCGCGATGCCGACGTGCTCGACACCTGGTTCTCTTCCGCACTGTGGCCGTTCTCCACGCTGGACTGGACCGGCGATGCCGCGAAGGACAAGCAGAATCAGTTCGTGCAGCAATACCTGCCGTCCTCGGTACTGGTCACCGGCTTCGACATCATCTTCTTCTGGGTGGCACGCATGGTGATGATGACCAAACATATCACCGGCAAGATCCCGTTCAATGACGTGTATGTGCATGGCCTGATCCGCGACGCCGAAGGCCAGAAGATGTCCAAGTCCAAGGGAAATGTCCTGGACCCCATCGACCTCATCGACGGTATCGGCGTCGACGACCTGGTGAAGAAACGCACCACCGGCCTGATGAATCCAAGGGATGCAGAGAAAATCGAGAAGCGTACGCGCAAGGAATTCCCGGAAGGCATACCCGCCTTCGGCACCGACGCCTTAAGGTTCACTTTCGCCTCGCTCGCTTCACCCGGCCGTGACATCAAGTTCGACATGCAGCGCTGCGAAGGTTATCGCAACTTCTGCAACAAGCTGTGGAACGCAACTCGTTTTGTCTTGATGAACTGCGACGGCAAGGATGTTGGCTTGAATGCTTTTGATTCCGTTTTCGCTCAAAGCGAAAACGACGGTCGCTCCCTCTCCCCCCGGGAGAGGGTTGGGGTGAGGGAACCCTCAGGAGATGCCCTCGAATTCTCCGCCGCCGACAAATGGATCGTGAGCCTGCTGCAGCAAGCCGAAGCCGAGATGGCGACGCACTTCGGCGACTACCGCTTCGATCTGGCTGCCCGTGCCGTCTACGTGCTGGTGTGGGACAACTACTGCGACTGGTATCTGGAACTGGCGAAGGTACAACTGCAGGATACGGGAGACGGGATACAGGATACAGCGGCGCGGCAGCGCGCCACGCGCCGCACACTGGTACGCGTGCTCGAGGTTATCCTGCGCCTCGCGCATCCCATCATCCCTTTCATCACCGAAGAACTGTGGCAATCGGTTGCGCCACTTGCCGGCAAACAGGGCGAGAGCATCATGCTGCAGTCCTATCCGCAGGCAGAAAGCAGCAAGATCGATATGGATGCCAGTGCACAGATTGCGCTATTGCAGGAACTCGTCACTGCCTGCCGCAGTCTGCGCAGCGAAATGAACCTGTCCCCCGCGGCACGCGTGCCCCTGATCGCTGCCGGAGACGCAACGATTCTCAACGCGCTTGCGCCCTACATCAGCAGCCTCGGAAAACTAAGCGAAGTGCAGGTAGTCGCCGAATTGCCGGACGGAGATGCGCCCGTTTCCATTGTCGGCCATTTCAAATTGATGCTGAAGGTGGAGATCGACGTCGCCGCCGAGCGCGAGCGCCTGGACAAGGAAATTGCACGCCTGAACAATGAAGTCGCCAAGGCCAACGCCAAACTCGGCAACGAGAGCTTTGTCGCACGCGCTCCGGCAGCAGTGGTTGAACAGGAAAAAAAACGGCTGAAAGATTTTGGTACGACGCTGGCGCAGTTGCAGACACAGCGCAAAAAGCTTGGATAAAAAAAACAATCAGTCCACGAAAAACACGAAAAGCACGAAAAACTGTTGCAAAATTTCCGCCGTTATTTCGTGAATTTCCTGGACATTTGCATTACCTTTTTAACCCACAAGAAAACGAAAGGTACGCAAACCAACCTTATGCAGTTTTCTTTCGTGCTTTTCGTGTTTTTGCGAGCTTTCGCCATATGGCGAAATGCCTGCCAGCCCCACTTTGTGGACTATTGCTTTTAGCGGCGACGGATCAGGAAGATAAATTCACCATCTTCCTCGGTCGACAACAACAACTCGTTTCCGGTCTTGCCGCAAAAATCCTCAAAATCTTTGGGTGATTTTTTGTCGGTCGCAATGATTTTCAGCACTTGTCCGGTATTCATCACCGACAGCGATTTTTTGGCACGTAAAATAGGCAGCGGACACGCCAGTTGGCGCACATCCAGTTCGGCATCGAAAGCCAGGTTATCCACGCCCTACTCCTTGCTCTTGTCGTCGCTCAGCAAACGCGAAATCCGCGTATTGGCCATGGACAGGCGCTTCACCAGCATACCGAGAAAAGCTTCGCTGAAATGATAGCGGCAACTGGGTGAAACACCATGTGTCAGCGCCTCCGGATCGATTTCGATCAATGTCACATCGGTTTTGGAAACCACATCGGTGGAACGACGCGCATCTTTGCCGGCGAGATGCGCCATTTCGCCAAAACAGTCACCCTCGTGCAGCAGGCTCAATAGCCTGCCTTGCTTGACCACACGCACCGAGCCACTGGCGATGATGAAGAAATTCACACCTTCCTCGCCCTCGCTGATAATCACTTCATCCCTGGGAACCTTGTGCCAGTCGCTGATACGCAACACCTCCCACAGTTCGACATCGCTGAAGTTACTGAAAAAAGCCAATGCACGTAGCGTATTGAATTTTTCAGTATCGAAGAATTCATCCTGTTGAGGCACGTTGTAGCTGATCAATGCGACCAGGTCGCGGGTAAACTCGTCCCAGGTCTGGTAGCGCTCTGCCGCGTCCTTCTGCATGGCGCGTAACACAATGGCATCCATCTCGGCTGGAATCTCGGGACGGAAAGTGCTGGGCGGCTGCGGATCGATGTTCATGATCTGGTAGATCATGCTGTAACTGTTGGCCGCGTCGAATGGCAACTTGCCGGTGAGCAAGCGGTACATCGTCACACCCAGTGAATAAATATCGGTCTGGTGCGTCAAGGGTTGTTCCTTGATCTGCTCGGGCGACATATAGGCAGGTGAACCCACACCACTGACCTGCGTACTCTGCTGGTTTTCGACCACTGCCGCGCCGAAATCCGAAATCTTGATATCGCTTTCGCCGCGAATAAGGATATTGGCGGGCTTGATGTCACGATGCGTAACACCTTGATATTGCGCATATTCCAGCGCTTTTCCGCATTTATATATAACCTCGGCAATACGGCCTATATCCATCAGGTGATCGACTTCGCCATATTTCTCCAGCGTCTCACCTTCAAAATATTCCATCACCACATAATTCACATCGCCTTCCATCACGGCATCGTTGATTTTTACGATATGCGGATGCGACAGTTTCCCTGCAAGCGATGCCTCGGTCAGCAACAGTTTGCGGTAAGCCTTGACACGATCAGCATCGCGCAAGTTATTCAAGTTGAATACCTTGAGTGCAACCTGTTGCTGATTAAACGGGTCAATCGCAAGGTACACGGTACTGGTCGCACCGCGCCCCAATTCCTTGACGATCTCGTATTTGCCAAATTTATCCATAATCACTGAAACGTCTAGAGAGTGCTGCATTCTGAAGTCTGGACGACGCACTGTCCAGCAACCTTGGACTATACAAGAATTACAGTGCCAGGGGGAACCAGACCGGGCGCGGTGCTATCATATTGCCCATGTATAAATATCTTCTCTTCGCCTTCCTGACTCTGCCGCTCATTTCCCATGGCGATGGGCTGCCGGACATGGGCGACATATCGCAGGAAATGATTTCGCCGCAGATGGAACGGCAAATTGGCGAACAGAGCATGTTCCAGATTCGTGCCGACAAAAGTTACATGGATGATCCGGAAATCTCCGATTACCTCAATCGGCTCGGCAGACGTCTTGTTTCAAACGGCCCCGAACCGGGCGATTCGTTCGAATTTTTCGCCATCGATGACCGGGCCATCAATGCCTTCGCCCTGCCGGGCGGTTTTGTCGGTGTCAACACCGGGCTGATACTGCTGGCACAATCCGAGTCCGAACTCGCCTCGGTGTTAAGCCACGAAATTGCCCACGTTACCCAGCACCACTATGCACGCATGGTGTCCGGCCAGCGTTATGATTCGCTCGCCGCAATGGCAGCACTGGCCGTCGCCATTCTCGCCGCTCGCAACAGTCCCGAAACGGCAAACGCTGCCATCGTCGGCACGCAAGCCGGGGCAATCCAACGCCAGCTCAACTTTACCCGCACACATGAAAAAGAAGCCGATCGCATCGGTCTCGATATCCTGAAAAAATCCGGGTTCAATACCCGTGCCATGCCCCAGTTTTTTGAGCGTATGCAAAAAGCCACGCAACTGGTCGAAGGAAACACCCCTTCCTATCTGCGCACACACCCGGTCACCCACGAACGTATTGCCGATGTTGACGGACGCGTACAGCAAATCCCTTATCATCTCGTACCGGACAGTCTCGATTTCCAGCTGATGCGTGCCCGATTGATCGCCAATCAAAAACTGGCGCAGGAAGCAGTCGATTATTTCGATGGTGCCCTGGGAAAAAACAGATTCGGCAACCCCATCGCTCAGCGTTACGGCCTGGTACTGGCGTTATTGCGCAACCACGAGCCGCAACGCGCCCAACGCGAGTTCGCCATCCTGCAAAAGCAATCGCCGCCCAACGCGTCGATAGCGACGCTGGGAGGACAGATCAGACAACTGAAAAAACAGAACAAGAATATCTTTGAGTATTATCAAACTGCGCTGAAGAACTTTCCGGGACACCATGCCTTGATCTACGACTATGGCGAACTGCTGCTGAAAAACCGGCGTTACAAACAAGCGCTCAAGCTGCTCGACGAACAAGTCAATCGCGACGGCAACGACCCGAAACTCTACGAACTGCAGGCCCGCGCCTATGCAGCGCTGGGCAGACATCAGGAAGAACACCACGCATTGGCCTACAACTACATCCTGCACGGCGATCTTTTCGGCGCAATTGAGCAACTGGAACTGGCCAAACGAGCTGGCAATGACTATTACCAGCTATCCACCATCGAGACCGAACTTAAACAGTTCCGCGAGATCGCCGCTGTGTACGCAAAGAAGAAAAGATAAAGGCCTCGCATACAGCGAGGCCTTCTCAGTCTGCGGCCGGACTCGGTTCAGGCAACTGCCAGATACACCCCGTACAACGCGATGCCGGCACCGGTCGCGGATATCACACCCTTGTGTAACAGCCGCCGCATGCCCGCGCCAAACGCCATGCCGGAAAGGTGCAGTGCCGCCGTCGCCAGTATGAAGCCAAGCGCATAGGTAAGCCCCGATGCCTCAACCGGCATCTCGGCGCCGTGCGCATGGCCGTGGAACAACGCGAACACACCCACCAGTCCGCTGCTCAGCCAGAGCGGCAAACGTATCGCCGCCGCGATCAGCACACCAAGCATCAACACGGAAAGAACGATGCCCTGCTCGACAAGGGGCAGCTCCACCCCCAGCATACCGAGCATCCCGCCCACTACCATCACGCTGACAAAAGTAAGCGGCACCGCCCACAACGAACGCCCGCCCATCTGCGCGGCCCACAAGCCCACCGCTACCATCGCACATACGTGATCCAGGCCGAACAGCGGGTGCGTCAATCCGTGCATGAAGCCGCCGGTCTCGCCAACGCCGACATGTGCATCAGCCAGGGCAGGCATCAGCAATGCCATTGCAAAAACCAATCTCCTTACCATCGAAACCGATCTGCTCATGATTTATCTCCTCAAGAAGCTGTCAGCAAGCACCGCACGAAATCGAATCAACGGGGGATAATCTACCACACTCGCGCGAAGCACTGGCGTGGATATCTTTCCTGGCATCAGCATATTCTCGGCAACTGTTCTCCCGCCAGCCAGTCCACGACGCGGCGGCCGCCCAGCTTCGTCGTCATCTGCACAAAACCATGCGTATCCTGCAACACCTCTCCGATGATGGAAGCCGCACCTGCCAACGGATGTGCACGCATCACTTCCAGCAGGCGCGCTGCATCTTCCGGCGCGCAAATCGCGATCAGCTTGCCTTCATTGGCCACATACAGCGGGTCAAGCCCGAGAAATTCGCATGCCGCCCCGACTGCCGGATTCACCGCAATGGCAGATTCCTGCAGCATCATGCCCACGCCGGACTGTTTCGCGATTTCATTGAGTGTCGTCGCCAGCCCGCCACGCGTCGGATCGCGTAACACACGGATTTTCGCCCCGCTGTCCAGCATGGTCGCAATAAGACCGTGCAACGCAGCAGTATCCGATACGATTGGCGCAGAAAAGGTCAGGCCTTCGCGTTGCGACAGGATCGCCATGCCGTGATCGCCAATGGTGCCGGACAACAATATCATGTCGCCCGGTTGCGCCAGGTTACCCGAAAGATCGATGCCGTCGCGCACCACGCCCACCCCGGTCGTAGTGATGAACACCCCGTCACCCTTGCCCTGCTCCACCACCTTGGTGTCGCCGGTCACGATGGGTACGCCCGCTTCGCGCGCGGCGCGCGCCATCGATTCAACGATGCGCTTGAGGTCGGCCAGCGGAAAACCTTCTTCGAGAATGAATCCTGCTGACAGGTACAAGGGTTTTGCCCCCATCACCGCGACATCGTTGATCGTGCCTTGCACCGACAAACAACCGATATCGCCGCCTGCAAAGAACAGCGGCGACACCACATGACTGTCCGTCGCCATCACCAGCCGGCCGCTCGCTGCCGGCAGCAAAGCGCCATCGTTGCCCTGGACCAGGAACTCGTTGTCAAACGCAGCAGCAAACAGATCCGTGATGAGCTGCGCCATCGCGCGCCCGCCGGAACCGTGCGACATATCGACGCGGCCGTTTTTGAGATCGAGCGCACGGGTGTAGTCGGGTTTGGCTGTGTTCATTATTTTGATTTCCTGTAAATCCGTATTAACTCCCTTCTCCCGCAGGCGGGACTGCGGAAGGGTCGCTGCAAAGCAGCGGGGTACCCACCGGCGTACCTCTTGCGGGTGAAAGGGCTGGGGATGAGGGTCTGTGCACACCTGATACTGTATTTCACACTCACCATCCCTCACCCCAACCCCTCTCCCATCTATGGGAGAGGAGATTTTTTGTTTGAGTTAGTTTCTACAACAGCTCGGTAAATCGCTTCCATCACCGCCTCTGTCTCCGTCAACATCTGGTTATTCCAGAATCGCAACATCTGAATTCCCTGCTCGCGCAACCAATCATCGCGCTCTTGATCGTACACAACCGCTTCTCCGTGTTGCCCGCCATCAAGCTCAATCCCCAATTTCTTCTTATCGCAATAGAAGTCGAGAATGTACCTCCCAACCGGATGTTGCCGCCTGAATTTTGCACCGGCGATACGGCGATTGCGCAACAGCATCCATAACAACGCTTCAGCATCCGTCATCCTGTTCCGCATCTCCCGTGCATAAGCTCGAATGTCTTCAGGCAGTTTGGCGGAAGGATGCGGTATGTAATCTTCCATTCGGTTTTACTCCCTTCCCCCGCAGGCGGGGCTGCGGAAGGGTCGCTGCAAAGCAGCGGGGTACCCACCGGCGTACCTCTTGCAGGTGTAAGGGCTGGGGATGAGGGTTTGCGCGTACCCGAAAATTTTATGTTGCATTACCAGCCCTCACCCCTAGCCCCTCTCCCGCCAACGGGCGAGGGGGACTAAGCGGCTTCCCGGAAACGTCCATAACTGTAATGCGCCGCGCACGCCCCTTCGGAAGAAACCATGCAAGACCCGACTGGATTCTCCGGCGTGCACACCGTGCCGAATATTCTGCATTCCTGCGGACGCTTCTGGCCTCTCAGAATCGCCGCGCATTCGCAGGCCTTGTTGTCCGGCACAGCCACGTAATCGACCTTGAATTTCCTTTCGGCATCGAAAGCGGCGAATTCGTCGCGAAGTTTCAGCGCGCTGTTGGGCACGCTGCCCAGACCACGCCACTCGAAACTGTCGCGCAATGAAAAACACTCCGCCACCAGTTCCTGCGCCTTGAGATTGCCTTCGCGCGTCACGGCGCGTGTGAATTCGTTCTCGACGGCGGCACGCCCGTCGTTGATCTGGCGCACCAGCATCAGTATCGCCTGCATCACATCCAGCGGCTCGAACCCGGCAATCACCACCGGCTTGCCGTAATCGTCGGCAAAGGGCTCATAAGGCTTGCTGCCGATCACAGTGGATACATGCGCGGGACCGACGAAACCATCAATCGCCACGCCTTCGACTGCGAGGATCGCATGCATCGCAGCGGGCGTCAGCACGTGGTCGCACAGAATGCTGAAATTCTTCAGCCCCTCGGCAGCCGCCTGCTTGATCGCCACCGCAGTTGGTGGCGTCGTGGTCTCGAAACCGATAGCGAGGAACACCACTTCGCGTTCGGGATTGTCGCGCGCGACCTTCAGCGCATCCTGCGTAGAATAGATCATGCGCACGTCCGCGCCGTTGGCCTTGGCGCGCATCAATGAAAGATTATCGGAAGCGGGCACGCGCACCGTGTCGGCATAAGTGCACAGGATCACGCCCTGCTCGCGCGCGAGGCGGATGGCCTGATCGACGCGTCCGATGGGCAACACACACACCGGACAGCCGGGACCGTGAATCATGTGCACGTTTGGCGGCAACAGATCGGCAATACCGTAACGCGAGATGGCATGCGTATGTCCGCCGCAGAATTCCATCAGGCGATAATTGCGGCCGGAAGAAATTTCGCGGAGCGATTCGATTGCCTCCTCTCCCGCTTGCGGGATAACCAGCGACTTGGCTGCAGGGGTTTGCAGCCAAGTCGAATGGCTAGTTGCTTCACCCAGAGGATTGAGGTGAGGGGAACGGGCATGCCCGTTCGGATTTGCCTCGCGCGCCAGGTTGGCTGAAATATTTTTGGCGAGTTCGCCGTCACGGAATTCATCAATATATTTCATGATGCATTTCCTGACAGTTCAGCAAACATCTCCAGCGTACGTTCGGCCTCTTCCTGATCCAGCTTTTGCAATGCATAGCCGACATGCACGATGACGTAATCGCCGACCGCGGCGTCATCCACCAGCGCCAGCGAAATTTCCTTGCGCACGCCATCCAGATTGACGATGGCGTTGCCCGGTGTCGTTAATGCCTCAATGCGGGCAGGAATGGCGAGGCACATGGTTAAGTTCCCTGCCTGATTTGCCGCAGGGCGATACTGGCCTGCCCGAAAGAGATCGCCCCGTCGCTGGGTGGCAACTGCTGTGCATTCAGCACGTTCAAGCCGCATGTCGTCAAACTGTCGGTCAATGCCTGCGTCAGTATTTTGTTGAGGAAACAGCCGCCGCCCAGCACGACATGATTGATGCCGGTGCGTCCTGTGGCTCGTTGCACCCAGCTACATAAACCTTCGGCCAGCGTGGCATGAAACAGTGCGGCACCGTAGGTCGCATCTGTGCAATCGGCAAGCGCCTCCAGCAGCGGATGAAAATCCAGATTGTTCTGTGCGGTGTGTATATAGCCCAGCGCAAGCGGGGCAACCTTGCCATGACGCTCTGCCAGTCCTTCCAGCAGCATGGCAGCCTGACCTTCATATCCCTGAATCTCGTTCACGCCCAGCAACCCGGCGGCAGCATCGAACCAGCGTCCCATGCTGCTGGTCTCAACGCAGTTCAATTTGTGCTGCAACATCTCGATCACCGTCGCCGCGCCTGCCTGTGCCGGAAAACGGCGCGTGATCTCGTCGGCACGATTCATCGCGAACAAGGCAGCAGCAGCCATGCGCCAGGGCTCGCGTGCTGCCCGGTCGCCGCCGGGCAGGGTCAACGGCGCGAGATGCCCGAGGCGCTCATATTGCGTACCCGCAACCTTCAACAACTCGCCACCCCATGCGCCGCCGTCCATACCCAGGCCCACCCCGTCCAGCGCCAGCCCGATCACCGGCTCGGTCACGCGATGCTCGGCGCAAACGGCGGCAATATGTGCGTGATGATGCTGCACGGCAATGAGCGGCAAATTGCGTTGCTCGGCATAGGTTTGTGCAAATTGCGTACTGTAAAAATCCGGGTGCAGGTCATGCGCCACGGCCCGCGGTTCCACATCCAGAATGTCGCTCAGATACCCGACGGTTTCTTCCAGCATCTGCCGGGTGGCCGCATGATCGAGATCGCCGATGTGCTGCGACACGAAAGCCTCGTCATCGCGAGTAAGACACACGGTATTTTTCAACCCTGCCCCGCAGGCCAGCACCGGCGGGCCACTGAAAGGCAGCTTGATGCGGCGCGGCGTATAACCGCGTGCACGGCGCACAAAGGTCGGAATCTTGCCCTGCCACTTCATCACGCTGTCGTCGCAACGATGCAGAATGTCGCGGTCATGCGTCAGGAAAGCATCGGCCAAGCCGGTAAGCGACGCGCGCGCTTCGGCATTGTCCTTCACCAGCGGCTCGCCGCCGGGATTGGCGCTGGTCATCACCAGTGCCAGCGGCGTGGCCAGCTTCAGCCACTCCGTGCCTTCCGGCCTGCCCAGCAATTCATGGAACAGCAAATAATGCACCGGCGTATAGGGCAGCATCAGGCCGACACCGGGCAAACCGGTGGCAATCCCCTGCAACTCCGTCTCGCACACGGGAGACTGGCGCAGCAACACAATAGGACGTTCGCTCGTCTCCAGCAGCGCACCATCCTGCTCACGGAATTGCGCGTAATGCCTTGCGGAAGGCACATTCAGCACCATCACCGCGAACGGTTTTTCATCGCGCTGTTTGGCAGCGCGCAACCTGGCCACCGTCGCGGCATTGCGCGCATCGCACACCAGGTGAAAACCGCCGATGCCTTTCATGGCCACAACCTGTCCGTCCCTGATACGTTCCGCCGTGGCGGCAATGGGATCATCGGTTGCGACCGGCTGCCATTGCGCATCGAACATACTCAAGCGCGGGCCGCATTCTGGACACGCATTCGGCTGCGCATGAAAACGGCGCGTAGTGGGCAAATCGTATTCGCGCTGGCAAGCCGGACATTGCTTGAATGTCGCCATGCTGGTGTTGGCGCGGTCGTACGGCAGGCGCGCCGTCAGCGTGTAACGCGGACCGCAATGGATACAGTTGATGAAAGGATGCCGGTAACGGCGGTTGGCGGGATCGAACATCTCCCTCAGGCAATCCGGACAGATCGCCATATCGGGCACGATACCGGTCAGCACCTTGCCTTCCTTGCTGTCCGTAATGCTGAAACCGAACAAACCCGTGGTCATCTGCGTCAGGTCATGGGTAACTTTTTCCACACGCGCCAGGGAAGGCGGCTCGCTCTGCAAGAGCTCGATCAAACGCATCACCTTCGGCTGTTCGCCTTCGACGGCGATCTCCACCCCCTCGCTGTCATTGCGCACCCAGCCCGTGAGCCCGAGCTCATGTGCCAGCCTGAAAACAAAAGGCCGAAAGCCTACGCCCTGTACTTGTCCCGTTACCCTGATTTGCGCGTGGATCATTGAGGTCATTTATTAAAGTTGATTCAGTGTCCTTAACTCCCTTCTCCCACGGGTGGGAGAAGGGCTGGGGATGAGGGTCTGTGCGTACAAATGCATGATGCATTTCTCATAGACCCTCTCCCTAACCCTCTCCCGCCCGCGGGAGAGGGGATTCCGCAGTTCCGCCCGCGGGAGAGGGAATGATGATCATTTTGTGACAGATTCACTCGCCATCAATTGATTTTTGTCAGCCGCTTTGCGGCAACCCGCCCTGATCCAGTCCAGCCATTCGTCCACGCCCTCGCCGCTGGTGGCGGAGATGCGGATCACTTTGATGTCCGGGTTGACGCGGCGCGCATTGGCCACGGCAAGATCCGCGTCGAACGTCAGATGCGGCAGCAGATCGCACTTGTTGAGCAGCATCAGATCGGAAGCGCGGAACATGTCCGGATATTTGAGCGGCTTGTCCTCGCCTTCCGTCACGGAAAAAATCACGACCTTGTGCGCCTCGCCCAGATCGAAACCGGCGGGACACACCAGATTGCCGACGTTCTCGATCAGCAGCAGGCTGTCGTCCTGCAGGCCAAGCTGATGCATGGCCTTGCCCACCATATACGCATCCAGGTGGCAGCCCTTGCCGGTGTTGATCTGCAACGCGACTGCACCCGTGGCGCGAATGCGCGCGGCGTCGTTGTCGGTCTGCTGGTCACCCTCGATCACGGCGAGCGGTACACTGCCGTTCAACGCCTCAATGGTTTTCACCAGTAGCGTCGTTTTGCCGGAACCGGGACTGGACACCAGATTCAGCGCGAAGATACCGTGCTCGGCCAGAAAGCTGCGATTGTTGCTGGCATAGCCGTCGTTCTTGGCAAGAATGTCGCGCTCGATCTTCACCAGGCGCGACTGGCTGGAGCCGTGTGCATGCGAATGGTCATGACTGTGAGCATGCTCGTGCGCCGTACCATCGGCATGCACATGAAAATATTTGCGGTGACTGTGGTCATGCTCCATGGCCTTGCCGTCAAGGGTCGTTTCTCCCACACCGCAGCCGCATACATCACACATATATGTTCTCCTTCATTCTACATCGAGTTCCTTGACCCGCATTTCGTTCCCACCCGTCACTTGGAGCTGGGGGCTGCCGCACCTGGGGCAGACATCGAACAGCGCCTGCACCTGCACCGTCCCGGCGCACTGCAGACACCACGCCTGGCCCGGTGTCTCGATGATCTCCAGTTTCGCATTCTCGGCGATGCTGTCGCGCACCACCGCATCGAAACAGAATTTCATTGCCTCGATCTCCACGCCCGCCAGTTGGCCGATCTCCAGCCACACTGTTTTGACGCGGCTGAAGTTCTGCGTCTTCGCCGAATCCTCGATTATCTGCAAAACTCCCTCGGCCAGCGACATCTCATGCATGGCCAACTCTCAAAATCCAAATTTCGTCGCAATACTGCGTTGCTCTCAAAAAATCACTCCTCACATATCGCGCATATGCCACGTCGCAATTTATTGCTCGCGCCTTGTCTTGCTTAGAACTTTGAATTTTTAGAGTTACCCATAATGCCGCACCTCGATCTCATATACCACACAGGGATCGAGCGACAAGACCTCGATATGCGCCATCTGTTTCAAACGCGCCGCATCCTGCACGGCCAGCTCGCGCATATCCTGCGCGAATACACCATCCGGATGAAAATTCCATTCCGTCGGCGCCACGATCTCATATTCCGTCACTTGTTCTGCCGCCAGACGCACATGATGCATCAACAACCCGCGCGCAGTGCGTACCACAGCGACCCCTTCGCCCGGCGCCGGGCTGGCGGCATCCAGCCGCGCTGGCGCATTGCCGCTTGCCATCTCGACCACATCCAGCACTCTCGCCAGCAGGCGAATCAACATGGCCGATCCGCCCTGTTGCCGCACATCTTGCAGCAATCTGTTATCCGTATAGTAAGTCCACGCACCCGTTTCCGCCGTCTCGCCCAGCCAGTCCGGTCTTGCGGAAAAAGCCGCATTCCATTTCCCGACACAGGCCCGGCTGGCCTCTGCTGCCGTCCAGGCGGGCAACCATCTTTTCCCGGTTGCAGCCGCGCCGTCCTGCTGCAATGCGTTCATTTCAAGCAACACCTGCGCTACCGGACTATGCGCCTTGCTCAACCAGGTTTGCAACCTGGCATGGCTGTCCAGCCCCCGCCATTCTGCCACCGGCATGCCCAGCGCATCACGTTCGAATTCGCGCAGAAAAGCATCCATATCCACCTCGCCCGCAGCGATCCGGCGCAACAGAGCATACCATCCCGTAAAAAGCTGTTCCCGCTGGGGCAAGCCCAGCAAGCGGGGCCAATCGAGCAGGATGCGCCACAGATGTTCCTGTATGGCCTCGCAGACGATGCTCCGCTCATCCGCGGCCGAAGCTGCCGCCTCGCCCTGCTGCGCCGCCTGCAGCGCGGCAGCGGCTGCCGCGACCTGTGCATATCCGCACACGCTATACAGCAGCGGCACGATCTGCAGCACCTGGGTGGGCGTTTTATTTTTCAGTATCTGCGCCACCATCGGGCGCGTAGAAAGAATCTCCGTAGCGCAGACCGAATTGCCATCCCATATCACGCTGAGTGTTAACTTGCCGGCATCCACCAAACCTGCTTCTCCAGAAAAATGCTACGCATACAGGGAATAACCGGAATTTGCAGCGTAGTGTCTGCATTCCGGTCCCGGTTACTGTTGAGAATCCCCCAACTGCATAAAACAGAAAACAAAACGTCCGTCGTCGAAATCCACCGCCAATGACGCACCCCTGCTCAATGCGTAATCCCAGAAGCCCTTGATGGCACATCTTTCGTGGCACTCACTGACATGCGCGGGCGATTCGATATCGCGTTCGCGGTCATACCAGGAGATCAGCATGTTATCGCCGAGTTGTTCATCTGCAATTGCAGTGGCGCGCTGGATGGCCGCATCAAAGCCGACAGCAATTTCAGGAGAAGTGACAGGGTGAATTTTCATGAAAGCACCTTGAAATTAATTTTTTACAATCAGCAATGCAGGAAATTAGCGTACCCGCCGCAACCTGAACACCCCCTCGGCACCGCTATCGCTGCTGAAATAAAGCGCACCATCCGGCCCGAATGCTACGCCCGCAGGACGCGCCCACCGGCTGCCGCCGGGTAGCTGAAAGCCCGTGACCAGATCATCCACGCGCCGTGCCGTGCCGCGCTTGAAGCGCACGGCCACGAGTTTGGGCACGCGGCGCGAAGCGGGACTGCCGATGAAACCGCCGCTGGGCTGGGTACCCCATGAACCGTGCAGCGCAACCACGGCATCGAATTCCAGTTTCCCTTCCATTGCATCCCTGGGCACGAAGGCCATGCCCAGAGGTGCATTGCGCGCCGGGAAAGTCGCAGCCGGGGTCGATACTTCGCCCACCGGGCGCGGCGGCGTGCTCGTTACGCAATCGTCGCGCTGCATCTTTTTACCGTCGTACTGGAACCACGGCATGCCGTGAAAAGAACCGGGCGTGAGCTTGCTGAAATATTCCGGCGGCTGGTCGTAGCCGTGATGATCCGGCCCGTTGTTGCTGGCATACATGATGCGGGTCCTGGGCTGCCAATCGAACCCGACCGGATTGCGCAGCCCTGTGGCATAAGGTTCCCAGCTTGCCTTGCCGCCGCGCTCGTTCAGCACCCGCGAGGGGTACGCCGGTGGGTGCCCGACGGCTTCGCCGTCACCCTCCCGCAGCACCATCACCCCGCCGCGCCGGTCATTGAACGCATAGCCCGTGCCCAGATACTGGTCGCTGCAATTGCCCTGAATACCCAGGCTCACATACACCCGCCCATCCGGCCCCACACCCACGGTGCGGCTGTTGTGTCCGCCACCGGCGGGCAACGCCGCCAGCAACGTCACCTCACCCGGCGCAATGCTTTCCTGCCCCGGCAGGTACAGCGCGCGATACACCCCGTCCGTCTTCGCGATCAAGATCTCGCCCGGCCGGAATGCCACGCTGTGCGGATAATCGCCTATTTCCACCAGCACCTGTGGCCGGGTATAGGGCGGCGGCAGGCGATACACCTTGCCCGACCGCGACCCCGCAAACAGATCGCCATTCGCCTCAAAGGCCAGCATGCGCGGCGAGTCCATCGCGGCCAGCCACTCCAGCCGGTAACCCTTGGGCACGCTCACTGTCCTGCTGGTGCCTTCCACGGACAGCGTCTGCTGCTCGTACTTCAGCTTGCCGGTGCCCGCCTGTGCCGGCACGGCAAGGCACAACGCAAGCGCAAACAAGCACTGCCAGGAATCGCGATTCATCTTGAAAACCCTCCTGCATCAATTTTCAGGTCTGCAACCAGAAACTGGTAACGTCTGGCACTTGGCAACATACCCCCCAATAGTACGTGGCAACCCCGGAATATTCCACGCCCGTAAGCTGTAAAATAATGCACTCAAGGAACCCGTTGGAAATAAAAGGATTAAGCAATCAGCCATGCTGAACAAACTGAACAACCTCCTGTCTTCGTTCATCATCCCCAGCGGCGAAGACAGCCGCCCGGAACACACCCTGCAACTGGCCACCGCCGTGCTGCTGATCGAAGTCATGAAATCGGATGCCGATGAAGCCCCCCAGGAACAGGCTGCAATACTGAAAATCCTCAAGGAAAGGTTTGCGCTCTCCGATGCGGAAGTGACGCAACTGACCGAACTGGGACACCAGACGGCCAGCAATGCCAACGACTTTCAGCAATTCACGTCCCGCATCAACCGCGAACTGGACCGATCCGAAAAATACCGCATCATCGAATACATGTGGCAGGTCGCCTACGCCGACGGAAAGATCAGCGCCCATGAAAACCACCTGATGCGAAAGATCGCCGGCCTGCTCTACATCCCGCACAACGACTACATCGCCGCCAAAATGAGCGCCAAGCCTGCCGAGGGTTGAACCCCCTCAAACCTCCGCCGCCAGCCCCGGATCAAAATCCACATTCTCCGGTCTCCCCACATACCGACAATACCCGCGCGGATTACAAACCACCCGCGTGCCGCGCAGCACATAATCAAAACTGTCATGCGTGTGGCCGTGAATCCCCAGCGCACTCTCACCCATCAACTCATCCAGCTTGGACGCAAAGCAGGCGAAACCCGCTGGCGCGTGAATTCCGATTCACATAAAAAAGGGCGGCTAAAAGCCGCCCTTTTTTATATAAAAACCATCACTCATTACCGATGGTCTTTTACAGTCGGGTCTTTATAGTGTTTGTAGCTCAGCTCCAATCCCTTCACGACAGCTTCAGTCTCAACGGTCTGTTTCTTGCCTGCAATTTCTACTACAAGTGTAACGGGAACACGGTCGCCTACATTTAGCGCCTGATTCAAACCAACCAAAGTCAGGTACACGCCCCGTGTTCCAAAAATGGTCGTGCTGTGCGCCGCCAGCTTCAAGCTCTCCACAGTTCCCGTCTGCAACTTCTTATGGCGCATCACCACGTTCTGTATTTCACCCTTTTCAGCAATCGGGCTACTTACCGACAGCAGACGAGCCGCCTTGGTGACGCTCAGGTTCATCTGCACTGTGACGGAAGTCTGGCCCGGCACGCTCTCGCGCATCCAGACTTTATCCACCATGACATCGTGTGCACCGGCCCAGGCATTGCCGGCCAGCAACAAACTTAAGCAGAATAGTGTGCGCAACATATCGCCCTCCTATTGGTGCTGATGTTCGTGTTGTTTCATCGCTTCTTCGGGTTTGGATTCCGGTTTCATCTGCATCTTCATGTGTCCGGCATCTGTTGTATCCAGCGGCTTGATTGCAGCCAGAATTCTGATGGTCTTTGTTTTGCCGTTGGCCAGTTTCACTTCAATCGCGAGAGGCAGCTTACGGCCCGCCTTGAGCGGTTTCTTCAATCCGATCAGCATCAGATGGTTGCCGTCTGCACCCAGCGTTACAGCCTTTTTTGCCGGCAATGGCAAGGATTCGATCGCACGCATTTTCATCACATCGCCTTCCATGGCCATGGTATGAATTTCTCCGCGTTCTGCCGATCCACTCAGCACACCAACCAAGGTTGCATCTTTTTTGCTGGTGACGGTCAGTTGTACCGATGCGCTATCCTGTCCCGGCACGGTGGCACGCGCCCAGGCATTGGTCACTTTTACGTCAGCTGCATAAACCGGGGCTGCCACCATCATCGCCAACAATCCCCCACATAAAATCTTTTTCATGTTTTCTCCTAAATGCCTAAATATAAAACGCGCCACATCCTCACGATGCAGCGTGTCATTTTAGCGCAAAAAACCCGATTAGAAATCGAAGTTGGCTTTCATCCAGATATTACGGCCCAGTTCATTAACGCGCGTGGTTTGCGTAAAACCGCTCACCATGGCACCTGCCCGGCTGATGTGCTCCGCGTATGTCTTGTTGAACACGTTATCCACACCGGCGGTTACTTGCACCATCTTGCTGGCGCGCCATCCGCCGTTAAGCGAGAACACACTGAATCCGCTTGAAGCAGCAATGTCCTGTCCTGCGATATTACCCTGGTTCACTGCAACTCGATTCTGGGCGGCAACTGCACGCAGCAGGCCACCGAACGACCAGACCTTGTCGTCGTAATTGAGTCCGATACGCGCCTCCAGAGGCGGTATCTGGCCCAGCGCCGTGCTGTCGGTATCATTTTTACCCTGCATATATGTCAGACTGCCATCCACCTTCCAGGCGTCAGCAAAATGCCATGTTCCGCCGGTCTCCATGCCAAATGTGGTGGCATCAACATTACGCGTAATGGTCACATACGCCGGCATCATCATCGTGCCTTTATTGACATTGGACTGGATCAAGTTGAAATCGGTGATCTTGCTATAGAACACCGAGAGCGATCCGGACAGGACTCCTTCGCTGAAATTCAATCCCGCATCCAACTGCGTCGTCTTTTCAGGATTGGTGTTAAATGCACTGGCTGTGGTCAGACTTTCCTTGTTGAACAACTCCCAGTAATCCGGTGCTCGCGTAGTGCGCCCCAGCCCCACATACACCGTCGACGCCTCAGAAACATCCTTCTCATAGCGCGCAAACCCACTGGGCAAGGTTTGTTTGCGCGTCTGGTTGGCAGTTGGATTCGCAACAGTAGTCATCATACCGCGGGAAATAGTCGTGCGAAAATCTGTCGCTTGCCAGCTATCCGCCCGTAAACCGATGATCGCACGCCCATCTTCCACCATATCGTGACGCAACTCGCCGAACACACCGATATTTTTGAACTCAGCATCCTTGACGCGAGGTTTGAGCGAGTAATCTCCCATATAGCCCGGTGCCGCACCTGTGCGATTGGTATGTACATTATTTTGAGTATCCAGGCCAAGTTTGAGCTGCGTCACATCGGCCAGATTCAACGTCCCTGTCAGTTTGCCTCCAGTCGTTTTGCGATCAGGATTCATCACGGCCATCATACTTGCCGGGTTGCCACCCTCGCGCAGACTGTATGAGTCCATCACATGATCCACATAGTTGTAATACGCCTGCGCTTCGATACTATCCAGAACACCACCCATGTGCTGTTTGTTCAGTTTGAAGCCAACATTGTCGCGCGCAAACTTTGCGCCATCCACGCCGCGGTCAGCATAGGCTGCTTTACCGTCGCTCTTGGCCACCGTCAACTCCAGCCGGGTATCATCATCCGGCGTCCAACCCAGCGCTGCATTGCTGCTCCAGCGTGTGTAGGCTGAATGCACGGCAACGCCATTGCCATCCTTGTAGTCGTTGGCATCTGAACGCGTTGCGTCCGCACGCAGGTAATAATTCGCACTTCCGGTTTGCGCCTCCAGCATTTCGTCATTACGCCCGAAACTGCCCAGCAGGAGCGAACCCTGCACTTTTGTTCCAGCCTGTTCGGCGCGATTGATGATGCGTTCGAACAACACGGTACCTGCCGAGTTACCCGGCCCATACAACACAGTCTGCGGACCTTTCAGCAATGTGATGCGATCATATGAAGCGGGGAACACATATGCCGTCGGCGGATCCATACGCCCACCGCAACCGCCAAGAATCTGTTCGCCATCCAGCAGGATATTCAAACGTGAACCTGCCATGCCGCGGAAAACCGGGTCACCGTCAGTGCCACCCTTGCGAATGACCGAAAAACCGGGGATCGTCTTGAGATAATCAGCCCCGTCGTGGGCAGGCACCGGCTGGCGCGGTTTTTTCGGGTTGGTCTTCACCACCAGTGGTTCCATGCTCTGCGGAGCCGTCACCACCACTTCGTCCAAAGCCGCAGTTTCGGCGGCTTGCGCCATGCCGTTCAGCGACAGTGCGGCCATTACAACACTTGCTTTCAACTTCATATTCATTGCACTTCCCTCCCTGATTTTCTTATCTAAGCTACTAAGGCAAATTGTATATAAACCTGAAGTTGCATCTCTGCGGCATATTGCCGCACCCCCCGCTCAGATCGATTCCGGTAAAATCCTGCCCATGAGTTCCTCCATTCTCGCTACCCAGACCAGTCATTCGCATCTGCTCAGATTGCTCGTGCTGCGCTATGTCGCCATCCTTGCGCAATTGGTGACATTATTTCTGGTGCATCGTTTTCTCGGTTCCGATTTCGCCTGGACACCGATGGTAGGCGCGGTAGTTTTTTTGACACTGGTGAATTTGTTAACCTGGTGGCGGCTCTCGCTCAATTACCCGGTGGGAAACCTGGAATTATTTCTGCAATTGAGCATAGATGTGTTCGTGCTGACAGTATTGCTATATTACGGCGGCGGCTCGACCAATCCTTTTGTTTCGATCTACCTCTTGCCTCTGGTACTCGCTGCCGCGACTTTGCCGCGCCACTTTACCTGGAGTATGGCGGCACTGACACTGACGTGTTACAGCCTGCTGATGGTATGGTATGTACCGTTACCGAACGGCCACGCAGCTCATGAACCAATGGCTGTGCAGCAAATGGATCATTCGCAACATAGTATGAATATGGCAATGCCCACTCCGTCGGACGCTGCTGTTGCACCCTCCCCCCTGGAAGACGCATTCAACACGCATGTGCTCGGCATGTGGCTGGGATTCCTGATCAGCGCGGCTGTGGTGTCGTATTTCGCGGTGGAAATGGCACACGCGGTTCGCGTGCGCGATGCTCAGCTGACGCGGGTGCGCGAAGAAGTATTGCGCAATGAACGTATCGTGGCACTGGGCACACAAGCTGCAGGCGCAGCACATGAACTGGGTACGCCGCTTGCCACCATGTCGGTTGTCATCGGCGAGATGCGTCGCGATTGCGGCGACCCTGAACAACAGGACAACCTGAACATCCTCAATGACCAGGTGCACAGTTGCAAACGCATTCTCGATTCACTGCTTGCGCACGCGCAAGAGTCCAGCAGCGAATTGTCGCTGGAAGAGTTTATTCGCACCCTGCTCGATGAATGGCAATTGTTGCGCCCGACCGTGCATTACCACTTTTACACCGAGGGCATTCAGCCTTCGCCGCTCGTACGCGCAGGCCTGGCATTGCGTTCGGCCTTGCTGAACCTGTTGAACAATGCCGCCGATGCTTCACCTGATGAACTGGATATCCATTTGCACTGGGACAATGAGAACATCACCCTGGAGATACACGATCATGGCTCAGGCCTCACCCCGGAGGTTGCCGCCCGCGCCGGTTCGGCCTTTTTCTCCACCAAACAGGAAGGTCGCGGCCTGGGATTGTTCCTTGCCAACGCCACACTGGAAACACTGGGGGGCAGCGTGCGCCTGACCAACCGAGAAGGCGGCGGCGCGACCACTGAAGTGATTTTACCTTTGAGGAGTATATCGATATGACTACTATTGATAAACCTTCGCTGTTGCTGGTGGACGACGATGTTACGTTCCGTACGGTATTATCGCGCGCATTGGAAAAACGCGGCTTCGCAGTCACAACCGCCGCCAGCGTCGAAGAGGCACTGCCGCTCGTCAATGCCAACCCGCCTGAATTTGCCGTACTCGATCTGAAAATGGAAGGCGCTTCCGGACTGGTGCTGGTGCAGAAAATACATGAACTCGACCCTGCCACACGCATCGTAATGTTGACCGGCTACGCCAGCATCACCACCGCAGTTGAAGCAATCAAACTTGGCGCGACACAATATCTGTCCAAACCGGCCAATGCCGACGAGATCGTCGCCGCCTTCGGCCATAACCCCAGCGCCGATTTACCGTTCGAAACCCATCCTGCCACAGTGGAGCGCCTGGAATGGGAGCATATCCAGCGCGTGCTGCATGAAAACGGCGACAACATTTCCGCCACTGCGCGCGTCCTGAACATGCACCGCCGCACACTGCAGCGCAAACTGTCAAAACGACCGACCTATCTCTGAATCAGACTCGAATCTTTAATGACTGCAATTCTCACTTGGGCGTAAAATGCCCTGAAGCACAAACACGACACTGCCACAAACCATATGAACGTACCCATTGATCTCCGGCAAGCCGTCCGCAACCTGAATTCTTTGCCCGCGCTGCCCGTCATCGCACAAAAATTGCTGGCGCTCAAACTGGACAGCGAAGAAGGCGAACGGCAAATGATGTTGCTGATTGCGCAAGACCCGATCATCTCAGCCAAGATCATTGGCTTGGGCAATTCCCCTCTGCTCGGCAGCACACGCCACATCTCTGCCGTCAGAGATGCCGCCATGCTGCTTGGTTTGTCCCGAGTAAAATCGGTCGCCACGGGCATCGCCGTCATGTCGCTGGAGGGCAAACCCATTGGACGTTTCGATCCGCAAGAATTGTGGATGCACAGCATGAGCGTCGCTTTTGCCATGTTGCCGGTCGTGCGCGCAATGCCTGCCAAAAACCGCCCGCCGGACGACCTGATTTTTCTGTCCGGCATGCTACATGACATCGGCTTCCTGGCGCTGGCACATCTGGATACCCAACGTAGCGACGACCTGCACACGCGCCTGGTCATCGAGCCGGATAAGCTCGCTATTGAAGTGGAGCGTGAATTGCTGGAAATAACACATGATGAACTGGGAGCAGAATTGGCCAAACATTGGGGTCTGCCAAGCGAGATCGTTGCGGTAATACGCTATCACCATACCCCGGATGCAGCTGAAGCAGCAAAAGGCCAACCGCTGGTGCGCATTATTAATATCACCGAGAAACTGCTACCGCCGCTCGGATTGCGTGAATTTGTCGGAAATTACATATCCCCGGAGGAGTGGACTGCACTGGGCATTGATCCGGGGGATGCTGAAGAAATCAGGGAACGGGCAATTGAACAGGCGAATCAGGCGGCACAGTTCTACAACACCTTCAACTGACGCTCAATGGCAATTTATTGATTGACTCGTTCAATTCCGTGAGGGTGATCAACACTCGCCGAAGCGCCTGGGACAATTCACTCTTACGCATTTGCTCTGCAGTGATCCAGCTTCCCTCATGTATTTTCGCCATGACTTCCGATGCATGGTAATGAAATTCGACGTGTGCATCATGCAAACGAGCAAAAGCGCGCAATTTTCCGAAACGGGCTGCGCCAACACCTTTTATCCAACTTTCCAGTTCGCAATTCTGTCCGACTTCCGCAAGCTCTTCTTTTGATTTGGGCAACTCGCCAAGCACAAACTCTTTTACGCGACCGAAAAACAACACATGCGATTCGGCAACATCCACAAAATCTATTCCGATAGAGACCGGCCCATGTTTCTGGTTGATACTGTTTGGCACCTTGCCGATTTCCTGACTCATTCTTTCGCTGATTAGTTGCATGACATTCTCCTTGTGCATCAATCCGAGGTTGCTCTTTGTAGCGCCGATTAGATATGAAAACAATATGCCTAAAGGACTAGACCAAGCCTATACCCTGGCGACACTGTATCTAGACCCTTTCCAGCCCGCCGCCCGCCGAACCGCGTCCTTGCTATAATTAAATACGTTACTAACCTGTGTATACCCATGAAGTTCGTACTTGTATTCCTGTTAAGCTTGTTCCCGGCATTGGTATTTTCACTGGAACAAGCCCCCGACTCTCCCGCCCTTGCAGCCAATTCATATGCTTTATTCGATTACACCAGCGAACAATTCCTGGCGGAGCAAAATGCGAACGCACATGTTTCGCCTGCACACCTGACCAAACTGATGACGGCCTATGTCGTGTTCGATGCAATCAAACAGGGCAAGATGGCACTCACTCAGCGTATCATTCCTTCGGCTTATGCCACGCGCATGCAGACGAAGGAATCGCGCATGTTCCTGAACGCGGGCAAAGAAGTGACAGTGGCAGAACTGTTGAACGGTTTGATCGTGCAATCCGCCAACGATGCCGCGCGCGTGTTGGCAGAAACGCTGGCCAATCACGAAATGGCACTGGCCGACACGATGAACATCGAAGCGCAAAAGCTGGGATTGAAAAATACACATTTCGTCAACGCCACTGGCACCCCTGACGCGCAACACTACAGCAGCGCACATGATCTGGCATTGATTGCCGCTGCGCTGATCCGGGATTTTCCGCAGTTTTACTACCTCTACGCACAGCGGGAATATCAATACAACGGCATCAACCAGTTCAACCACAACCGCCTGCTGTGGCTGGATCCTTTCGTGGATGGCCTGGCAGCAGGCGTAAATGAATCCGAAGAATATTATCTTGCTGCCTCCGCCAAACGCGAAGAACGCCGGTTAATCTCGATAGTGATTGGCACCACAACAAGCAGGTTGAGCAGCAGTGAAAGCCAACGCCTGTTGAATTATGGATTCCAGAATTTCGAAACCATCAAGCTGTACCACAACAACCAAGCTGTCAGCAACAAACGCATCTGGAAAGGCACGTCAAAACGGCTGAATATCGGCTTCCTGGCCGACCGCTATGTCACCGTTCCTGAAGGCCAGCGCGATGCACTCAAAGCCACACTGGAAACCCGGCAGCCGATGCTGGCGCCGCTAAACCGCGGCCAACGGGTAGGTACATTGCACCTCAGCCTGAACGACAAACCCTTTCTCGACCTTCCTGTGGTCGCGCTGGAAGATATCCCGTTGGCAAACGTTTTTTCGCGCGGAGTTGATAACATCCGGTTGCTGTTCCAATAAAGGAGCAAAGCATGAGTATCTATTTGAATGGCTCATTCATGCCGCTCGAAGAAGCCAGGGTTCCTGTACTGGATCGCGGCTTCATCTTCGGCGATGGTGTATATGAAGTCATCCCCGTCTATTCGCGCCGCGCCTTCCGGTTGGTTGAGCACCTGAAACGTCTGCAACACAGCCTGGACGGCATCAAACTGAAAAATCCACATAGCGAGAGCGAATGGACTGCCATCCTTAATGAACTCATCCGGCGTAACGAACCTGAAGACCAGTATCTCTACCTGCACATCACGCGCGGCGTCGCCAGGCGCGACCACGCTTTTCCCGATCCGCCCGTGCCACCCACCGTGTTCGCACTGAGTAATCCGCTCACCACCCAGTCCGCCGAGAAACTCCGGCACGGCGTCAACTGCATCACACTGGCGGATAACCGCTGGCTGCGCTGCGACATTAAATCCATCGCGCTATTGCCGAACGTGCTGCTGCGTCAGGCAGCCGTCGAAGCCGGCTGCGCCGAAGCCATCCTCATCCGTGACGACACATTCCTCACCGAAGGCACTGCCAGCAACATCTTCCTCGTAAAAAATGGCAAACTGCTCGCGCCGCCCAAGGATAACCTTATGTTGCCCGGTATCACCTACGACGTGATTCTCGAACTCGCGGCGGCCAACAGCATCCCCTGCGAAGTTAGGCGTATCACCAAAGCAGAAATATTCAACGCCGACGAGTTGCTGCTCACCTCCAGCACCATGGAAGTGCTTGCCGTCACCTCACTCGACGGCAAACCTGTTGGCAACGGCAAACCCGGTGCCATGTTCGCCAGACTGCATCCGCTGTACCAGACTTTCAAACGTGAAGTAATGCGCAAATGACTGAACCGAAAGATTCGTTCATCGAATATCCCTGCGAGTTTCCCCTCAAAATATTCGGGGAAACCCGGCCTGACTTCGCGCAAGCCATCGCCACCGTCGTACAGGCGCATGCACCGGGTTTTGACGCAACCAGCATCGAAATGCGCAACAGCAGCAACGCCAGATACATCAGCCTCACTTGCACCATCCGCGCCACCTCGCGGGAACAACTCGACAATCTGTACCGCGATCTGACCTCGCACCCGATGGTTAGAATGGTGCTTTAATAGGCATTCCTCCTGAAAGCAGGGAAGATAAGGAAACAAGATATGCAGCATCCGCCAATACACATCAAGTCACTGGGCCAGGTCGATTACGAGCCAACCTGGCGCGATATGCAGCGTTTTACCGCCGAGCGAACCGCCGATACGGTAGACGAAATCTGGCTGGTGCAACACCCCCCAACCTATACTCAAGGCCAGGCAGGCAAGCCGGAACATTTGTTGCGCCCTACCCACATCCCGATAGTCAAGATCGACCGTGGCGGCCAGATCACCTATCACGGCCCCGGCCAGATCGTCGCCTACCTCCTGCTTGACCTGCGCCGCTGGAGAATCAACGTGCGCGAACTGGTACGTCTGATGGAACAGGCCGTTGTCGATCTGCTTGCAGAATACGGCATAAAAGCCGAAGGGCGCACAGATGCGCCCGGCGTGTATGTCGGCGAAGCCAAAATCGCTGCCCTCGGCCTCAAGATCATGAAGGGATGCAGCTATCACGGCCTGTCGCTCAACGTAGATATGGACCTGACACCCTATGAAAACATCAACCCCTGCGGCTATGAAGGACTGCAAGTCACGCATTGCATAGGGCAAGGCATCACCGTGCCGCTCGAAGAACTCCAGGCAGAACTTACGCAAAACCTCGTGCACGGTTTGCAGCGGCACTTGGACAAAAAACGGCCATAAAGTAACTCAACTCACACACATTTCACTTTTTCGGCTGAAACTTCAGCTAGTATTACTACTCGAAGTCTCCAGATGATATTTTCAGCAAAAAGAAATTATGCACATGTTTAATATCTCACTCCGAATCTGCGTCCGGCTCAGCTTTTTCGTTTTAGCTTTGCCCATGCTTGCGCATGCGAGCCTTCCCAAGTCTTCCAATGTCCCCGGCGGCGTCGCGGTTGTTCCGCTCGGCAACGTTTCAGCCAGCACCGACAAACCGCAAACATGGCTTGGGAATCAACCAGTTCTCGTTACATCCGATCGCGACCAGTGGTTCGCCGTGGTCGGCCTGCCGCTTGATATAACACCGGGCACGCACGAATTGAGCATCAAAATTGGCAATGAGATGGAAACAAAGCATTTCGAAGTCAACACAATTGATTATCCCGAACAGCACATCACGCTCAAAGACAAAAGCAGGATAGAACTGTCAGCTGCCAACCTGGCTCGCGCAAAACGTGAAATCGCCAATATCCGCAAATTGAAATTACACTGGCGTGAGACGCAAAATACCGATCTGGCGCTTATGGTTCCCTCTCCGGGGGAACTGTCCAGCCGTTTTGGTCTGCGTCGATTCTTCAACGACGAACCACGCTCACCCCATGCCGGCCTGGATGTAGCTGTAGCAAGCGGCACACCGGTAAAAGCGAGTGCAAAAGGCAAGGTGCTGGCAACGGGGGATTATTTTTTCAACGGCAAAACGGTTTTTGTCGACCACGGCAACGGTTTGATCACCATGGTCTGCCACCTCGAGCGTATCGATGTGCAAACCGGCGAAATGGTAAACAAAGGCCAACAACTCGGACTTTCCGGAAAAACAGGACGCGCCACCGGCCCCCATCTTCACTGGAGTGTCGTACTTAACGGCGCAATGGTCGATCCTGAACTATTCATTTCGGCGAAATAACATCGTCAATGATTTTCTGGAAACGCTTGAATAAGCGCATAGATACGGATGCAGCCACATTCACAACTGCGGCAGGCATTCAGCAAGTCGAACCCATCAACTGAAATTCAGCAACTTGTTTAGGCCATTCATCATGCCAACCGAACGCGGACGATCTGCTTCGCTCACCACCTTGTTGCGGCCGCTCTTCTTCGCCTGATATACGGCTTCATCCGCTACCGCAAGCAATTCCTGCGCAGCCTCCATATCACCCTCAGCCAGATTATCTTGCGCCTGCGCCACGCCAATGGAAATTGTCACCGTCAGACTCTCATTGGCGGAAACCGGATAAGACTGTGCCGCGATCGTGGCACGTATGCGTTCTGCAATTTCACATGCCGTATGCAACCTGGTCTGCGGTAACAACACCACAAATTCCTCGCCACCGAAACGCGCCATCACGTCGTTGCCGCGCAGTCCGGACTTGATGAGCTTCGACACCATGCATAGCACTTTGTCCCCGGTCGCGTGCCCATGGGTGTCGTTGATGCGCTTGAATTTGTCGATATCCAGGAACATGCAGGAAAGCGGTGCTTTGTGTCGCCGGATATGGGCGATTTCCTCCTGGCAACGCGATTCAAAATAACGCCGGTTGAACACCCCGGTGAGCGGATCCGTCAGCCCGACCTGCTTCAGACGTTCGTGATTGAGCGAATTTTCGATGCAGATCGCCAGGACACTGGCCATCCTTTCAACAAAATCAGTACTGCTGTCCGGTGTGAAACGGTCGGCACTGCAACTCGCCAGATTCAGGCTGCCGATCACCTTATCCTGACGTTTCAATGGCAAAAGAATCATTGAACGGCAATTGGCCGGCCAGGGATCAAAGATCGCACGATCGAGTTCAGTATCAAAGGCCCCGATGTGTGGCGTCAGTTCGTTGGAATGCAGCACGTCCAGCAACACCAGCCCCGGCAATTCGGAACCGCCGATTTTTTCATGTTCCAGAATGCGTCTGATTTCATGCTCCGGGTCAGCCAGCACCAGCGTCACAATATCGGTTTCGCTCGCCGCTCTATAGTCATTCAGCATCACCTGGATCAGGGCCGACATGGTAGGCGTGGCAATCAGCTGTTTTTCCAGCTGATCCAGCCGCCGCCACTTGTCTTCGTTCACACGTGCCTCATCCATCAGCGATTGAAGCTGTGAACGCAAAAGCCGGTTTTCGGTTTCGTGTGGATTCATCTAAAAATCAGGCTCCTGACAGTAATAAAGAAGGCTTCTTCATTATTCAGCCACAACTTCGTGCGAATCATACCAACAAAATAACGCGCGTATGACAAGCAAAGTACCGCATTTGTTCAAAACACCACAACAGGCACCGGCCCGAAAAGAAAAGTCACTCTAATTCCTGCTCTGTCAACCTTTGCCAAATACGCCGGAACAAACGCGCCAGGGAATCAGCATCGGCACTTCCTTCTGGTAGTCCTTGTATTTTTCACCAAAATAGACAATGAGATCGCGTTCTTCCAGCACCGTGCCTGCCACCACCCATATCGACCACAAACAATTAAACAGCAGCCTGTCGAGCGTAATATCCGGACACGACCAGATCATCAATAACATGAAAGAATAGAATGGATGGCGAATATAACGATATGGGCCGCGAACAGCGAACGGCATTTCCCGTAATTGCTTGTTACGCATATGGGCCAGTATTTGATCTTTTCCAAAGATGTCGAATGAACGCAACGAACGCGCACTCCACCAAAGACCAACGAGCGAAAGAATAAAGGCCACCCGAAGTAATGAACGAGCCGCACCCTCGATAATCACAACCGTCGCCCCTGATTCCTGCCAGAGTATTACCAGTAACGACAGCGCCATACCGGAAGAAAGCGCAAAGAATGACCCATAGTAATGGGGCGGTATTACTTTACTGATCCCCTGACGAGATCTTTCGCGAATCATCCCGCTATGTTGAATGAAAAATATCAGGCAAAGCAAAGCATCCAGCAACAGGGCTTCGACAAAACCGATATCAAGATGAACGATACGCAAGGAGCCCAAATACAAAAACGCCGTAAATAAAGCCAGTGCTCCCCCTCCAAAAAGGACAGAAAGCCCGATGATCGAATACCCAAAAATGCTGTTTACCGTACTTTTCATTTCATACCGTCCTTTGTGATGTCTGCAATCTCTTCTTCATGCCAAAAAATACAGCCTTCCTGTCCACTTTGAATCGTTAGAGCTGACCATGGTCTTCAAACTCGTTTCTGTTACACCTCGCTCAGCACCCCATCTGCAAACACAAGTGCACACCGTACTGCTTTACCTGCATACACCGTTTGCATCGCCGCCTGATATTCCCGCATCTGCGCGCGGTAACGCGCCGCATCCTCGCTGTCGCCCAGTTTGTAATCCAGCACCCACACTTCGTCGTCAAATTCCACCAGACGGTCGATGCGTTTCAGTTCGCCCATGGCGTTGATGTAAGGCATTTCGTTGTTGGCGGTGCGATATTGCTTCGCGTCGAAGTAACGGGCAAGTTGGGGCGAGGTAAGCAAACTTTGGGCTTGTTGCCAAAGTGATTCGATCTCTTCGACAGGAATGGCGAGGCGCTGTTGCAGTTCGGCTCTCTGAACATCCCCCCTCACCCCTGGTCCCGTGAGAACCCACTCTCCCACCGGGAGAGGGGAATCGGAAGTCAGGTGTTGCAACAGCGCGTGCAGCCAGATGCCGCGTTGTTGCTGTGCCGTGTTGCGGGTAGCGCGTTTGCCGGCGGGAAGGATAGCGGGTAAATTTACTTCACCGCATTCGTCATCCCCGCGCAGGCGGGAATCCAGTGATCCAATGTCTCCGCGAAGCGGTCTGCATAATGGATTTGTCTCGCTATGCGAGATTTGTTCAGCCATCTGAATTTCCGCCTGCGCGGGAATGACAGGACGGGGAACTACAGCTGCAATGCGGTCGTACCACGATGGCACTTTCTTCTTTTCCTCTTTGTCTTCACCCTTGCTGTTGCCACTCACGATCAGCGCCTGCTGCGCGCGGGTCATGGCAACATAAAGCAGGTTCATCTCTTCGCGCGCCTGCTGGGCCGCTTCATGCTCGAACAGCGGCGCGCGTTTCCTGTCATGGGAAGATTGGTCGGTATAGACGGAGAAATGCAGCGGACGTTCTTCATGGGTAGGCCAGCCCAGCAGCACGTCGTTGCCATCGCGGTTTTTCTTTTCGGCATTCGCATCCAGCAGCCAGACAACAGGCGCTTCCAGCCCCTTCGCCTCATGCACGGTGTAGATACGCACCGCGTCACCCGCCGTGCCGAGCTTACCTTCGTCCGGCGCATCGTCGGCGCTGGCGCGCAATTCGCGCAGTTCCTGCAGAAAGCGCGGCAGGCTGGGGTAGCGACCGGCATCCACGGAGAGTGCAATCTCCATGAAGGCATGCAGGTTGGCGATAACCTTTGCGCGCATTTCGGGCTGCAGCACAGCACTGTAGCGCGCGACCACGTCGCCTTCGAAATAGATACGATCGAGCAAGTCGTGCACGGGAAGTTTATCGGCCAACGCAAGCCAGCGCTGCAACAGCTCGGCGGCTCTTTGCAGAGCGGGAGATGGATCATCCAACTGCTGCAATCGCAACCACCAGGAAGAGGATTGAGGAGAACCCTCTGCTTCCCCTGTATCCTGCATCCTGTATCCCGATAGCCGCAATAAGTCTGTATCGCTGCACGCAAAAATCGGTGTGCGCAGCACTTGCGCCAGTTTTATGTCGGCGAAGGGAGTGATAAGAAATGTCAGCAGTGCCTGTACATCTTCCGCTTCCAGCGTATCAAGCAGGCCTCCGCGGCGCGAGCTGAGGAAGGGAATATGTTTCGCGCGCAGCGCTTCCTCATAGACTGTGAGATGGGTACGAGTACGCACCAGCACCATGATGTCGCACCACGTAGCGCGACGTTCTGCGCCTTCATCGTTCACTATCCAGTTGCCGACGATGGCTTGAAGTTGCTCGGCGAACAGTTCGGCTTCCTTGTGGCGCGCGCCTTCTCCATCCTCGTCCCGCTTTGTGATGAGCGGATCGCGCAAGACAAGCGGCGCATCTTCTGCTTCCATTCTCTCTGTCTTTTCTGCCTCGGCCAGCGGCAACACCAGCACGCAACCGGGCAACTCCTTCTGACGGGTCTCATGTTCGACAAACTCGAAGCCATCCGGCTGCTCGCAGAACACAGCATTCACCGCATCGACCACGGCCTGCGAGTTACGGCGTGTGAGGCTATTGCCTGATGTTTCGGCGGCGAAATGTTCTTTCAGATATTCACGTGCCACTCCAAACAGGCGCGAATCGGCGCGGCGAAAACGGTAAATGGATTGCTTGGGGTCGCCCACGACGAACACGGTGGGTTGCGATTCCACCGCCACCGCCGCATCGAACCACGCGCGCAAAATCTGCCATTGCAGCGGATTGGTATCCTGAAACTCGTCCAGCAGCACATGGCGGTAACGGCTGTCGAGTTTGTATTGCATGGTTTCGGCGTGCTCGCTCTGTTGCAGCAGGCGGCACAGTTGCCATTCCAGATCGGAGAAATCCATCTGCTGCTTTTGTGCCTTGAGCGCCTGGTAGCGTTCGAGGAAGGCGACGCCGCAATGCAGTACGGCGATATTGATGCGATAGGCCTGCTGCTCGGCCTGAATGTCGCGCACCATTTGCATATTGGCATGTAACAGAGAAAGCGCAGTAGTAAAGACGCCCGCATCCTGATTCCGGGTCGGCTTGAGTTTGCGCGGTTCGTTTTTCTGAGTGAACAGCAACGGCCATATCACGTTAAAGCGCACTCCAGGCTCGGTATCCGTCCAGGCGTGCTCCAACTCGGCGGCATTCGCTTTCTGGGTTTCCGTGCCCTTGTTTCCAAGATGGTGCATGAAGGCGAACAGGGACTCTTCGCTGATGCCACACTTTCCCCAGTCTTCCTCCGCGTCGAATTCCAGTTCCACGTCGAGATAGGCGCGCAGCCCCTCCAGCACCGATTTCAGCGCATCCTGTCTTCCCTGTGTGTAGACCCACCACTCTGCGCGCCTGGCAAGGAAGTTGAACAGCAGCTTGCGCGTATTGAACAGTCCGCACTCATCGAACAGCCATTGCATGTGCTGTGCCTCGTCGTCTTCCGGCTGTTTGTGCATCTGTTCCAGTAGTTCTTCCCAGGCTTCTTCCTGTTCCGCCCCTGCCCGTTCCAGCAATGACATACCCTGCATCACGCCGGCATTCAGCGGTGCGCGCTGCAACACCTGCATGAACCAGCCGTGAAAAGTGCTGATAGTGATGCCTGGCTGCGCCAGCAAAACCTCCTTGTAGAGCGTGCGGGCGCGCCGCAGTTGATCGTCACTGAGTTCCGGCATGCCACGCTCGGCGAAGAACTGTCGCACAGAAATTTCATCGCCCATCGCCAGATCGCGCAGCCATTGCTGCAGGCGTGCCTGCATTTCCTGCGCCGCCTTGCGCGTGAAAGTGATGGCAAGTATTTGCGACGGCTGCGCACCATCCAGCAGCAGGCGCACAATGCGCGACACCAGCAACCATGTCTTGCCGCTGCCGGCGCAGGCTTCGACGACGACACTGCGTTTGGGGTCAAGAGCAATATAGTTATCCATTACCCTCTCCCCTGCCCCTCTCCCGCCCGCGGGAGAGGGGAGCTGTATCCTGTATCCCGTTTCCTGAAGTCCACTCCCCTTTCCGGCACACACCTCTCATTTCGCAATACGTACACACTGCATCAATCCCGTTTGCCACCAGCCCCGCCCCACCGCGTATCTCCCCCATCACGTGCACCAGTCGTTCGGTATTGAGCTGCGCCAACAACGGAACATCGTGTTCCGGTTCCACCAGCTTCACCTTGCCATTCTCTATGCTGACGAAGGCAGCGTCCGCCGCTTCGTGCGCGTAGGCATAGCAGGCAAGCTGGACATCCTCGCCCGGTTCCTTCAGTTTGTTGCGCAGCACTTGCTCGCTCTGCGTCTTGTAGTCCAGTAC
Organism: Sideroxydans sp.; assembly: GCA_050287265.1. Lineage (GTDB taxonomy): Bacteria > Pseudomonadota > Gammaproteobacteria > Burkholderiales > Gallionellaceae > Sideroxyarcus. The sequence goes on along the minus strand of JBNKBO010000002.1, from coordinate 3,684 downwards.
CAGTTTTCCCGTTCCGCGCACATCCAGCCGGTCGATGCGTCCGCGCAGGCGGATGCCTTCCAGATCCCAATCGAATTTCGCTTCTGCTTCGGCATAACGCCAGCCTTGTGCCTCATTTCCGGTCTGCCACTCGAGGTAGGCGGACAGCGACTTGTTCCAGCGCGCCAGCCAGGCACGCGCAGTGAAATCCTGCGCCAGCAGGTCGGCGAACATTTCCTCGCTGATGCGGCGCAAAGCCGTCTCCATCTCGGCGTGATCGTATCCGCTCACTTGCGGATACTGCTCATGGAAGCGCTGCAATATCCCGTGCACGTGTTCGCCGTAGTCTCGCTTCTCGATGGTTTCCTGCACCTCGTCAAGCTCGTTGAGTCTCAAAATATGGCGTGCATAGAATTGGTAGGGACAGGCAACCAGCGAGTTGTAGCCGCTGATGGAAATGTTCGCGGGTACAAATTCCTGCGGCACACCCGGCGCAGGTTGCTCCGCCTGTGGCAGCGCCACACTCTGCGTATCTTCCAATTCCAGCAAGGCCAGTAACTCTCTCACATCCCCTCCCCCTTGCAGGGGGAGGGTTAGGGTGGGGATAGATTCGTTCCCTACCTCGGTGTCTACCCCCATCCCCACCTTCCCCCTGCATGGGGGAAGGAGTAAAGACGCCGCAGCTATTTCATCCCTCAGCAATTGCAGGAACGGGCTCAACAACCGCGCTTCTCCATCCTGTTCTTTCTGCCAGGTGACCAGCACAGTATCGTTCATGACCAGCAAGGCGCGCAGATCGTCGTGCTGGCGGGCTGCGTGGCTGCCGCGTGTCGGCAGGTTGAGTGCAGAACGCACCGCATCGTTGAACCAGCGTCCGCCGTCTGCCGTACTGGGCAGATGATCTGCATCGCAACCGAGCAACAGCACGGCATCGAAGTTGCGCCAGCGGGTTGCCGCAAGATGGGTAAAACACACCGGGCTGTCTATGCTGCTGTCGCGAAATGTCTCCATATCCATTTGTTGTGCGAGCCAACGCCGCCACTCCGCAAAACGGTAGCTGCCTTTGTCGCCATGCAACTCCTGCTGTCGCGTTTGCAGCGCTCGCAGCAATTGCTGGCCTGCCTCGTCCTGCTGCAGGCCACTATCGATGCCAAGCACATTCAGGCTCGCCTGCAGCGCCGACAGCCATTCCGCCAGCGTGTGCTTGCGACCCTGTTCCAGCAACGCAGCTGCCTGGCGCAGGCGTGCGAGCGGCTGGTGCAACGTCATTTCGTGCTCGGCCAGCGTAGCGAATTTTTTCAAACCGGCCACCACGCCCTGTTTGCGCAGCAGTTGTTCCAGAAGGTACACCACCGCCTTGCGCTCACCCGCAGCCATGTCGGCGAAGATAAACGGCGACTTGAGCAGGTCAAGCAGATCATGATGATAGAAGTCGCTTTGCAGCGCCGTGAGCCAGCGATCCAGCACCGTACTCACCGATAGTGTGGCGAAAGTCCAACCGGTCTCGTCCCTTACCAGCACCTCAGCACGTTCCAGCAACGCGCGCATGCGCCGCGCCACCACACGATCCTGAGCGACGATGGCGATACTGCTTTTGCCTGCAGCCAGCCAGCGCCGCACCTGCATGGCAGCAGCACTTGCTTCCTGTTCCAGGCTGGTGGCAGCGAAGAACCATGGCGAACCGGTCTGCATATCCATTTCGCGCAGATCGAATACCTTTACCGTCGCGTGCTGTTCATACTCCTCCAGGAAACGCTGCTCAAGCGCGTCCCAATCCGAGACACGCAGCACGTACAGAGGCCTTTCCGCCTGCGCCGCGAGCAGTGCCAGGCGTTGCTGATAGGCACGCGCCGTATCCAGTTCCGCGCCGCCTTGCATGGCATGCCACAGTTCGAACACCAGCCGTGCTTCCAGTTGCAGCGTGGTGTTTTGCCGGGCTTGATACGCGTCTTGCACCGCGGCCGCAAATGCCTCGGCGTCGGCGGGTAATTCACTGAGGGAATGTGTGAGTTCATCGAACAGTTTCAGCAGTTCCTGTGTCATGCTCCACAGGTCGGCGTTCTCGAACCATTTATTTTCGCGCAGCTGCTGGTACAGCAGTGCGCTGCGCTGACTATCGGCAATGACCGTGTTCGCCAATTGAATACCTTGCGCCCATGCATCGAGCGTTACCATCTGAGGAAGGAGGATGGCTGGTGCCTGTGTAGCGCGCATCAATGCCTGTGCCAGCGGCTGGGCAACATGCATATTGGGAAGCAGGACAGTGATACCGCGCAGGTCGGGCGCGGGATGCGCAGCAAGGATGCGTTGCGCGATATGGTCGAAGAAGTCGCCGGGAACGCTCACCGTTTCAAATACTTGAATTTATCTTTTACGCTGAGCCATTCGTCCGCATCGTCAGGTGGATCACCTTTTTCAACAATCGGTTTCCACTGTTTGGCGAGTTCGGCATTCAGCGCAACGAACATATACTGACTTTCCGGCAAATCCCCTTCGGCATAGATCGCACCGGCCGGGCACTCAGGGACACACAGCGCGCAGTCAATACATTCATCCGGATCAATCACGAGGAAATTTTCCCCCTCCCGAAAACAGTCCACCGGACATACTTCAACGCAATCGGAATACTTGCAACGAATGCAATTTTCGGCAACAACGTAAGTCATTTCACTCCCCCCTGATTTGCAGCGCGATCCGGCTTACCTGCACGAGACAGACCCGGGAATTCCAAGCTTCTGCAAACCAGCTTGCCCCCGAGACTTGAGATGACTCTTTTAGTTTTATTTTGCCAAACCAAGCAACCAATGCCGATAAATCTGATCCGCCACGCGATGCAATTCCGGCAGTTTTTCTTTCATTTGTGCTTGCATCGCAAGGGCTGATTGTACCGCCGGACTGTCGATATTGGCAGAAAGTTCTGCTGCCCCGACTTCACACCACTCGCGGATCATTTCTTCGGTCATCTCCACATGGCACTGCATGCCGAAGTGCTTGCCGATGGCCCAGGCCTGGTTTGTGCAATGTGCGCTCGACAGCAACAGCACCGCGCCCGGCGGCAAAGAGAAAGTCTCGCCGTGCCAGTGAAAGGAATCGAACCGCTTGATGTCGCCGAACCACTCGCGCGCAACATCATTATCCGCCACCGTCACCTCGCCCCAGCCCAGTTCCTTTACCGGATTTTTCATCACCACCCCGCCCAGCGCCTTGGATAAGAGTTGCCCGCCCAGGCAATGGCCGAGCAGCGGAATGTCTTTTGCATGGGCATCGCGGATCAGCGCCAGCACCTGAGGTATCCACGGCAAGTCGTCGTTCACACTCATCGGCCCGCCCATGAACACCAGACCGGAGTAAGCACTGGCATCCGCAGGCACGGCCTCGCCCTGGTCGATGTGGACCATCTGCCAGGGAATGGCCTGCTGGTTAAGGAACTGCGCGAGATGCCCCGCACCTTCGGTGGGAACATGACGGAATATAGCAATGGGTTTCATGGTTATACAGCGAAAGATTGTGAAGGCATTTTAATTGGCTTTGCAAATCGCCGCCACGCATCCTTTGCCATAAACCGCGCGTGGCACCAATGTCGATTTGATAGCGCTATTAACGATTTTTCGTCTACGCACCCAGCAGCGGCAAATGTTTAATATTTTTGTATCTCATTGCCATTTCCAGACAATGCCGAACCGCTTTTTTGGGCAAATTCTTATT
>JBNKBO010000001.1:0-164850 GCA_050287265.1 Sideroxydans sp. | reverse complement strand
CCTCGCGCGGAGTCGTCAACGTGGCGGCGAGAGCTGTAAAGGTTTTGGTTACAGGGTCATACAACTCCGCGGTGTTATAAGTAGTGCCGGTGCCGCCAGGGGCGCCAGGGGGAGAGCTATTTTCCCCGCCGGTCAGGAGTACCTGTCCACTGGAGAGCAGGGTTGCTGCGTGATCGACGCGAACTGATGTCATTGTGGGAGAGAGCGCCGTGAAGGTGGCTATACCGCCAGTTGCTGTGCCCGAATAGGCCGTCGCCAAGGCTGTGCCGAAATCTGCAGGAAGTGCTGTATTGGCAGATGCATTGGTCAGAAGGGAAGTGTAAGTTACACCTGCGCTGTTGGAAGCGATCGCATTTGCCAGAGCAGTAAGCATATCGTCACTGATGTTGCCTGATGTGGGCGTGAAGGCTGTGGTAATCGGATTGTTTGTGCCAAGACGTGTCAATGCCGGAAGCATCGCGCTCAAATTGCTCAGTGCTGTATCCACCTGGGTCTGGTTAATTGCGGCCAGTGCTGCGGATGGGGAGCTTAAACCGGCAAACCATGTATCTGGACTTGCACTACCCACCAGGTTGGCTACCAGCAGATCGGCGAGCGGCGAGATGTTCACGGTGCCCGTGGCAGTGGCAATGGAGGTATAGGTTGCGGTATTGGCTACGCCGTTGATCGTGCCGCCGGACAGTTCCATCGCACAGGGCAGGGTTTGCCCTGAGAGCGTGAATTGCCATGCACCTGTACCATCCGTGGTAGTTGAGAACGCGCTACCTGTCGCGCAAACAACGCTGATGTTGCCGTTGACAATCGGGGTGCCTACTGCCCCAACGCCACTCAAGACACTCGCAGCAGGTGGGTTGCTATTTCCACCACCACCTCCTCCCCCGCAGGCAGCGAGTACAACGAAAGACAGGAATACAAAATAGCTTTTTAACGAAAGATTTTTCACAGGAGGCCCCCGAGGTATCCAGGCAACACTCTTCGGTGCTTGTGCATGGTGTTTCAATCGATTATTGATGTTTTGTTTATGTATTTTCTTTAAGATTGAAATGTTTTTAGTGTTTAATCAAATCGTTATATTAAGTGTCTAAGTAAAATTGTTGAGCATTGCCAATACCAAAATAACCACATAATATGTAGGCGTATGCTAGCCGTCTCGATATTCATGAGGAATAACCTAAACGGGTTAAATTGATCTTTTCGGGTCAACTTTTCTCGTTGTTTGCAACAAAAGCCGTTGGTGGACGGTAACCTGAAAAGCGGTGTCAATACCCCGCAGCGTGCTGCGGGGCTTTCTTTTGTATGTTTGCGGGAGCGCAACTATGTCGATGGAAGATAGGAGACGGCCAGACACAAGAAATGTCGAATCAGAACTTATCGGGATTCTTTATGAAACGGCATTTGATCCGGATTTCTGGACGGACTTATTAGTCTGTGTTGCAAACCTGTTCGAGGATAGGCGTTTTGATAGTCAAAAACCCCCGATATTTCCTGATGATGATTTAGAGTACGTCCGGCTTTTCACAAACCGAATGGATAAAGATGAAGTACAGCGGCTTGCAACGCTGCTTCCTCATTTGTACCGAGCGCTCAAACTCAAGCGGGAATTCAATGATGTAAACCATACACGTGGCCAGGCGCAGGCCATTATTGAACAATTTCCATTGGGTGTTCTATTGGTCAATAGCAAAGGAAAACTGATTTCTGCCAACCAGCATGCATTAAACACGATCGCTAATAGCAATACGATGCATATGGAAAATGGTGTGCTTTGCATCACGGAGGCGAAACAAGACCAGCAGCTGAAAAGCCTTATTCGTGACGTAGCCAACTCGCCATGGGAAAAAGCAGGTGAACACGTGTCATTTTTCAAAATTGGCGAGAAAGGAATGGACTCACCTGTCTCGCTATTAGTCACACCCGATCCTTATCCCCCTGTTCACTTTGACAGACAAGTAGAGAATTGCGCAGCAATCTTTATAGCTTCCGCTTCAGTCAAGCAAAGAATTGAAAAGTCAGCTTTGCAGACAATATTCAATCTTTCGCCAGCTGAAGCACGTTTGGCTGCATTATTGGCGGGTGGTATGAGCCTGAACCAGGCGGCAGACCAGAGTTGTATCAGCAAGAACACTGCCAAAGTGCAACTCAAGTCAATATTTTTAAAAATGGGCGTAAACCGGCAAGCGGAACTTGTTAAATTGATATTAACCAGTCCGGCGGTTTTCAATCCTGTAGACAAGGAATATAAAAATGTACGTTTAGCAACCGGAGCAAAATCGAAATCGTGCATTAATAATGAAGGCCATATCACATTGAGGGATGGTCGAAAACTTCAGTATGCAGAATATGGTGATCCACAAGGCAAGCCCGTGATACACATGCATGGCATTATTGGTTGTCGTTATGAACGCTTTCCGGATGATCTGTTGACGAGAAAACTTGGCGTAAGACTTATTGTTCCAGACCGGCCTGGTTATGGTCTTTCCGAGTATGCGCCCGGACATGGCTATCTTGATTTTGCTGATGATTTGCTGGAGCTGGTTGACCACCTTGATATTCAGCAGTGTTCAATAATGGGACTTTCAGTCGGTGCGATATACGCAAGTGCCTTCGCCTATAAAACACCGAAACGCCTGCATAACATCGCAATGATATGTTTGACGCCACCGTTTCGTTCATTTTCTGATTTTGCGGGTATGTCACCAACCCTGAAGTTATTCCTGGCCTTCTCCAAATATTTGCCCACTGCAGCTCATATGATCGCTGATACCGCGATAAAAAAAGCCTGCAATAATCCTGAAAAGTTTCTCGCCAATATTCCGGTTTGTCTTTCCGATCGGGCAATCCTGTCGCACCCCCAATTACGGGAACATATTGAATCGTGTCTGCTGGCAGGAAATAAGAACTGCCATTCCGGATTTGTGCATGACACTTTATTGCCAGCAGAACCTTGGCCATTTGCAATTGAGGATATTCAGACAAAAATGTATTTCTGGCATGGAACAGAGGACACACATTCGCCACTCAGTCGAATCAAACCAATTGTTGATGTTGTTCCGAATAACCAGTTTTATAGCATTAAAGGCGGAGGCCATTTTTTAATTTATGATCACTGGCAAAAGATTCTTACCACACTCATTCATTGATGCCATACATCGCGCTACAGAGACGGGCTACTACTGGTAAATGGATTATTCCGGATAGGCAGAAATCATGTTTGACGTTTGTGTATGGTGCGCCAGCCATCGATGAACTTCTGCCGTTGCATACGCCAGATTGGCTGACGCCTCGTCACTCAATTTCTCCCCCAGTTCAAAACCATAGCCGCGAATGCGCAGCAGGAAGCAGAGCGGCGCGTCCGCTCCATACACCTGCCGGTAGGTGTGCAACAGCGCGAACGGTGTCATAGCATGGCTGGTATAACTGTTATCTTGCGTAGCGGTGATTTCGGATAAGTGGAACGGTGCTTCACAGGCCACATCCGCATCGATAAACAGCACGGCGCTCCGTCCTGTCAGGTCAGTGACATGCTCGACCTGCAACTGAAAATCTTCGATGAACTCGGTCTGCGCAAAGTTCTCTGCTTGCAATTGCCGCAGCAGCAACGGCGCGAGCGCATCGTCACCACGCGATTCGTTGCCAATGGCGATGATAAGCAGGGGAATGGTCATGATGTTTTTCGTGATAATTTCGAGTTATGAAGCCCAATTCCCTCCCTCTTGCAGGGGGAGGGTTAGGGTGGGGGTAGACTCTTTGAATGCTCAGCAATCGTTGATAGCACTCCATCCAGATTGTTCATTACATCGTTATTCCAGAAACGCAGAACCTGCCAACCGCTTTTCTGCAAGAAAACCGTTCTCTGCTCATCATATGCTGTCTGGTCTTGGTGTTGTCCGCCGTCGAGCTCAATGACAAGCTTGTGTTCGAGGCAAGCAAAATCAACTATGAAATTCCCGATAGGATGTTGTCGCCGGAAGCGCTGATCATTGAGTTGCTTGTATCGTAGTGCATGCCATAACTTGCGTTCGGCATCTGTCATATTGCTGCGCAACGATCTGGCATTTTTAGTTGTTTCAAAACGAAGTCTATTGCTCATTAAGATTCTACCCCCATCCTGACCTTCCCCCTGATGGAACTACTAGCCATTCGACTAAGCTGGCAAACAACGCCAGCTAAGTCGCTGGTTATGTATGGGGGAAGGAACTGGGGAGCTAATAGAAGCTTCCATCAGACGATCGTGTCAGCATATCCACCCGCCCGCCTTCCGCATCCTGCAGTTCAACTTCCAGCGGCATCTTGCCCAGCGCATGTGTCGCGCAGGAGAGGCAGGGATCGAAAGCGCGAATGGCGACTTCGATGTGATTCAGCAACCCTTCGGTAAGTTTTTTTCCATCTATGTATTGCTGTGCCACTGAACGGATGGCTTCGTTCATTGCCTGGTTGTTGTGGGTGGTGGAGACGATCAGGTTGCAGCGCACGATCTGGTCGTTATCGTCCACCTTGTAGTGGTGGATCAGCGAGCCGCGCGGGGCTTCGATGACGCCGACGCCGCGCTCCTGCCGTTCGCCTTTGCTGACCAGATCAGTGCCTTGCAAGTCGGGATCGTGCAGCAGATCCTGGATCACTTCGGCAGCATGCAACATCTCTATCATGCGCGCCCAGTGGAAGCCCAGCGTCGCACCTGTTGCCGAGCCGCCGTTGAAGGCAACAAATTCCTGGCGTGCCTGTTCTGCCAGTGGCGTGGGAATGAAGTCGCACTGCGACACGCGTGTCAGCGGCCCGACGCGATACCAGCCTTCTTCCGGGCCCAGACTGCGCAGGTAGGGGAACTTCATGTACGACCAATTCTTCACATCTTCGAAGATCACGTCCCAATAATGTCGGTAATCGTAATGGTCGAACAGCGTTTTACCGTCCATGTCGCGTGCGCGCAATCCGCCGTGGTACAGGTCCAGCGCACCGTCGGCGCGCACCATGTTGAGCGTGTGCGCCTTGAAGCGCCCGAAGTTGTTATAGAGGTCGAGGTTTTTTTCGAATAGCTGTTTCGCGATACCGACGGATTCGCGGCTCCAGGTCACGATCTGGTCCATGTCCTTGAGCAGGTAGTCGCGCTCTTCGTTGCTGACGTTCTTGTTTACACCGCCGGGAATGGAGCCCGTGCCATGCACGCGTTTGCCAGCGGTGATGCGAATCACTTCCTGTCCGAATTTGCGCAGGAGTACGCCCTGTTTGGCAATCTCCGGATAGGCGGCAGCAATGCCAACGATGTTGCGCTTGGCCACGTCGGAATCGAAACCAAACAACAAGTCAGGTGAGCACAAGTGGAAGAAATGCAGTGCGTGCGATTGTAGTATCTGGCCGTAGTGCATCAGGCGTCGTACTTTTTCCGCCGTCGGCGTGAGTGTCGCACCCACGATCATGTCCATCGCCTTGCTTGCCGCCAGATGGTGGCTCACCGGGCAGATGCCGCACAGCCGCTGCACCATCACCGGCGCTTCCCAGTAGGGACGGCCCTGGATGAATTTCTCGAAGCCGCGGAATTCGACGATGTGCAGCCGCACCTGGTGTACATGGTCGTTCTCGTCCAGCAGCAACGTTACCTTGCCGTGACCCTCGACGCGCGTTACTTGCTCGATCGCCACGCGGCGCAGGTTTTCGGGATTGCTGGCAGTTTCCAGATTGTCAGATGTACTCGTCATAATTGTGGAAGAACCTGTTCAAAAATGTAACGAGCGAAGTCAGGTTGCATTCCGCCGGAGCGCAGGAACCGGAGTGTATGTGGGAATACATGAGGATTCCGAGCACCGCCGGGACGCAAGATGACGAGCGCAGTAATTTTGGGATAGGTTCTAGTCATATTTGATTAACCCGTGTCCCAACTCCGGTGTCTTGCCCGCGATGAGGTCGGTGAGGAATTTCCAGATGGCATCGGCGGAAGGGGGACAGCCGGGAATGAAGTAATCGATCTTGACCACTTCGTGCAGCGGATGCACCTTGTCCAGCGGCAGTGGCAACTCGGGGTCATTCGGGATATGTCCATGCGACAACCCCGGTTCGGTGAGGTATACCTCGGTGAGACAACTGCCCAGGTCGAGATGGTTGCGCTGCGCAGGCAGTCCGCCATTGATCGCACAGGCGCCGATGGCGATGAGTATCTTGCAGCTTTTTCTAAATTCATGCAGCACATGCACGTTTTCCGCATTGCAAATACCGCCTTCGATGATGCCGATGTCGCACGGCCCGCAGTGTTTGATGTCGGTGATCGGGGAACGGTCGAATTCGACGAGTTCGAGCAGGGTAAACAAGCGCTCGTCGATATCGAGTATGGACATGTGGCAGCCGAAGCAGCCGGCGAGTGAGGTGGTGGCGACACGGAGTTTCTTGCTCATGATTCGCCCTCACAGGCTTCGCAGTTCCCGCCCGCACCGGTCTGGCGCGGCGCATCGTCCAGCGCCTGCGCACTGATCGGACGCTGGTCATAGCGTCGTTCGCCGATGGGCATGTTGAAGCCGACGCGTTTTTTCAGGATCACGCCGACCGGACAGACCTGCATCGCCTTGTCGCTCAGTGCGATGTCGGTGTCGGAGAGCAGGCCGGATTCCGAATTGACGATGAGGTGCTTGGTAATGCCGCGCCCGGACAGCGCGAACACATTCTTGCCGTCCACTTCGCTGGAGGCACGCACGCACAGTTCACACAGGATGCAGCGGTTAAAGTCGAGCAGGATTTCGGGATGCGAAGCGTCCAGGGGGCGATCCGGGTACAGGTGGCGGAAACCGGCGGTGTGCACTTCGAGGTCGTAGCCCAGCGCCTGCAACACGCAGTTACCGCTCTTTTCGCACGATGGACAGAAATGGTTGCCTTCGGCGAACAGCATCTGCACCAGGGTGCGGCGCAGCGCATTCAGTTCCTCGATTTCGCTTTCCACATTGAGCCCGGCCTCGGCGGGCATGGTGCAGGAGGCTGCCGTGCGTCCATTGACCTTGACCGTGCACAGCTTGCAACTGCCGTGCGGCTTGAACTCGGGGTGGTAGCACAGGTGCGGAATGTAATGTCCGGCAGCCAGTGCGGCCTGCATTACGGTCTGTCCCGGTTCAAAGGGGACCGGCGCACCGTCGAGTTGAAAGGTCTCGCTCATTCGGTCTCCTTCAAATGCGCACCCGCATCGTCGCGTCCGGTCATTTGCCGCGCACGTGCCAGCGATCCGTCGAGGTCGAAGGCGGGCGAGAACATCAGCGATTTCAGTTTGTTTTCGTAGGCGGGGCGAAAATGTTTGAGGGTATGCAGCACCGGATTGCAGGCAGTGCGTCCCAGGCCGCAGTGAGAAGCGTTCTGTAATACGCGATCCAGATTTTCGATTTCAGCCAGGTCGTACTTTGTGCCGTGGCCGGCGGCGATCTTGTCCATACTCTGTTTCAGCATCGAGGTGCCGACGCGGCAGGGCGTGCAGAAACCACAGCTTTCGTGCGCGAAGAAATGCACGTAGTTGCGCGCCACTTCGAACATGTCGCGGCTGTCGTCGAACACCATGAACGCGCCGGCCGTGGGGATGTCCTCGAATCCCAGCTTGCGGCCGAATTCGCTCTCGCCGACGCACATGCCGGATGGCCCGCTGACCTGAACGGCGGTTGTGTTGACCGCGCCGCATTCCTGCAGGATCTCGCGCACCGATACGCCAAACGGGTATTCGTAAATGCCGGGGTAGGCACAGTCGCCGGAAACCGAAATGAGTTTGCTACCGGTGGATTTTTCCGTACCGATGGCGCGGTATTTTTCGGCACCCATGTGCAGCGCCAGTGCAGCCTGGCAGAAGGTTTCGACGTTGTCCACGGCAGTCGGCTGTTGCAGATAACCATGCGTCACCGGGAACGGCGGGCGGCTGCGCGGCACGCCGCGTTTGCCTTCCAGCGATTCGATGAGCGCCGATTCCTCGCCGCAGATGTAGGCGCCTGCGCCGAGATGGATGTCGATGTCGAAATCGAAGCCTTTCTGGCCAAGAATTTTTGCGCCCAGCAGGTTGCTGTCGCGGCGGCGTTGCAACACTGCCTGCAAAGGTTCGAGCAGGTAACGGTATTCGCCGCGCAGATAGAGGAACCCTTTTTTCGAACCGATTGCCAAGGCACACAGTGTCATGCCTTCGAACAGCAGGTCGGCTTGCCGCGTGAGCAGCACGCGATCCTTGAAGGTGCCCGGTTCGCCTTCGTCGGCATTGCACACCACGTAACGATCTGTACCTTGCGCATTGCGGCAGGCTTCCCATTTCAGGCCGGTGGGAAATCCCGCACCCCCACGTCCACGCAGACCGGACTGCTTGAGCTGATCGACGATGGCGGCGCCATCAAGTGCGATCGCATTTCGCAGCAACTCGCCGGGAGTAAGTGTATTGCCGAGCAGCAGGCCGCTGCGGCGGATGTTGTCTTCAACGTGAAAAAACTCTGCTGGCCACTCGGCGAGTGGAGAACGGTTGCGTATCAATTGCGCGATTTCCTGAACGCGCTGGTGAGTGAGGCGCGTGATGGCACGGCCATTGACCAGCAATGCAGGTCCCTGGTCACACATGCCGGTACAGGAAGTAGGGCCGATACTCACCAGGCCGTCTTCGGAGACTTTGCCCGGTTGCAGCCACAGCAACTGGCACATCTGCTCCATCAGTGCCTGGCTGCCCAGCATGCGGTCGGTGATGTTGTCCGAGAACAGGACGCGGTATTCGCCGTGCGGTTTCAGGTACAGGAAAGAGTAGAACGAGCCCACGCTTTCGATGCGGACGCGGGGAATGGATAGTTTCTTGGCCAATCTGGAAATGGCCTGTTGCGGGATGTGGCCAAAGCGCTCTTGCACTTCCTGGAGGATTTGCAGCAGCCGGGATTCGTCGCTGCCGTGTCGTACGACCAATTGATCCAGCCATTCCTGTGCGGAAGTGTCAAAACGTATATCGTTGTCTGGTAGCATAGCGTTGCCGTTTGAACATTACCGAAACGTATTTTTGCTAGTGTACCTCTATTTAAAATAAACAGCACATATAAGGAATTAAATACTTATGCACATGCACGACCCCCATCCTTTTTCATACGAAGTGGAAGAAGCCAATTTTGACGAGCGCGTGGTCGCCCGTTCGCAGGAAACTCCTATCCTGCTCGATATCGGTGCCGACTGGTGCGCACCGTGCAAGGTGCTTGGGCCGCATCTGGAGCGCCTGGCGAAGGAATACAGCGGCAAGTTCCTGCTGGCCAAAGTGGATGCGGACGAAAATATGCGTATCGCCGGAAAACACAAAGTTCGCGGATTTCCGACCGTCATTGCCTACAGCCGCGGTGAGGAACTCGATCGTTTCCACAGTTCCCAGCCGGATCACTTTCTGCGCCAGTTTATTGACAAACTGGTCGCGCACCATCAATCCAAGTAATAATTCGGGTAAGCGCCAATAAGTCCTCATCTTCCGCACCGGACAGGCCGAAATGGCATCGGTTGAAGCGGAAAATTGCGCAGAAATCGTATTCAGTGCTTGCCCGGCAGCATAAGACGACTGAACAGTTGCTCCATCGTATCGAGGCTCTTTTGCTTCTGATCTGCTATGAACAAGAGGAGCGCGATCAGTTTCATCTGATCCTTGCGAGTGCGACTCGGCGATTTTGGTTTCTTGTTCATGCGGAAAGCATACGCTTTCGGGTTTATGGGTACAACAAAATAAATAAAGACACCACGAAGGTGTCTTTGATATTTGGCGGAGATGGCGGGATTGTTCAGCTTTCGCGTTGCCTCCGCGAAAGCCTCATCCCTCGTTGCACTCGGGACTGCCTTCGGCATCCTGCGCGAGCGGCTGGTGGCTCCGGCCGCGCTTGTCGCGCTTAACGTTCGCAAGCTCACGTTAGCCTGCGCCGCAACAAGCCGCTTCGGGCTTGTTGTCGAACCCAAGGGTTCTCATCCCTCCAAACGACAAAGCACCCTGGCGGGTGCTTAGAATATAATTTGGCGGAGAGGGCGGGATTCGAACCCGCGTTAGGCTATTAACCTAAACACGCTTTCCAGGCGTGCGACTTAAACCGCTCATCCACCTCTCCGTATTGTGACTGCACTTGATCCTTCCGAAACACGCTTTGGCTCCGACCGTCGCTTCGCGACTTAACATTCGCTGTGCTTATGTTAGTCTGCGCCGCAAGCGATGATGCCGCTTGTGGCTACGGCCGCCGCTTCGCGGCTTAACTTGGTCTTGCCAAGTTAGCCTTCGCCGCAACTCACCCCTTCGGGGCTCGTTGTCCAGGCGTGCGACTTAAACCGCTCATCCACCTCTGATGAAACTACTAGCCATTCGACTAGGCGGCAAAGCCGCCAAGTCGCTGGTTATCCGGAAGGGCGCGCAGGATAAACTAGATCAACTTTTCCCGCAATCAGAAATGCGCGCGCCATTCGCGCAATGCAGTAAATACGGCTAGTTCGCTGGTGTCTGTCAGGCCGCGATCTTGCAGGGTATGGATGAGTTCGGGGCTGGTGCAGCGCATATAGGGGTTGGTGGCTTTTTCGAGTGCGATCGTGAAAGGGACGGTCGGACGTTTTGCTATGCGCAGGGAACGGGTTTCATCGATACGACGCTGGATATCCGGATTGTTCGGTTCGCAGGCTTGGGCGAAGGGCAGGTTGTAGGCGGTGTACTCGTGGGCGCAATAGACCAGCGTATCGTCAGGCAGGGCGGCCAAACGTTGCAGCGAATGGTGCAACTGGGCGGGCGTTCCCTCGAAAATCCGGCCACAACCCGCGCCGAATATCATGTCGCCGCAAAACAGGATTCCCGGTGCGATGAATACGATATGGCCTTCGAAGTGGCCGGGTGTCTCGATGATGTCGAATTCGATGTCCAGCACGTCAAGTTTCAGGTGATCGCCTTCGTGTAAGTCATGGGTAATATGGGGATTCTCTGGATGGCTTCGCCCATACACCGGCACGTTATATACTTCGCGCAATTCTTCGATGCCGTCGATGTGGTCGTGATGGCGGTGGGTGCACAGGATGGCGTCCAGTTGCAGGTCGTTTCTATGCAGGAAGTCCAATACGGGTGCAGCCTCACCCGGATCGACGATGACAGCATGGCGTTCATGCTGGAGTAACCAGATGTAGTTATCTTCCAGGGCAGGAATGGCAGTAATGCTCAGCATGATATAAATGGGAACCCGATGCCATATTGTAAGTCAACCGTGCTCAGTTTGAATGAATGGTTCGCCAGCGAACAGGCGAACTATGTATTGCAGTACGAGCAGGATTATTTCGATCATACGGTGAGCGATATTTTCGGTTTCAACGCTCTGCAAATGGGGTTGCCGGAACATGATTTCCTGCGTGGTAGCCGCATGCCGCTTCGCTTCACCGCGGGCAACCAGACAACCAACAATGTACGTTTGTGTTGCGACGAGTTGCCGTTTGCCAGCGACAGCCTGGATTTGGTAGTGTTGCCGCATGTGCTCGAATTTGCGGAGAATCCGCACCAGATTATCCGCGAAGTGGTGCGGGTGCTGAGGCCGGAAGGTAGTCTCATCATTAGTGGATTCAACCCGTATAGCTTGTGGGGGTTGCGTCGCGCGTTGGGCAGTAAAAAAGGCTATCCGTGGCACGGCAAGTTCATCGGTTTGCCACGGCTGAAGGATTGGCTGGCCTTGCTTGGCTTCGAGGTGGCGGGTGGTCGTTTTGCTGCGTATGCGCCGCCGTTGAATCAGGCGAAATGGCTTGAACGCTTCACTTTTATGGAAAAGGCGGGCGACCGCTGGTGGGCAGTAAGTGGCGGCGTGTATTTCTTGCATGCAATCAAGCGTGTGCACGGAATGCGTCTGATCGAACCGAAGTGGAAGAAAGGGCTGGTGAGAAAGCTGCTGCCGGCAACACCCAAGTTAAACAACAGAATTATCCAGAAAACGAA
Organism: Sideroxydans sp.; assembly: GCA_050287265.1. Taxonomy (GTDB): domain Bacteria; phylum Pseudomonadota; class Gammaproteobacteria; order Burkholderiales; family Gallionellaceae; genus Sideroxyarcus. Next base: position 152,954 of record JBNKBO010000001.1, on the reverse strand, counting down.
CGATAAGCAATGAATAGCATGCAAGACGTAGTTGAAATTTTTACAGATGGTGCATGTAAGGGCAACCCCGGTATCGGTGGATGGGGGGTTTTGCTGCGCACCAAAGGCAAGGAGCGCGAATTGTTCGGTGGTGAGACGCATACCACCAACAATCGCATGGAGCTGCTGGCGGCGATTTATGCACTGGAGGCGCTAAAACGCCATTGCCATGTGCGTTTGCATACCGATTCCAAATACGTACAGCAGGGCATCAGCGAATGGGTGCATGGCTGGAAATTGCGTGGCTGGAAGACATCCGACAAGAAACCGGTGAAGAACGAAGACCTGTGGCGCAGGCTGGACGCGTTGGCAGAGCAACATAGTATCGACTGGGTATGGGTCAAAGGCCATGCCGGGCATGACGGCAACGAACGCGCCGATCAACTTGCCAACCGCGGGGTGGAGTCGATCCAAGGAGGCGGCAATGCGTAAGGTCGTACTGGATACGGAAACCACGGGTCTCGATCCCAGGCAGGGACATCGCATTATTGAGGTTGCCGCTATTGAAATGGATGGGCGCAAGGTGTCCAAACGCTCTTTTCACCGCTACCTCAATCCGGAACGCGAGATCGACGAGGGCGCTGCGGCAGTGCATGGCTTGACGCTGGATCGCCTGCTCGATGAGCCAAAATTTGCCGAGATTGCCCCGGCGCTGCTGGAATTCATTGCCGACGCGGAGCTCATTATTCATAACGCGCCGTTCGATATCGGTTTCCTGAATGCTGAACTGGCGTTGGCCGGATTGCCGGCACTGAACAACCAGGTGATTGATACCCTGAAGGTCGCCAAGGAGTTGCATCCGGGCAAGAAAAACAATCTGAATGCCTTGTGCGACCGCTACCAGATCGATAATTCGCACCGCACGTTGCACGGCGCGCTGCTGGATACCGAGTTGCTGGCCGAAGTGTATCTGGCGATGACGCGCGGGCAGGAGAGTTTACTAGGCGAAGAAAGCAACGCTGAAGACAGCGTGCAGTTCACCGCAGACGGGGAAGCAATTCATTTGAGTGTTCGAGTCATGCCGGCAAGTGAAGATGAGCTGGCGCTGCATAGTGTGCAACTGGATGATATTGAAAAAGCGAGCAAAGGAGCATGCGTTTGGAAAAAGCTGAACGAACTGGCTTGATACTGAAGTGGTCAAAACGACTCCGCTGGGGTCTCATATTGGCTGTGCTGTCTTATCTTGGCGTATGTCTCAATTTGTGGGCGACACAGCAACAGCATATTTTCGAACCCAGCCCGCAACTGCAAACTACACCGAAACGGATCGGTTTGAACTCCGAAGAAGTTCGTATTCCATCAGGCACCGGAAAAGACCGCGGCGATCTGTTTGCCTGGTGGATTCCCTCAAAAAACAACGACACACCGACTTTGCTCTATCTGCACGGAAACGAAAATAACATCGGTACTGCCCACGATATGGGAAAAGCAGCACAATTCCATGAAATGGGCTACAACCTGTTGCTGCTCGAATACCGTGGCTACGGAAAAAGCAGCGGGGCCGGGCCCAATGAAAGCAGCATGTATGAAGATGCCGAGGCGGCCTGGATGTATCTGATCAAGGAACGAACTCGCAACCCGAAAACCACATTCATTTATGGGCATTCTATGGGCGGGGCTGTTGCAATCGACCTTGCGGTGCATCACCCAAATGCAGGTGGCGTCATCACCGAAAGCACTTTCACTTCAATGAAGGATATGGGCGAACGCGAGTATCCCTATCTGCCCGTCGACCTGTTGCTGAAACACCGTTTCGATTCGATAGGCAAAATCAGACTCCTGAAAATTCCTTTGCTTGTCATTCACGGTACATGGGATGCGCGCATTCCCTATCAGATGAGTCAACGGCTTTTTGAAAGCGCACAGCAGCCAAAATACCTGAAACTGATCGAAGGCGGCGAACATATTAATTGCGATTTGGTAGCTCCGCTTGAATATCGGGCTGCAGTGACTGAGTTCATCCAGCGCGATGCGCGCAATACTGATGAACCAAAACCGGACTGATGTACTGATCATCGGCGCAGGTGCGGCAGGAATGATGTGCGCGCTGTCTGCAGCGCAGCGCGGGCGTTCCGTGCTGTTGCTTGACCATTCGGCCAAACTTGCGGAAAAGATACGCATCTCCGGCGGCGGGCGATGCAACTTTACCAACATCAACACCAAACCGGAAAACTACCTTTCGGAGAATCCGCATTTCTGCCGTTCCGCATTGGCACGCTACACCCCGTACCACTTCATTGCCATGCTGGACAAGCATCACCTTGGATACCACGAAAAGACACTCGGCCAGCTGTTTTGCGACAACGGTTCGGAAGCGATCATCAACATGCTCAAATCAGAGTGCGATGCGGCTGGTGTGCGCTGGTGTATGCCGTGCAGCGTGGAGAAGATAGAACGCAGCGACGCATTCCTTGTGGCGACCCCGAACGTGAAATATCGCGCTTCATCATTGGTCATTGCGACGGGCGGCCTGTCTATTCCCAAGATCGGTGCCACGCCACTCGGCTACAGAGTGGCCGAGCAATTTGGCGTTCCCATTTCCAAACTCAAGCCAGGACTGGTTCCGCTCACGTTTCACCCGAAGGAATGGGCAACTTATGCCGAATTGTCCGGTGCTTCAGTGGAGGTCGTGGTGAGTTTCGGCAAATGTAGTTTTCGGGAGAATCTTCTGTTCACGCATCGCGGCCTGAGCGGTCCGGCCATCCTGCAAATTTCTTCGTACTGGGAACAGGGCAAACCGCTTTCCATCGATTTACTACCCGATCATGATTTGCATGAAATATTCAAGCAAGAACATGCCGGCAAAGTGTTGTTGAACAACTTCCTGTCCCGGTATTTGCCAAAACGCCTTGCCGAGATCGTGGCTTCGACCTGGCTTGAAAACAAACCACTGAATCAGTATGCCGAAAAGGAATTGCGTTTGTTGGCCGATAAGCTGAAGGATTGGCAAATCACACCGACCGGGACCCTGGGCTACAGCAAGGCGGAAGTGACCTGCGGTGGCGTGGATACCCGGGCGCTATCCTCAAAAACGATGGAGTGCAACAATGTCCCCGGCCTGTATTTTATCGGTGAGTTGCTGGATGTTACAGGGCAACTCGGCGGCTACAATTTTCAATGGGCATGGGCATCGGGATATGTGGCTGGGCAATCAGCCTAGCGAGGAGGCACAGTGGCGCTGGAAACTGAATTAAAACTTCATCTCTCGCCCGAACATCTGCAATTGATCAAGCGGCATCCCTGGCTTCGTTCACTCCCTTCAACCCGCGCACGCACCCTCAAACTCTATAGCATCTATTACGACACGGCCGATCTGGCGTTGCACCGGAATGGCATGGCTTTGCGTCTGCGCAAGACAGGTAAAAGGTTTGTGCAGACGTTGAAAGGTAGTGGGCAGGTGAGTGCCGGGTTGCATCAGCGCAACGAGTGGGAGACACCTGTCCTGTCCGAACAGTTGGACTTTGCCGCTCTCAAATCCTGCGGCGGCATATTGCCGCAGGGTGTACGCAACAGGTTGCAACCGATATTTGTCACGGATTTTTCGCGTACTGTGCGGCTGCTCAAATTCGAAGATGCAGAAATTGAGTTGTGCATGGATAAAGGGGAAATACATTCCGGGCAATCGAGCTGCCCGATCTCGGAACTGGAGCTCGAACTCAAGTCCGGCACTCCGCAGCAACTCTTCAAACTCGCGCAGGCATTGCTCGATGTCGTGGCACTGCAAGTGGAGTATACCAGCAAGGCGGAATACGGTTATCTATTGCTTTCTGCAACAAAGCCTTCCGCGAGCAAAGGGAATTTTCCAATACTGAAAAAATCGCAAAATATTTCCAGCGTCCTGCGAGGATTGATCAGTGCATGTCTGGCGCATGTACAGTCCAATGTGCCGGGTGCGCTATTGAAGCTGGATGAGGAATATCTGCATCAGGTGCGCGTTGGTCTGCGCCGTCTGCGCGTGGTGCTTTCCGCCGCGCGACGTATTTACAGTGATACCGAATTGGCTGCATTAAACGAACAAGTTGCGAAACTGTGCGTGGAACTGGGGCGTTCGCGCGAATGGGATGTGTTCGTTACGCAGACGCTGGCACCAATATGTACGCGCCTGCCGGAGCATGCCGGGCTGCGCGAAGTGCTGGATGCAAGCGAGCAGGCACGCCAGAAGCAGTGTGCGGGAATGGAAAACAGTCTCGCTTCGCAGGACTTTCAGCGCATGTTGCTGCGTTTTGGCGCCTGGATGCATGGTGCGCATTCGGGCTATGTGGGAATGGCATTACAACATTTCGCTGTCGAAATCCTAAAGAAACGCAGCAAACTTGTCGTTAAACACGGTAATGCCCTGAGCGGCGATGATGCCGTGCGCTTGCATGCTCTGCGTATTGCTTGCAAGAAGCTGCGGTACTGTGCAGAGATGTTCGGCTCTTTGTTTTCTGTATCCAGGACCAGGGAATATGTGGCGGCGCTGGCCCAACTACAGGACATACTGGGCATTTTGAACGACATTGCTGTGGCGCATCGCCTGTTAGGCGAATTGGATAGCACCAGACGGCACGACACGCTGGTACTCATACGCGGCTGGATAGAACATGATTATGCAGAACGTATGGCCGAATTTGGCGTAGCCTGGAAACGATTTACCCGGCAAAAAGAATTTTGGAGTTGAACGAGTAAGGTGCATTCAGCATTCCCTCTATACCAGGGGGAGGGGAATAAAACAAATATAACCAGAAAGGTCGGCTCACAATGGCAAAGAAACGCCCATCATTACGCGTTCCTGTCACCCAGGGATTAAAAGATATTTACGCGATGGATATGCACTTGCCATACCAGGCCGCCTGTGAAGGCCGCTTCTCACTTACTGCTTTTTCTCGCCTTGCGGCGGCTATTTCAGTCGTCCGTTATGCGCTTGCACAAAAGAATACTCAAATCCCCAACGCCATTGATGCGCTGGATGCCACCCTCAACACCTTGCTTGATGTGCGTAGAAGAGGGGACTCGACAGAAGTATGGGAGATCAATAAACACGAACTCCCCGTTGTGCTGGCCGGCATCGAAGTGGCGGAAGAATGCATTGGTGTGCTGGACGTTGCCTTGCTTGCGCAGACGGCTGCAGCTTTGTTTGACGTTATAGGGAAAGAATAGATATTTTCCCTGTCCCTTCAGTGTCTAACGCGTCCGGGAAGTCTTAAGCGTGGATATTTCCAGATAGGCCTCTGCCAACAGTTTCTTCAGTGCTTCATTTTCCAGTTCAACATTGTGCGCTGGCGCGTCTTTGTTCTCAGAAACTCTGCCGGAGTTGGCAGATATATTGTGAGGCTGGGATCTGGTGTCTGATTTTGCACGAGACGTTCCGGTTGCTTCATCCTGAATGACTGTCGTCCTGGCTTGTACTCCGGAACCGGGAATTTTCCTGGCAGCCAGCTTGGCAGCCTCAAGTTCCACATGGGCACGCGTAACTTGCTCTTCTCGCTGTTGAGCCTCACTCCTGGCCTTTTTCAGGGCATCAGACCTTATCTTGGAAGCTGCAACTGCCGCCTCCAGTTCAGCCCGTGCATGCGCTGCTTTCTCATCCCTTTGCTTTGCCACAGCCTTGGCTTTCGTTTCGGCGTTCGAACTGGCCTTTGCAGCAGCTTTGGCCGCCTCCAGTTCAGCGCGTGCACGTGCTGCTATCTCGCGCTTATGTATTGCTTCTGCCTGGGCTTTGGCCTCGGCATCCGATCTGGATTTGGCACCAAGGTCAGTCCTGATTTTGCTGGCAAGTCTGGCTGCCTCAAGATCAGCCTGTGCTCGTGCCGCAATCTCATCCCGTTGCCTGGCTTCAGCACGGGCTTTTGCTGCAGCTTCCAAACTGGCTTTTGCGGCGGCGGCGGCAGCTTCGAGTTTTTCCCGTGCGCGCGTGGCTTCATCCTCCTTTCGTTTTGCTTCAGCCTTGGCTTTGGCCTCGGCATCCAAGCTGGATTTTGCAGCTGCGGCAGCAGCCTGGAGTTTGGCATGAGCAAGCTTGTCAATTTGCGCTGCCTGCATGGCCTCAGCTTTGGCTTTTTCCTTGGCGGTGGCGAAATATGCTTTAAGTTCGGCTGCACGGGCGGCTTTTTCCGCATCCTGTTCAGTTTCTGTATCCGCCTTGGACGGAACTTCAGTTTTGGGTTTATGCGAGGTGTGAGTAACAGGAGTTTTTTGCATCTTCTGTATGGTGTTTATTTCGCGTGGTGCGATTTTCCGGTCTATGAAATCTTCGGGGTTATCGACTATGTATCCCCCCTTCACCAATTCGCCCAGATGCTCGTGCCATATATTTCGCAGACTGGGAGGCGCACGCTTGGCTAAATCCTTGGACGGGGTTTTGCCGTCTATGAGCGTCAACATGCGCAAAAGGTTGTTCGAAAGCTTCATTCCTTCGCGTTCGGCCTTGGCTGTTCTAACAAAGACTTTGTCCATATGCATGATTTTCAATTAACCCGAATTTAACCGAAATTTATCTCAAATTTAACTTAAAAAACCATGCCGATTCTAATGCTTTTGCACGAAAAATACCAGATTTACGTATGGAAGAGGATAGATGAGGAAAGTCGGGAAGATGGCGTGCGTAAATGCGACTAAATTACTCAATTTATAGGGCAGGTTATCCGGGAGGCTCAGCATGCTACCCCAGCATCGCTTTCAAGCGCGCCAGTTTGTCCATTCCTTCTTCCTTGCTCACTGCGGGCGTACTGTCCGGCGTGACCATGCCCGAATAGATGATTTCGGCTTGCGGTAGCTCGGCGATGAAACGGCTGGGGTCGCAGCCTGTGAATTCCTTGCCGCGTTTGCGACGGTTGCAAAAGCTGATATGCAGCGAGCGTTGCGCACGGGTAATGCCAACATACATCAGGCGGCGTTCCTCCTCGATCTGTTCAGGCGTCTCGCTGCGTTCATGCGGCAAAATATTCTCTTCCACGCCAACCAGGAATACATGCCCGAATTCCAGGCCTTTTGCGGCATGTAGCGTGGAAAGCGAGACAGCATCGTTTTCCTGGTCGCGTGAGTCGAGCAGGTTGAGCAGGGCAATGGTCTGCGTCATGGCGATCATGGACTTTTCGTCAGTCTCGGATTTACGGTTTATCCAGCCGACGAAATCCAGCACATTCTTCCATTTGATTTCTGCCTGACGCGGATCGTGGCTGTCGAATAGCCATGCCTCATAGTCGATGGCGCTCAGCAAATCGTTCATCACTTCGCTGCAAGGCTCTTTTTCGGCTCGTTCCTGCATACGGTTGATGAAGTTGCAAAAGGTAAGCAGGTCTTCATGCTGGCGTGGCAACAGTTGTTCCTGCATCGAAGGCTCGAAAGCCGCTTCGAACAAGCTGATATGGCGTGTCCCGGCATGTGAAGCCAGTTTTTCCAGCGTGCTGTTGCCGATACCGCGTTTGGGCGTAGTAATGGCACGAATGAAAGCCGGATCGTCGTCGGGGTTGGCGATAAGACGTAAGTAGGCGGTGATGTCCTTGATTTCGGCGTAATCAAAAAACGAAGTGCCGCCGCTGACGGTGTAAGGCACTTTATGGGTACGCAGTTGTTCCTCAAACACGCGCGATAAATGGTTGCTGCGATACAGAATGGCGTAGTCTGCGAAGCGCGTGCTGTTCTCGAACTTGTGTGCCAGCAGGCGTAATACCACTGACTCGGCTTCATTCTCTTCGTCCTTCGCGGCGAATACACGCACCGGATCGCCGGGACCGTGTTCGCTCCACAAGTTCTTTTCGAATAATTTGGTGTTGTTCCTGATGAGATGGTTGGCACTTTGCAGGATGCGCTGCGAGGAACGGTAATTCTGTTCGAGCTTAATAACCCGCAAATGCGGATAGTCCTTTTGCAGGTTGTGCAGATTGGCGGCACTTGCACCGCGCCATGCGTAAATGGATTGATCGTCGTCGCCCACGACGGTAACGGCGGCACGGCTTCCGGTCAGCATGCGCATCATCTGGTACTGGCAATCGTTGGTGTCCTGGTATTCGTCTATAAGCAGGTACCTAAAGCGTTGCTGCCAACGCAGAAGTGCTTCTTCGTGCGTCTTGAATAATTCAACCGGCAAACGAATGAGATCATCAAAGTCGACTGACTGATAAGCATGAAGCGTTTCCTGGTAGCGCCCATAGAGCAGGGCGAGGCGCTGTTGTTCTGCATCCTCGGCCCCACTTTCCGCTTGCTCCGGTGTGAGAAAAGAGGCTTTCCAATTCGATATCACACTTTGTGCGGTGCGTATCTCTTGTTTGTCCGGGCTACCCAGCAGTTCGCCGATAATTTTCCCCGTATCGGCGCTATCGAAAATGGAAAACTGTTTTTTGTAACCGAGTAACGCCCCATCGGTGCGCAGAATCTGCATGCCCAGCGCGTGAAAAGTGCTGATGGTCATTCCCTTTGCATTGCGTCCCGTCAGTAATTTGCCGACGCGTTCGCGCATCTCATTGGCGGCTTTGTTGGTAAAGGTGATGGCCGCTACGTTGCGTGGCGAGTATCCGCATTCCCCGATGAGATAGGCCAACTTGTGCGTAATAACGCGGGTTTTGCCGCTGCCAGCGCCGGCCAGTACCAGCAGGGGACCGCCGAGATATTTGATCGCTTCGCGTTGCGTGGAATTCAGTTTGTCTGACATTTGTTCTGGTGCCCGAGACCGGAATCGAACCGGTACGACTTGTTAAAGGTCGACGGATTTTAAGTCCGTTGTGTCTACCAATTTCACCACTCGGGCTGATAGGTGTATCGGAACGCCGGTTCCGAAATTCATGAGCGGCGCATTATACAGACGCGGGGGAGGCTCGAACAAAACAAAAAAACATAAGCACCTGGATTTTCTTGACACTAAGTTCGATATCTTTATAATGCGGGCTCGTTTTTTGCGGGAATAGCTCAGTTGGTAGAGCGATACCTTGCCAAGGTATAGGTCGAGAGTTCGAGTCTCTTTTCCCGCTCCAAATATCTTGGGAAAGCCTTGGGGCTTTCCCAAATTTTTGCTGCTGATGATTGCCCTTGGGCGCGATAGCAAAGCGGTTATGCAGTGGATTGCAAATCCATTTAGCCCAGTTCGACTCTGGGTCGCGCCTCCAGATAGCTTGTTACGATGCCCATAAAAAATCCCTGCTTTTACGCAGGGATTTGTTGTTTTGAAGCCTGTCGCGAGGTTTATTTAGCGACTTGACGCTCTCTGATTTCATCCAGTGTCTTGCAGTCGATACACAAGGTTGCGGTGGGGCGTGCTTCCAGGCGGCTCAGGCCGATCTCCACGCCACACTTGTCGCAGTAACCATAATCGCCCGAATCGATACGGCCCAGCATCTTGTCGATGTTTTTGATGAGCTTGCGTTCGCGATCACGATTGCGCAATTCCAGGCTCATGTCGGATTCCTGGCTGGCACGGTCATTCGGGTCTGCAAACACCGTTGCTTCGTCCTGCATGGTATGTACGGTGCGGTCGATATCCTGGCTCAGGCCTAATTTGATCTCATTCAGAATGCCACGAAAGTGGTCGAGCTGGCTGGGATTCATGTATGCCTCGCCTTTTTTGGCCTTGTATGGGGCAGTTGTTTTAGTGGCTTGTACGGGCATTGTGTCGGTCTCCGAGGTGTTACAAATTTTTCAAGCGCGCTTTAATACCAGAAAGAAATTTCAGTCGCAACAAGAAAATACATCATACAGGGGCTACAAGATACTAACACCTTGTTTTTCAAGCATGCTGACCAACAAGATCAAAGGCAGGCCGATCAATGCATTCGGATCATCGCCCCTGATGCTGCTGATCAGGGCAATACCCAGACCTTCGGATTTGGCACTGCCGGCACAGTGATAGGGTTGTTCCTTCTTCAGATAGCGTTCTATCTGTTCGTCGCTCAAATTGCGAAAGCTGACTTTTGTAATGGCGGCATCTGTCTGTATTTCACCGTTGGCTGCGTTTAACAGGGACAGGGCGGAATAGAAGGTCACCGTTTTACCGCGCATTGCCCTTAACTGGCGCACGGCATTGTCATGATTGAGCGGTTTACCTATTTGTTGGCTGCCCAGCGAAGCCACCTGATCGGAGCCGATGATCAATGCATCGGGAAAGCGCTTGGCGACGACTTGTGCCTTGAGCTGTGACAGGCGCAAGGAAGTCTGTTCTGCACTTTCTCCGGAAAGGGGGGTTTCATCGACGTCGGGCGCGGCGGTCTGGAAAGGGATTTTCAGGGTGGAAAGCAGCTGACTCCTATATAAGGAAGTCGAGGCCAGGACAAGCGGTTGAGAATTCAAGATATTCCTTAATAAATGCTTTTTGACAGGGAAGGTCGGAATATATATCATGCGCGCCTCATGTTTGCACGGCCTTTCATTGACAGCGTGGACTTTGCCCGGAATGGCAAGGAAATACGCGGCGAGATAGCGGTGTCAGCGCTGCCCAGACTGTGCGATATGCTGGCGAAACCCGACGGATTACTGACTTATATCGTTCGCGGCTATCGCGAGGATGGCAGCAATATGCTGGAAGTTTCCCTGCAAGGGACATGCGTCTTGATATGTCAGCGTTGCCTGGGTGAACTGGTGTATACGGCGAACCTGCTCTCCAGATTGCGTTTGCTGCCAGCAGACAGGCTGGATGAAGCAGAAGATGATGACGATACGGATGTCATTGAAGCCGAGACCCGGCTGGATGTGCTGGGTTTGATTGAAGATGAGTTATTGCTGGCATTGCCGTTCGCCCCCAGGCATCCCGAAGGGGAATGTGCACCGGCAGTTAACGATTTACAACAGAAGGCCAGTCCATTTGCGGTGCTGGCTGGACTGAAGAAATAATAAGTGGTTTTTTGAGGAGTAGATAAATGGCTGTTCAGCAGAATAAAAAATCCCCGTCCAAACGAGGTATGCATCGCGCGCATGATTTCCTGACTAACCCGGCACTGGCCATCGAGCCCTCAACCGGGGAGCCGCATCTGCGTCATCACATCAGCCCCAGCGGCTACTACCGTGGCAAGAAAGTCGTCAAGACCAAAGGCGACTGATTCTATTCAATCCTTTGAAAAACTCTCCATTTTGCGAGAGTCGAACTCTGTCAATTTTCTCGCCTAAGAGGTTCGTCCGGTGGATATCACGATAGCTATTGATGCCATGGGCGGCGACCACGGGACACGGGTAACCGTGCCCGCGGCTGTCGCCTTTCTGAATAAATATCCTGACGATACTGTAGTAATGGTTGGCGTTCATGAAGCCATTGAAGCGGAGTTGAACAAACTCGGCTTTGCCGACCATACACGTTTACGTATTCATGGTGCGACAGAAGTGGTCGGTATGGATGAATCACCGCAGTCCGCATTGCGCGGCAAAAAAGACTCCTCCATGCGTGTTTCCATCAATCTGGTCAAAAACGGCGAAGCATCGGCTTGTGTCAGCGCAGGCAATACCGGCGCCTTGATGGCCACGGCACGCTATGTCTTGAAAACCCTGCCCGGCATTGACCGACCCGCCATTGCTTCCTTTTTGCCTACCGTCAAAGGACAGGTCTGTATGCTGGACTTGGGTGCAAACGTCGACTGCACCGCCGAACATCTGTTGCAGTTCGCGCTGATGGGCAGTACGCTGGTGTCCGCGCTGGAACACAAAGCGCAGCCTGCTATCGGGCTATTGAACATCGGCAGCGAAGATATCAAGGGCAATGAAGTGGTGAAACGGGCCGGTGAATTGTTGCAGGCCAGCGACCTTAATTTTTACGGCAATGTGGAAGGCGACGACATTTTCAAAGGCATCACGGACGTAGTGGTATGCGATGGTTTTGTAGGTAATGTCGCATTGAAAACCGCCGAAGGCGTGGCCAAGATGATGGGGGGCTTCCTGAAAGAAGGATTCAGCCAGAACTGGCTCACCAAACTGGGCGCGCTGGTATCCATGCCGGTACTCAAAGCGTTCAAGCACAGACTGGATCACCGCCGCTACAATGGCGCCAGTTTTCTCGGTCTGAAAGGCATCGTGGTAAAAAGTCACGGTTCCGCCGATGTATTTGCTTATCTGTGTGCCATTGAGCGTGCAGCAGAAGAAGCACGCGGTGGCATGCTGAATCACATCAGTGAACATGTTGAAAAGTGGCATCACTCACGCCAACAAACAACAGGAGAGGCGATTTGATTTATTCCAGGATTATCGGCACCGGCAGTTATCTGCCAGCCAGGGTGCTGACCAACTACGACCTCGAAAAAATGGTCGATACTTCGCATGACTGGATATTTACACGCAGCGGCATCGTCGAGCGCCACTTTGCTGCTGACGACGAACTGTGCAGCGATCTTGCGCTGCAGGCGAGTCGCAAGGCGATTGAGGCGGCGGGAATTGATGCCGACGAGATCGACATGATAATCGTGGCCACCACTTCTCCAGATCTGGTTTTCCCCAGTACCGCCTGTATTCTGCAGGACAAGCTTGGTATCCGGAACGGCGGAGCGGCATTCGATATGCAGGCGGTGTGCGGTGGTTTCATCTACGCATTGAATACTGCAGACTTATATATTCGAGGCGGACAGGCCAGGACTGTACTGGTGGTGGGGGCGGAAGTATTGTCTCGCATGCTGGACTGGAATGACCGGACGACTTGCGTACTGTTTGGTGACGGGGCGGGTGCGGTGGTGTTGCGTGCTTCCGACAAACCAGGCATCGTTGCAGCCAGACTGCATGCCGATGGCCAACATCGCAACATGTTGAAAGCCGACCCCAAGATCGCTATGGATGGCAAAGCGGTATTCAAGTTCGCGGTCAAAGTACTGAGCGACGTGGTGGATGAGGTACTGGAAGAGCAGAAAATGAGCGGTTCCGACCTTACATGGATGGTGCCGCATCAAGCCAACATCCGCATCATCGAAGCGACAGCCAAGAAACTCGGTCTGGAAATGGATAATGTTGTAGTCACTGTTGCCAATCATGGCAACACGTCGTCGGCTTCGATCCCGCTGGCTTTGGATACGGCGGTACGCGACGGTCGTATTCAGGACGGCCAAAATATTATTTTTGAAGCCGTAGGTGGCGGGTTCACCTGGGGTGCAGTATTAATCAAGTGGTAGGCACGATATGACAAAGTTCGCTTTCGTATTTCCCGGTCAGGGCTCACAATCGCGTGGCATGATGAACGGCTATGCCGATTTTGCTTCTGTGCGCGACACTTTTACAGAAGCATCGGATGTGCTGAAACAGGACTTGTGGCAACTGGTCGCCGAAGGCAGTGATGCCGATCTGAATTCTACAGTCAATACGCAACCCGTGATGCTGGCTGCGGGCGTTGCTGTTTATCGCGCATGGCAATCGCAGAACGGTGCAAAACCCGCCATTATGGCCGGGCACAGTCTGGGTGAGTACACGGCGCTGGTTGCTGCAGGCGCGCTGAGTTTTGCAGATGCGTTGCCGCTGGTGCGCTACCGTGCGCAATGTATGCAACAAGCCGTGCCGGAAGGTGTGGGTGGTATTGCTGCGATCCTCGGTCTGGATGACGACACAGTGCGTGCCGTGTGCAGCGAAGGCGCGCAAGGCGAAGTGCTGGAAGCGGTGAACTACAATTCCACCGGACAGGTGGTTATCGCGGGAAATCGTGCTGCGGTTGAGCGAGGCATGGAACTGGCCAAGGCCAAAGGCGCAAAACGCGCGATCATGCTGCCGATGAGCGTCCCTTCGCATTGCAGTTTATTGAAAGGTGCGGCGGAGCAGTTGCGTGCGTACCTGAACACTGTTGCAGTGCAAACACCGTCCATTCCAGTGCTGCACAATGCCGATGTCGTTGCTTACAACGATGCTGACAGGATCAAGGATGCGTTGGTGCGCCAGTTGTTTTCTCCGGTGCGCTGGGTTGAAACCGTACTGGAGTTTGGCAAACAAGGCATGACGCACAACGTTGAATGCGCACCAGGAAAAGTGCTGGCAGGCTTGAATAAACGCATCGACACAAACCAGCAGGCCTTGGCCATTAATGATGGGGAAGCGTTGAAATCGGCCTTGAGTATACTTGTATAGGCCTTTTGTAATTTTCACAGTTTGGGCAAAGGGAGGATATGATGAGTTTAAAAGGAAAAACAGCGCTGGTTACAGGAGGCGCCCGCGGGATCGGTAAAGCCATTGCGCTCAAGCTGGCCCGTCAGGGAGCCAACATCGCAATACTTGATATGGGCTTGGCGCCGGACACGGTTAAGGAAATTGAGGCTCTTGGGGTAAAAGCCATTAGCCAGGAAGCCAATGTTACACAGTTGGACTCGGTGGAAAAGGCCGTCGAATCCGTAATCGCCACGTTTGGCAATCTCGATATGGTTGTCAATAACGCCGGGATTACCAAAGACAACCTTTTTATGCGCATGAAACCGGAAGAATGGGATATGGTTCTTTCGGTAAATTTGACCGGCGCTTTTAATGTGTGCAAGGCAGTCAACAGACAGATGTTCAAGCAACGTGCAGGCAAGATTGTGAATATTGCATCGGTAGTTGGGCAAATGGGTAATGCGGGACAGGCAAACTATGCTGCATCCAAAGCCGGATTGATTGGCCTGACGAAGACACTGGCTCGCGAATTTGCTGCGCGGAATATTCAGGTCAATGCGGTTGCCCCGGGTTTTATCAATACGGAAATGACTGAAAAATTGCCGGCTGACGTGAAACAGCGTTTTGTCGATAACATTCCGGCTGGCACCTTTGGCAGTGCCGAAAATGTTGCCGATGCCGTGGCATTTTTGTGCAGTGCCGACGCGGATTATGTTACCGGTCAAGTCATCAATGTTGATGGCGGAATGGTCATGTCTTAACACCTTTAGTAGAAGATACGCACTGATAGCAGGAGTTAGGTATTTTCCATGCCTATCCAGGTTGTCCGGAGGCGGCTTGTACTACGGTAAAAACAGTAGAGTAAACAGCAGAATATGCAGGAAACAGGCAGCAGTGTAGTAGTTTTGAAAACGGCGCAAGTTTGGTAGAATGCTCGCGCTTTTTGGACAGTTAGTACTTTAATCAGAGTTAGGAGAATCAGGGATGTCAAACGAACAACGTGTCAAGAAAATCGTTGCTGAACAACTGGGTGTTAATGAGTCTGAAGTCAAGAATGAATCATCCTTTGTGAACGACCTCGGTGCCGACTCTCTGGACACCGTAGAGCTGGTTATGGCTTTGGAAGAAGAATTCGGTGTTGAGATTCCCGATGAAGATGCTGAGAAGATCACCACCGTGCAACAAGCACTCGACTACGTCAACGCACATTCCAAGTAATTTAATCGTTTCTTTCCGTAACGGAGTCCAGTTTGGCTAGGCGTAGAGTTGTAGTAACCGGATTGGGCGCAATATCGCCCGTCGGTATCGGGGTTGCCGAAACATGGCAAAACATCGTGGCAGGCAAATCCGGTATCAGGCGAATTACCTGCTTTGATCCCAGTGCTTTTGCATGCCAGGTGGCGGGTGAGGTCGACGGATTTGATGTTACCCAATATCTGTCTGCAAAAGATGCGCGGCGCATGGATAGTTTCATTCATTTCGGCCTCACAGCCGGAATGGAAGCGTTCAAGGACGCCGGGCTTGTCGTGACGGAGCAGAATGCAGAACGCATCGGCGTGTGCATCAGCTCCGGTATTGGCGGCCTGCCGATGATCGAAAATACGCATAACGACTATCTGGCGGGCGGCCCGCGCAAAATATCGCCGTTCTTTATTCCCGGCACCATCATTAACATGATCTCCGGCAACCTGTCCATTATGTATGGACTGAAAGGACCGAACTTCGCCGTGGTGACTGCCTGTACCACCGGTACGCACAGTATTGGCGAATCCTTCCGCATCATCGAATACGGTGATGCCGATGTAATGATTGCCGGCGGCGCAGAATCGACCATTTCACCTTTGGCGATCGGCGGCTTTTCTTCAGCCAAAGCGCTGTCCACCCGCAATGATGATCCCGCAACATCCAGCCGTCCTTGGGACAAGGATAGAGATGGATTCGTGATGGGCGAGGGTGCTGGTGTATTGGTGCTGGAAGAATATGAACATGCCAAAGCGCGCGGCGCCAGGATATATGCCGAGCTCACGGGTTACGGCATGAGCGCCGATGCCTATCATATGACTGCACCCAGCACGGACGGACCAAAACGCAGCATGGTCAATGCGTTACGTAATGCTGGCCTGAATCCGGATCAAGTGCAATATATCAATGCGCACGGCACATCGACTCCGATTGGCGATAAAAACGAGACCGAGGCCATCAAGCTGGCTTTTGGAGACCATGCCAAAAAACTGGTAGTGAACTCCACCAAATCGATGACGGGCCACTTGTTGGGCGGGGCGGGCGGAATCGAGTCCCTGTTCTGCGTACTGGCGATCCATCATCAAATCTCGCCTCCATCCATCAATATCTTCGAGCAGGATCCGGAATGCGATCTGGATTACTGTGCCAATGTAGCACGCAAGATGAATATCGATGTGGCGGTAAACAACAATTTCGGTTTCGGCGGAACAAACGGTTCATTAATATTCCGCAAGGTCTGATTCTGCGCCGTGATGTTAGTCAACGGCTCACCGGGCAACACAATCAACGCTGAAGATCGCGGTCTGACATACGGTGACGGGGTTTTTCGCACCCTGCGCATGCAGACCGGACGTCCTGTCTGCTGGGAACGTCAATATGCCAAGTTGCAGCATGATTGCGGTGCGTTAAAGATAGCCTGTCCTTCTGCAATCGCACTTTTCAGCGAACTGCTGCAGTTGGGTAAGGCCCAACCCGAAGGTGTCGCCAAAATCGTTATCACGCGGGGCACTTCCGCCAGAGGCTATGCGCCCACAGCACCGTCTGAACCAACCCGTATCCTCAGTGTCAGTCCAGCAACCATGTATCCCCCAGACTATGCCAAAGAGGGCGTGCGTATGCATGTGTGCAAGACTCGACTGGGACATCAATTGTTACTGGCCGGGATCAAACATCTGAACCGTCTTGAGAATGTCCTCGCGGCCAGTGAATGGCAGGATCAGGATGTACCTGAAGGCTTGCTCGGTGACATTTCCGGTAATGTGATTTCGGGTACTCGCAGCAACCTGTTCATGTTGCGCGGTACTATCCTTTACACCTCGAACCTGTCGCGCTGCGGAGTGGCTGGTGTGCAGCGAGATCGCGTGCTGGACTGGAGCAAACAACACGGCGTGACCAGCAAAACAGCAGATTTCTGCATGGAGGAATTGCTGCAGGCAGACGAGATATTTCTGGTGAACAGCGTTTTCGGGTTATGGCCGGTAAAGGAAGTTGCCAGCTACCGTCGTACTCAGCATCCCATGGCTTGGAGAATTCAGGATTGGCTAAACGATGAAAATCATTAAGGAGTTGTTCCTGTGGTTTTTACTTCTGGTGCTTATTGTGGCATCACTGCTTACCTATTATGCACGCACACCTATTCCACTCGATCACACACCATTTGTGTTTGAACTCAAACATGGCACAAGCCTGAAAAGTGCCGCGCACCAGATTCACCAGGCAGGCGGTTTGAATAATGAATGGTTGTTCGTTCTGTTGGCCAGAAGCCTGGGCAAGGCCAAGGAGTTAAAACCCGGAAATTATCAGCTGGAGCATGAAATTTCTCCGCTGGAACTGATTGATCTGATCAGCAAAGGCCAGGTTATAGAAAGCTCGATGACTATCATAGAGGGATATACATTCAAGCAGTTACGTTTAATCCTGAATACCGAGCCTGCTTTGCGGCATGACAGTAAGGACCTCTCCGAGGCGGAAATCCTGAAGCGCATTGGCGCAAGCGAGGATGCGGCTGAAGGATTGTTTTTTCCGGATACCTATAACTATATCGTTGGAAGCAGCGATATTGCCTTGTTGAAGCGCGCTTATCAGTTAATGCAACGTCATTTGCAGGAAAATTGGGAAAAGCGCGATGCTGACCTGCCAATAAAAACACCTTACCAAGCCCTGATTCTGGCATCTATCGTGGAAAAGGAGACAGGGCATCCTGAAGATCGTCCCATGATCGCTTCAGTATTCATCAACCGGCTGCGCAAACACATGCGCTTACAGACCGATCCGACGGTTATATACGGGATGGGCGACAAATTCGATGGCAATTTGCGCAAGCGCGATTTATTGCATGATACGCCTTACAATACCTATACCCGCTATGGGCTGACACCCACGCCGATTGCACTGCCCGGACTGGCAGCCATCAAGGCAGTATTGCATCCGGCACCCGGCAAAGCGCTTTACTTTGTCGCACGCGGCGACGGAAGGTCGCAATTTTCCAGTTCGCTGATCGAACATAACAAAGCCGTCGGTGTTTATCAGCTTAAGCAACCCCAAAAGAGTAAATGAGCGCAGCTAAATTTATTACGTTTGAAGGTGTGGACGGTGCAGGGAAGAGCAGCCACCTTGACTGGTTTGCTGACCAGTTGCGCCAGCGCGGCATCGACCTGATTGTCACACGCGAACCCGGCGGGACGCCTTTGGGCGAAAGCTTGCGGGAGATTTTGTTGAATCAGCCCATGCATGCCGAAACTGAAGCCATGCTGATGTTTGCAGCACGGCGCGAGCATGTGGAACAGGTTATCCGTCCTGCCTTGCAACGCGGTGCCTGGGTCATTTCCGACCGCTTCAGCGATGCCAGCTTTGCCTATCAGGGCGGGGGCAGGGGAGTGCCGCTGGCCAAGCTGGAACAACTGGAACAATGGGTGCATGGTGATTTGCAGCCCGACCTTACCCTGCTATTTGACATACCGATCGAAGTCGCCAGGTCGCGATTGTCAAACATTGGCAGCTTGGACAAGTTCGAGCGTGAGCAGGGAGAGTTTTTCGAACGGGTGCGCCAGGCCTATCTGGACAGAGTGAGCAAAACACCGCAACGTTTCGCACTTATTCGTGCAGAAAAGACCATGCCTGAAGTTCAGCAGGAATTGACTGATATTCTTTCTACACTCTGAAATGGAACAACTATACCCATGGCAGACTGAATCCTGGCAAGCCTTGCAAGCACTGCGTGGGCGCATGCCGCATGCATTATTGCTGATGGGGGCTCAGGGTATAGGCAAACTTGATCTGGCGCTGGCGTATGCCCGATCCATGCTATGTGAAAAGCCCCAGGCTGATGGAACAGCCTGTCAGGAATGTCGCTCCTGTCACTGGTTTGAACAGGATAACCACCCGGATTTTCGTTTCATCCAGCCCGATGCCTTATCCATAAGAGATAGTGATGAGAAGCCCGGAAGTAGAAAGCCCTCACGCGAAATATCGGTGGATCAGATCCGCAATCTTGCCGGTTTTGCCAATCTATCTGCGCACTGTGGCGGTTACCGGATCGTGTTGATCCACCCGGCAGAGGCGATGAATAGCAATGCCGCAAATGGACTGCTCAAAACGCTGGAAGAGCCAACTGACAAGTTGCTGTTTTTGCTTGTAACTCATAAGCCGCAACAATTGCTGCCAACCATTCTCAGTCGCTGTCTCAGCTTCAACCTGCCCACGCCAACGCCTGAAGTTGGTGCAGCCTGGCTCGCACGCCAGGGTGTAAAAAATCCTGAGCATGCCCTGGCACAATCCGGATTTGCGCCTTTACAGGCACTGGAATGGGCCGAGTCGGGAGAAGGCGCTGAGGAACGCAGTATTTTGCTTAATGCCATCCGGCAACCCGCGAGCATGAATGCACTGGCATTAGCCGACAATCTGCAACGCAGTGCACCGATTTATGTCATTCATTGCCTGCAGCAATGGTGCCATGATCTGGTCAGCGCCAAGCTGGCGGGTACCGTGCGCTATTTTCCTGATCAGACCCAGGATCTTGTTAGACTGGCAAGCGATGTTTCAACGGTGGCATTGATGCGTTTTCAGAAGGATTTGCAGGCCGCCCGGCGCGCTGCTTTCCACCCGCTTAATCCCAGGCTTTTCCTGGAATCCCTGTTATTGTCTTATCATCAGATGTTCGCAGTCTAGAATGTTTATAGATTCGCACTGTCATCTTAATTTTCCGGAATTGGTCAAGGATAAGGACGCAATCCTTGCAAATATGCTTGCCAACAATGTTACGCACGCATTGTGCGTTTCTGTCGACTTGAATACATTCCCGCAAATCTTGCAGTTGGTCGAAAGTCATGAAAGTCTCTACGCATCTGTCGGCGTGCATCCGGATTATGAACTGGAACAGGAGCCAACCCTGGCCGATTTGGTCAATTTGGCGCAACATCACAAGGTCGTTGCAATCGGTGAAACGGGGCTGGATTACTACCGGCTGACAGGCGATCTGGATTGGCAACGTAACCGATTTCGCACCCATATCCGCGCTGCAAGAGAATGCGGCAAACCGATCATCGTTCATACCCGTTCCGCAGCTGAGGATACGTTACGCATTCTTGACGAAGAAAATGCTGGGAGTGCAGGGGGGGTAATGCATTGTTTTACAGAAAGCCTGAAAATTGCACAAGCTGCCATAGCGCTAGGGATGTATATCTCTTTTTCCGGAATTCTGACTTTTAATAATGCAAAGCTCATCAAGGAAGTCGCTCAAAACATCCCGCTTGATAAAATCCTGATCGAAACAGATTCGCCTTATCTCGCTCCAACTCCTTTTCGCGGAAGGACAAACCAGCCTGCCTATGTAAAACATGTAGCAGAGGAAATTGCCAGACTGCGAAACATTACATTGGAGGAAGTAGGAGAAGCTACCAGCCACAATTTCAGGAAATTGTTTCTGAAACAGCCTTAACAGATTGATAACCCTGTATAAATGAAAAACACTTAAGCGACCCCATGTTGCTGCCTGATCTATTAATGTGCGCATAATGTATATTATGTTAAATAGAATAATAATTGATAGTCATTTATGGGTACAATTAACGCTCTCTTCACTTCAAGCGAAATAGCTGTATCCGGGTCACACATTTAATGTAACGGAGTCAATATGAAAATATTCCTCTTCTTTGCGATCCTTATTCTGGGATTCACGGCAGCAATTACTGCAGCGGTTAAACCCGAAATGTTTGAACAGAAATTTATGGAGGTTCGTGCTCCTATAGATCAATACATGGCTGAAAAGCGGGATTTGAAATGGAAGGAAATAAAGGATCAAGAACGTTCTGTCTGGATGAAAAATAAACGTCTGCCCTCAGACTGCGCATCACCAAGAACAGCAATTCGTGAAATAGAGTGCAACAACAAGAAACAGCAACTTGTTCTGGCTTTTGAGCAAGAATGGTCAGACAAGGTCAGAAACGGTTGGGAGCCCG
The DNA here is from genome assembly GCA_050287265.1 of Sideroxydans sp. Taxonomy (GTDB): domain Bacteria; phylum Pseudomonadota; class Gammaproteobacteria; order Burkholderiales; family Gallionellaceae; genus Sideroxyarcus. The sequence goes on along the minus strand of JBNKBO010000001.1, from coordinate 131,712 downwards.
ATTGAGTCGAGGAATAATAGAGAATTACCGGATTGGTGGGCGGTACTGGGTTCGAACCAGTGACCCCTGCCGTGTGAAGGCAGTGCTCTACCACTGAGCTAACCGCCCAAGGGCGCGAATTTAATCATAGGCAAAAACCCTGGTCAATTTCTTTATCCGCCATTCTCATCTGTCGTAAAATGCGCGCCTTTGTTTAGATTCAGGTTCAAGAAAGCGCCATGACCGTTCGTACCCGTTTTGCCCCCAGTCCCACCGGATTCCTGCACATTGGCGGGGCGCGAACCGCCCTCTTCTCCTGGGCCTATGCGCGCAAACACGGTGGAAAATTTATCCTGCGTGTCGAAGACACCGATGTGGAACGTTCCACGCCGGAAGCCGTACAGGCAATCCTGGACGGCATGAATTGGCTCAATCTGGACTACGACGAGGGGCCTTTCTACCAGATGCAGCGCATGTCGCGCTATAAAGAAGTCATTCAGCAGATGCTGGATGCGGGACAGGCCTATTATTGCTACACCATGCCAGCCGAATTGGATACCATGCGCGAGGCGCAACGCGCTCGCGGTGAAAAACCGCGCTACGACGGTCAATGGCGTCCGGAACCCGGCAAGACCTTGCCACCCGCACCCGCAGAAGCCAAGCCTGTGGTGCGCTTCAGGAATCCGGCCGAAGGCATCGTTTCATGGAAGGATATGGTCAAAGGGCAAATCGAATTCAGCAATACCGAACTCGACGACCTCATTATCGCCCGCTCCGACGGCACGCCAACCTATAACTTCTGTGTGGTGGTGGACGACTGGGATATGGGCATCACCCAGGTCATTCGCGGCGACGACCACGTCAACAATACTCCGCGCCAGATCAACATCCTCAAGGCACTGGGGGCAAAAGTGCCGCAGTACGCGCACCTGTCGATGATCCTCGGCGACGACGGAACCAAACTGTCCAAGCGCCATGGTGCGGTCAGTGTCATGCAATACGACGAAGACGGCTATTTGCCGGAGGCCGTCATCAACTACCTCGCCCGCCTCGGCTGGTCGCACGGGGATGAGGAAGTCTTCTCGGTCAAGCAATTCTGTGAATGGTTCGATCTGGATCACATCACGCCGTCCGCCGCACAGTTCAACACCGAAAAGCTGAACTGGTTGAACAATCATTACCTCAAGCAAACCGACAATGCACAATTGGTGAAAATGGTGCAGCCCCGGCTTGAAAGACGGGGAGTTCGGGTAAATGCCACCCCTGACCTGTCCGCCATCGTTGGTTTATATAAAGAACGTGTCGCCACGCTGAACGAACTGGCCGATGCGGCAGAGGTTTTCTACATCGATCTGCGTCCGGATGCAGATCAACTGGATTTGCAACTTTCCGCCGAGGCCATCCCTGCCCTGCGCGACCTGGCTCAACAGTTCGCCACCGTCGCATGGGACGCTATGTCCATAGGCGCTGCTATAAAAGAAGTCATCGGCAAGCATGGTTTGAAGATGCCAAAGCTTGCGATGCCTCTGCGCGTAATGCTCACCGGACAAACCCAGACACCATCCGTAGACGCTTTGGTGGCGCTGTTCCCGCGCGAGTTGGTATTGGCGCGAATAGACAGGAACTTGGCGAAAAAAACCGGCTGACTTGCTTTACAAGGTGGGGTGCCATCACTATAATGCGCGCTCTTTTCGGGGCACCCCGGGGGTATAGCTCAGCTGGGAGAGCGCTTGCATGGCATGCAAGAGGTCAGCGGTTCGATCCCGCTTACCTCCACCAAAAAGAAACCATGTCCCCTTCGTCTAGAGGCCTAGGACACCGCCCTTTCACGGCGATAACACGAGTTCGAATCTCGTAGGGGACGCCAGACAAACACAAAAATGGGCACTTGTAATCAAGTGCCCATTTTTTATTTGGCGAAGCAACAGATTCAGCACAACTAAGTGTTTCGACTGACGGTCCAGATATTGGCCATCACAACATCCCGAATTCAAAATGCATATTCTCCTGATTTTTATTTATCCTATAAAATTGCTGAAGTATTTTGAGCAAATTTCGTTTTATAGGGATATTATGCATACTATGAAATGCATGCCAAACGATGTATTTTTGGAGTTTATTAGTTGAAAGCCATTCAAAACACGAGCGAGAATGAGGCTGCAAGCGTCCTCCTCAAGGCCAGATCTGCAATTCTGGAAGGGGGGTATGATGACCTCGCGTCGGCGGCGACGGAATTGTCCGGCTTGATCAAGAAGCAAAATCCCCCAGCAAAGGAGACCCCGTTATCACCCCTTATCAAGCCCTTGATTGCCATTGCCGACACTTTGTCTGCGGATAAACAGTTTCTGCGCGCCGCCATTGCGGCTTATATAGTCGCGGCTCAATATTCCGCAGGTAAAGATGATGAGCTCCATAAGCAATCCATGGTTGCCCTACTCAAAAAAACAGAATTTCTTCCCTCCTCGTCAGACCGTATCGAAATATACCGCCTGGCGCTGCACAAACTGCCGGCCCAGAGCTCAGTCGCCAAGTTAGCCAAACAAAAATACAAGGAACAGGAAAATCCGGTTTACTTCCGAATGAGGTCGGCAAGAGAAATGCCCAAGCTTGATGAGGCGGTTATTGAAGGAGACCTGAAAGCCATTTTTGGCGCTGTCATCAGACGCGTTGTACGCCAGCAGACTCCATCGGGTGAAATACAGTATTCAGTTGTGGTTCCACGCGGGTTTTCCCGAGGCAAGCTCAGCCGGGCAGGAGTTCAAAATGCCCCAAAACTGCAGCGCAAAAGTGCCGATGATGATCTGGATCGAATTATTGTCCCCTCTCATAACCTGCCGCAGCATACTCAACGTGACATGGACTTTTTGTCACGCCTGCTGAGTTACGGCATCTATCTTGATGCAACCCACGGCCGCATACGCGATACAGCCGGATCGGTCATTGGCTACAAATTCCCTGAAGGTGCGAATCCTGACCGATTGAGATATATGGGTGTTGAGGCGGATACAATCACCCCGCAGGATGGAAAAATCTTCGTTCCATTAGAAAAAATCAATTTTTTCGCCGATCCGGCATTGATCGGGAAATGGAACTGGATGCCTGCCGGCGGCGGCATTATCAGATCGAGCGTCCCGGAAGAAGAGCGATCTACAATCATTCAATCCCTTCAAACATTCGGAATTACGCCCACTGAAGATATTACTGACACTGCCAATAAAGAATACATCGTGGTGACACGGAATGACAAAGGAAAACTGAACAAGATCATCCATCAGCATATCCTTCGGGAAAGAAGCAAACACCTTTTGAATTTTGCAGAGGCCCTTCCCGGCTTTGCCAGCAATATCGCCGTCGCGGCATACAAGGATGCTTGCGGGCCAATATTCGGCCTGAGACGCAGCAGGTAATTCTGTACGGATAACTACAGCCCGCTCAATACCTTGACATGAGCCACGGCACTGCGCCCTAACGCATGCAGCTCATATCCCCCCTCCAGCGTCGAAACGATGCGCTTTTGGCAATGCCGCTCCGCGACGTGTTTTAACTGCTCCGTTACCCAGCCATAATCCGTGTCCAGAAATCTGAGCATGGACATATCGTCTTCCCAGTGCGCATCGAAACCGGCAGAGATCAACAACAATTCCGGCTTGAACTCATCCAATGCAGGAAGCCAGCGCCCGGTCACGGCTGCGCGGAATTCCTCGCTCCCTGCCCCTGCCGCCAGCGGCACATTGATAATGTGTTCATTGCCGCTGTTTGCGCCCTTGTAAGGGTAGAACGGATGCTGGAAGGTTGAACACAACATCACACGCGGATCGTTGCGAAAAATGTTTTCGGTACCGTTGCCGTGATGCACATCGAAATCCGCAATCGCCACCCTGCTCAATCCGTGCCATTCCAAGGCATGGGCTGCGCCGACACAGACATTATTAAAGATACAGAACCCCATTGCCTGCGCTTTTTCAGCATGGTGACCTGGCGGGCGGATGTTGCAAAAAGCGTTTTCCACCTTGCCTGCCATGACCAAGTCTACCGCCATCACCACAGCGCCCGCCGCGCGAAGTGCGGCCGGATAGGTAAACGGATTCATGCTGGTATCGCCGTCGAGTTCCACCGTGCCCTGATGCGGTGCGATGGATTCGATGGCATCGATGTAAGCGGCATCGTGCACGCGCTGCAGTTGCGTGCGCGTGGCTTCAGGTGCTTCGTGCTGTTGCAGAAAACTGAACAATCCCGATTCGATCAATTGATCCTCGATCGCATGGATACGCGCCGGACACTCCGGATGGCCTGCACCCATGTCGTGCTTCAGACAGAGTGAATGGGTAATGTAAGCAGTCTGCATGGCATCTCTACTGTAACGTGACAGTGCTATCATACCCAACGATTTCATTACCCAAGGCGAAAAATCATGGGCAAACACTACCTAAATCCTCTCTTCGCTCCCAAATCCGTGGCGGTATTCGGTGCCAGCGACCGTCCCGATTCGGTTGGCCAGATCGTGTTCAAGAACATGCTGGACAGCGGTTTTAAGGGCAAGCTCTATCCCATCAATGCTAAAAATGCAGAAGTTCAAGGCCAGAAAGCCTACGCTTCCATCGGCGCGGTGGGTGCACCGGTCGAACTGGTGGTTATCGCCACACCGCCGAAAACCGTTCCCGGCATCATCGAGGAATGCGGCATCCATGGTGTGAAAGCGGCCGTCATCATCACCGCCGGTTTCGGCGAAGTCGGCGCTGAAGGCACAGCATTGGAACATCAACTGCTGGAGAACGCACGCCGCTACAACATTCGTCTGATCGGGCCAAACTGTCTTGGCATCATGCGCCCCTCTATCGGCCTGAATGCCACCTTTAACAAGGGTCAACCCAACGTCGGCAACATTGCGCTTATCTCGCAATCCGGCGCACTATGCACCGCGATTCTGGATTGGGCCAGCCGCAACGATGTTGGCTTCTCCAGCGTCGTATCCATGGGTTCTTCAACCGATGTGGATTTCGGTGAGATCCTCGATTATCTGGTATCGGACCCCAATACGCGCAGCATCCTGATGTACATCGAAGGCATTCGTAATGCGCGCAGTTTCATGAGCGCCTTGCGTGCGGCAGCACGCGTCAAACCCGTGATTCTGGTCAAGGTCGGCCGACATCCCGCGGGCTCGAAAGCCGCGATGTCGCATACCGCCTCACTGGTCGGTGCGGATGACGTGTTCGATGCCGCCATCAGTCGTGTCGGTGTTGTGCGCGTGCAAACCGTTACGCAATTGTTTACTGCAGCCCGGGCCTTGTCTTTCGGTTTCCGTCCGACAGGCAATCGTCTTGCCATCGTTACCAATGGCGGCGGCCCCGGTGTGATGGCGGCAGACCGCGCCTCCGATCTGGGACTGACCATGGCCACCCTGTCTGATGCCACGGTCGAGTATCTCAACCAGCACCTTCCCCCGAACTGGCCGCACTGCAACCCCGTGGACATCATCGGCGATGCGCAGGCGGACCGTTATCACCATGCCGTCAAAGCCTGTCTGGAAGACGATAATGTGGACGGTGTGCTGGCTATCCTAACCCCGCAAGCTATGACCAAACCACTGGAATCGGCGCAAGTACTGGTCGACCTCGCCAGGAGCCACAGCGGTAGTCACAGCAAACCGCTGCTGACCTGCTGGATGGGCGAGATGCAAGTCGCTGAAGCGCGCGACGCATTCATCAAGGCGCATCTGCCGCACTTCCGTACGCCGGAACCGGCGGTTGAAGTTTTCGCACACCTGTACGAGTACTACCGGAGTCAGAAGCTGCTGATGCAAATGCCCGGCCCGCTCTCGCACCACATCGAGCCGGATGTAGAAAGCGCACGTCTCATCATCGAAGGCGCGATGCAGGAACATCGCAAAGTACTCACTGAGATGGAATCAAAAGCGCTGCTTTCTGCTTTCAACATTCCGGTGGCACGCACCATGGTCGCGCACTCGCCCAGCGAAGCGCTACTTATCGCGCAGCAACTCGGTTTCCCCGTAGCGATGAAAGTTAACTCACCGGACATTACGCACAAGAGCGATGCAGGCGGCGTGATACTCAACCTGAACAATGCGCATGAAGTGCGCGCAGCGTATCAGCACATCATCGACAACGTGCATCATAACCGCCCGAACGCCACGATGAACGGTATTTCCATCGAACCCATGATCGTCAAACCGAACGGACGTGAACTGATGATCGGCGTTACCAGCGACGGGGTATTTGGTCCGGTAATCACCTTCGGTGCGGGCGGCACCAGCGTCGAAATCATGGGCGACCGGGCCGTTGCCATACCGCCATTGAACAAATTCCTGGTGAAGGACATGATTGGGCGTACGCACATCTCGAAGATGCTCGGCGCTTTCCGCAACATGACGCCCGTCAATATCGCAGCACTGGAAGATGTATTGCTGCGTGTGTCGGAAATGGTGTGTGAATTGCCCTTGCTCAGGGAAATGGACATCAACCCGCTGATCCTCGACGAGAACGGAGCACTGGCTGCCGATGCACGCGTTATGGTGGAGTATCGCCAGCCCAGTCCGGATCGTTACGCGCACATGGCGATCTACCCTTACCCGACGCACTTGGTCGATCAGTGGCAACTGGCCGACGGCACCGATATCACCATCCGCCCGATCCGCCCGGAAGATGCCGCGCTGGTCAAAAAATTCGTGCACGACCTGTCGGACGAGTCCAAATATTTCCGTTTCATGAACAGCGTGCAGGAATTGACCGAAGATATGCTGGCGCGACTGACACAGCTTGACTACAGCCGCGAAATGGCATTGGTCGCCGTGGCACAAATGGATGGCGCTGAAATCGAGCTTGGCGTTGCGCGCTACGCCATCAACCCGGATGGCGATACTTGTGAATTCGCCCTGGTGATTGCGGACAGTGTCGGCGGCAAAGGACTGGGACAAAAACTCATGGTCTCACTTATGGAAGCGGCCCGTTCCAAAGGTCTGTCGACCATCGAGGGGGAAGTACTGAATAACAACCACAGAATGCTCAAGCTGATGACCCGCCTCGGCTTTGCCATCAAGAGCAGCGAAGACGAACCGGCAGTGATGAAAGTCAGCAAAACGTTGTGAATCGGCAGGTACGAATCAGGAAAGCTCAGGAATTAGCTCGTGCGCGCCTTAATCACCTGATCAATTCTGCTGATCAAATCCGCGATTCCATCATCTACCTGAGTCAGTAACGATTCAAGATCGCTGAATAATTCTTTCTTAATATTGGTTTCCAGTTGCTCGGCCAGTTTTTGCAACGATTCCGCCCCTAAAGTGCCCGCAATGCCTTTCAACGTGTGTGCCAGTCTTTCAGCTGTCTGCCCGTCGTTTGAGGCCAATGCTTCCCGAATGCTGGAAACCACATGCAATTGGTTGACTCTGAACTTGTCTAATAACGAGTAATACAAGGCGACATTTCCGCCAATCCTGCGCAGGCTGGCGGCCACCTTTACACCCGGTAAATTCGGTAGCTTCTCTGTTGTATGTGATGATGTTGACGTTGGCACTGCTTTCCCTGACGAATCGCTTTCCGTTTCCCGGGCTGCTGGATGCACCCACTTGGCGAGCATCGTCACAAGAAGATCAGGATCGACCGGCTTGCCGATGTGGTCGTTCATTCCCGCTGCCAGAATTTCATTCTGCTCACTGACCATCACATTGGCCGTCAGTGCAATGATAGGTAAATCGGCGTACTGCGGGTCTTTACGTATCTCACGGGTGGCGCTGATGCCATCCATCACCGGCATCTGCATATCCATCAGAACACCATCAAACTGCGTTTGCCTGAGCAAAGCAATCGCTTCTTCGCCGTTCTCAGCAATTATCACGTTTACCCCGAAGCTGTCGAGCAATTCGTGAGCCACTTGCCGGTTAATCTCGTCGTCCTCGACCAGAAGAATATTTGCCCCGCGAAATTTCGAAATAAGCACGGGATTAAACCGAGCGCCGGTCATTCTGAATTTTCCCGTTGCCAGACTATCCCAGCCGGATATTTTGGCTACTGCATCAAATAATTTGCTCTGTTGAAACGGTTTTTCCAGTATTCCGTCAACAACATGATCCAATCCCATAGGCAGCACTTCATTTTGTCCGTAGCCTGTGATCAGCAAGACCTTCGGCCGGATGCTCAATTCAGTCATGTCGCGCAGTTTTCTGGCCAATTCAATGCCATCCATATGCGGCATCTTCCAATCGAGAATAACCAATCCAAAAGGCTTTCCATCATCATTTGCCTTGCGAACTGCGCTCAGGGCGTCCAGCCCATTGTCGGCAATCACCACATCGAATGTAAAAGTTTCGAGATACTTTTTTATATGAAGCAAAATGCTCTCATTGTCATCAACGGCCAATACTCGCAAACCGTGAAATAACTTGAGATCAGACTGGGCAAAATCCGTCTGCTGCTCCGCTTTATTGAAGCACACGGTAAAAATAAATCGGGAACCCTTCCCCAACTCGCTTTCAACCCAGATTGTTCCGCCCATCATTTCGATCAGACGTTTGCTGATCGTCAGGCCCAGCCCCGTACCACCGTATTCGCGTGTGATACTGGTATCGGCTTGCGTAAACGGCCGGAACAAATTATCAATTTGCCTGGATGACATTCCGATTCCCGTATCCTGTACAGTGAAACGCACAGTGACCTGATCGCCCTCATCCTGCTCCAGTTCGGCTCGAATTGTGACCTCACCCTTCTCGGTAAACTTGACGGCATTCCCGGCCAGATTAATCAACACCTGCCCCAGTCGCAATGGATCACCGATCAGGGAGGACGGAACATTCGGAGCAGTCTCGAGCAGAAACTCAAGGTTTTTCTCTTGCGATCTTATACCCACGATTGTGGCCAGATTTCCCATGACCTCTTCAAGCTCGAATGGAATCCTGTCCATTTCCATTTTTCCGGCTTCAATTTTTGAGACATCCAGAATATCGTTAAGGATACTCAACAGGGATTTTGCCGAATTATGAATTTTAAGGAGGTAATCGTGCTGCTTGTCGGATAAATCCGTCTGCAGACACAAATGACTCAAACCAATGACTGCATTCATCGGCGTGCGCAATTCATGGCTCATGTTGGCGAGAAAAGCATCCTTAATCTGGCTGACGGCTTCCGCATGACTGCGTGCATCCTCGGCTTCTTTCAGTTTCTGGATATCCTGTATAAGTTCGGTATTGGCCAGCAACAACATCTTGTTCCGGTTTTCAAGTTCATCTTCCAGGCCAACGATACCGCGGTTGACCAATAACGTTAGCACAGCAATGACAAGCAACATGAAGGCGCCGATCACCGCGCCTGATCCCTGGGCGTGCTCCGATCTGCTGATTGCCTTTTTGATCGTCTTCTGAAACTGCTTATCGGCTATATCCCTGTATTCCACTGCGTTCTGTGAATAGATATCCCGTAAGGCCCTCAATTTTTTTATTTCTTCAAACGTGGGCATGTTCGTGTTAGTCGACATCCTTTTTGCCACATCGAAAGCCAATACATAGAAGGCATTGAATTCTGATTGCAATTTTTCAATTTCCTTGATGTGGTCAGGGTCCATCTGAATCAAGGTTTCATAGCGGCTCAGTATTTCAAATTCCTTTGCTTTTGCGGCATCCAGAAAGTCTTCATCTCCGGTTGCTGCTGCTGTATTCAGCGATTCCACAACGCCCTCGAAACTCTTCAGGTTTTCGCCAGCTGTATTGAGTATCGGAAACTGGGAATCACGTATTTCCTTGAGAATGGAATTCCCACCGGATAAAACAAGAGAAGAGTAAATCAGATATGAGACAAAACAGAATGTGGCAACTGCCGGTACCAACAACAGTTTTGTTTTTAATGGATAGTTACTGAATTTATTCATTATTTACAACCAGCCCGTATTATGGTTTTAGTACTACCCTGACGGTGCGATTCACCGCTCTTCTGTCGATATATCCGATGGCATTCGGGTTACGGGCAATGCCCCTTCTGACAGCCGCGTCATCAGGTAACATATCCGGTGGACGGCCATCGCCGGTAAAAATGATTTTTGCCCAGTAGGCGGAGAGCTGTGCGGAATTCTTGTGCGCTACCTTTGTATAGAATTCATCTCTGACTTTGCTGCCCTCTGGCTGATCGAAGGGCAAGGCAATTCTGCCGTCAGGGAAAGTGGCGACTTTACCGAGGAATATTCTGGCGGTCTGTTTAGATGTCAGGCTTTTGATGGGGCTTTTGGCAGAAACGACAACCACCACATCTGCATTTGCACTCATGGCAAACACCGACAAGGCATAAAGCAGAAAAAGCACTATATACTTGCGAAACATATCGGGTGATCTCACCTGGTTTTATTACGACTAGAACACAAAATCAACAACAGCCGAAATCACATGAAACTTGCTTCCGTTGAGACTCACGCCCGGTTGAACGTTTACGAGATACCCGTTCGAATTGTCACCGAGTGTCACCTGATCATACTGTACTTTTAAATCGTAATTTCTCATAAAGTCCCAGCGTACCCCCAGACTGGTTGTACGCTGGGATCGATTTGCCCGCTCTATTGCCGCGGTCGTGGGTGGAGTCGAAAAGGCATAGAAGGACCCCTGGCTATTCTGGCTGTATGTGAGATAGGGAGTGAATTTGTCGATGCGGTAACCGCCACTGACATACATCGCACCAATCTTGGTGGTCGATCGCCGTTGCATCCATTCGGATATGGCGAACCAGTCACCTGGGTCATAACTTGCACCCACTGACAAATCGCTGTTTTGTGTCCACTCTCCGGTTAATCCGGTCCGGTAACTTGTCGTCTCAGTTCTGCGATGCAGGTAAGAAATATGAAATGTTGCAGGGCCATATTCAAACGTGTCAAATAATCCCCACATGTTTTTTGAGGCTGTTTCACTGCTCGGCCTTTCATGCTTGTTCGAACCGTAAATGGCTTTGATGGTATTGCCGCCCTCGCCAATTTCAAAACGATACGTGGCATCAACGCCATCGCTGCTTGGAATGGACAGCTGGCGGTAAAGTTCGACTGGTGGGTTGACCCAAACATAGCTATAGCCGACATCGTGGTTTTCCGAATCCATGAAGGTCGGTAAGGCTATGCGGCCAACCCGTACATACAAATTTGGCGTGAAAGCATATTTCACATTAAGCCACTCGACTTCCGGAGCGTAAGTTCCATCGGTACGGTATTCCGAATCGATCTGCAGTATGGCCGAAATTTTTGGCGTGAAATTGGCAGTCACATGCACAGCGGCCCGGGTATTGTTGCCCACCCACCAGTCGCTGCTGCGGCCGACGCCCTTGGGCATGGAGCTATCCAGCACATAATCCCCCTGACTCAAATTAGAGTGGGAAATACCCAGCGTTCCGAAGCCGCCAAAACTGTAAATCGGCTGCTCGGCTGCCGAAGATGGATCAGCCTTTTGCTCTGCTGCAACAGAAATCCCTGCAATAAACAGGAAGGGAATAGCAAAAAAATATTTTTTCGGCATATGGTTCACCTTTAAGTACTAGGAAAGTATATTCCACCCTTAACACAGTTTTCCAATGCTCCAAACGGCGCATTCAAACGGACCATTCGACCCGCAAGACCCATATTAATTCAATACGTCGAATAAATAACTTCTGAAACACTACGTTGCATCATGTATTTCGCATATACGAGCTGGTTGTGTGACAAAATTCGCACCGAACATGATACTGAACACTGTCCATTCGGGATTGTCTGACAGATGTTTTTGGTTTTATCATAGCCTATAAACAAGGAGAACAATATGGACAATAATATGGAAGAGACCGGAAAACATGCAACAGTGCTGGTGCGGCCCATCATCATGGTTGTGGACGACGCGGATGAAATGCTGATGATCATGGACTCGATCCTGGCGCAGGATTATTCGCTGAAATTGTTCAATAACCCCAAAGAAGCGCTTGGCTATGCATCTTCCAACCCTCCAGACTTGATCCTGCTTGATGTGATGATGCCGGAGATCGATGGTTTCGAAGCCTGCCGTCGTCTTAAAAGCAATCCCAAACTTAAGGATATTCCGGTGATTTTTCTGACTTCGAAAGATGAAGACGAATACGAGGAAATGGGATTTTCGGTTGGCGCGTCAGATTTTATCCACAAGCCCATCAACGCACCTATCGTGAAAGCACGCGTAAAAACCCATCTCAAAATCAAGTTCGTGATGGATTACATGAGAAATGAAAATCTGCGTTTAAAGAAAACCGCGAAACAGGCATCTACCGAAGTAGCGGAACTGACCAAAATGTTGTGGGGCAAGTCTGACGGCTAAATCCCGAAGACTAAAGGAATAGTCATACCAAAATCAGGCCCTGCCCTGCTCCAGATCTATCCAGATATCGTTCGCGATATCGCTGAACTCATCGTGTTCCAGGCCGAGGTGCTGAAATGCATAGGTATGTGCGGGTGCCTTACCCAGTGTTTTTATATCTTCCGCCGCCATGTATATCCCGACCAGATGTTCCGCCAGCATCAGCACTGCAATATAGTTGCGCACATCGGACGTGGCCGGATGATCCTGATCCGTGAAGACAGCGATGTCGTGGTGATGCAAGATGGTCAGGCTGATGTGTGCGGGCAAACCCCAGTTGCGTGCCAGCAGATGGCCGACGATAGCGTGGTTGGTACCGAGCTTGGTCTCTTCATTGCGGTGGATATGCTCCCAACCCGCCCCGTGCAATGCATCGTCGAACGCATGCTCGGGAAAACGCTGCATCAAAACCGGAATGCCGCTGTCGTGGAACAAGCCCAGCGTATAAGCATCATCTTCCGAAACGCCGGGCAGCAGTTTTGCCAGCTTCATGGCCGATACCGCGGTATGACCGGATTTCTCCCAGAATTTTTCCAGAAACACCTGGGACTCTGGATGCGTCATCTTCACGCTGTTATGCAGAAACATGGCATTTACGGCAAGCATGACCTTTTTCAGGCCCAGCAATGTCACCGCCTGGCGGATTGAACCGATATTGGTACCACGCCGAAAAGCGGCAGAATTGACCAGCTTGAGTACCGAAGCAGAAACTGCGGCATCGCTGCTCACCATATCCGATATCCGATTGAAGTCAGGCTCTTCTTTGCGCGACTCAGACATGATCGACATCAAAATTGCCGGGCAAGACGGGAGAGAGATGTTGCCAAGTATTTTTTCGACGTGGGCGGCGGTCTCGGGCATGCTTGTTTCCTTCTATTGTTTCCCCAATGCTCAGATCAATCGCGATTTTTCGAAAAAATCGCAATACCCATACCATCGGCCAGCTTCAGGAAAAATGAAGAGGTAATTATCTGTAAGATGCTTTTATTGCTGGCGCGGCACAAGACACCGGAGCTCAGGGCTTAGTGTTGCGTACGGCGCATCACAGGGAGGGTACGTGCGATCAGGCTATCCAGGGTATCTTCGGGTTGTGGCAGGCCTACTCCTACAGAGAGCGTTACCGGTGGCAATGCATCGCCGCCAGGGGTGCCGATTACCATCTGGTCGATTTTTTCCAGCAGACGGTCTGCAACTAAAAGGGCGCTGTCCTTCCCTGTCTGGGGCAGGAAGATGGCGAACTGGTCGGCTTCGATGTGGGTTTCTACATCATTTGGGCGCAGGCATTGCTGTAAAGCTTCAACGATGGAATGTTGCGCCTGTTCGCTGCCGAGTTTGCCGAAGTCAGACTCGAATAGCGCGAAATTCTCAATTTTCAGGAGTATGAATGAGCACGGTTGTTGGCTCTTGATGTTGCGAAGAATCAGGCGACCGATGTTCTCCGAGAGCCAATGGCGGTTGAAGATGCCGGTGACAGCGTTGACGTGATTCAATGCTCCGAAGTCTTGAGCATTCGTTTGCCATTCCGCCACGGCCCGGTTGGTGGAGCGAATCCGGTTGGACAACAGTGCCAGCATGTTATGCGATGCTTGCAGTGACTGGTTGAGTACAGCCCATGCCTTTATATGCTCGATGGCCAGCAGTTCGCAGTCGGTGGTGGCAATGACATAAGCAGAACCCTGCTTGTCATCAAACATGGACATCTCACCCACGCATTCGCCTATCCCAAACAGGGCGAGCGGCTTGGCGTCGTCCACATTGAGTTGGGCGCGCAGTCTGCCGGACAGAATGACGTAGATGTGGTTATTCTGCTGCTCGGGGGTAAGCAAGACTTGTTCTGCAGAAAGTTTGACCTGAGTCGTATTCGCAAGCAGGGTAGCAAGCGTGCTGTCTTTCACCTTCTGGAATAGTGGCGAATCCTGCAACAAATTGATGATTTGGGCTGATTTGATGACGAACCTCCTTAAAAGGACTGAATAGGATAGGCTCGAAACATCAGGTTGTCTACATGCAATCCCAGATGTCCTGCCTTCCAACGCCCCGAAGATTAGCAGCAAAGCCCATATTATAGGCTATTGGATATTATTGACCTGCGGCTGGAATTGGTGTGCTCTTATCTTTGCAGAACCACTACAATTCGGTTGTTCGAATATCAAACCAAGGACTTTCATGAGATTCAAATCGTTTCTGATACTGGCGCTGTTTTGTGGCAACACGATAGCGGCGAAGCCAGCAGAAAATATAGTCGAGCTACCCGCCCCTTCTTCGTCAGCCCAACGGCTCTATTCGCATGCCAAAGCCGATATCGTGCAATTGCGTTCCCTGCTGAAGAACGGGCGCACCCAGTCGTCGGTTGGCTCTGGATTCCTGATCGGAAAAAGCAATCTGGCAGTGACCAATTATCACGTCATGTCGCAGATCGCGCTGGAGCCGGAAACTTACGTCGGCGAATATGTCGATACCAATGGCAAGCGCGGTGGGGTGAAGCTGCTGGCGGTCGATGTATTGCACGATCTTGCTGTGGTAAGCATTGATCGCAAAGGAAATGGCTTTTTCAATGTGCCGGACAAGTTGCCGCGGCTTGCACAGGGGCAATACCTGTATTCGATGGGCAATCCGCTCGACCTGGGATTCGCCATTTCCGAAGGTGCCTACAATGGCATCATCAAGCGGAGTTTCTACGATCAACTGATGTTCACCGGCCCCATCAATGCTGGCATGAGCGGTGGTCCGAGCGTAACTGTCGATGGTCGGGTATCCGGTGTGAATGTATCCAAACGACTTGACGGCGAATTGGTGAGTTTTCTCGTGCCTGTTCGATTCGTGCGCGACCTGTTGAAGAAGGTGGCCAAACAGAAACAGGTGCCCAAGGATTTCAAGCTGGTGGTCGGGCAACATTTGCTGGAACACCAGAAGTCGATGATGGATAGGCTGGAACATACGCCACTTACGTTCAAGGAACTCAAACCGTACAAGGTACCGGTATGGGAGTCGGATCAGGTTCGGTGCTGGGGCAGATCCAATTCCAGCCAGAATAAACCGTATGCTTTCGATCAGGTGAGTTGCTCAATGGAGTCGGCGATTTTCGTGTCGAACCGGATTCAAACCGGACATATCTCGATAGAGCACAAACTGCTGCAAAGTACCGAGTTGGGTGCCTTGCGGTTTTCGTCTTTGGCCAGCAACACCTTCAAGAATCAGGGCGTAGGCGGTCATAAAGACAGGCGCTTCACCCCCCCGCAATGTGTCGAGCAATTTGTGAGCAATGAGAAATTGCCCATGCGCGCCGTGCTATGTATTCGCGCATACCGGAAATTTCCGGATATATATGACTTCACCCTGCTGACGGCCAGTACGGATAGTGGACAGATGAGCCTGCAAAGCCGCATCAATACGAGTGGCGTGTCATACGAGAACGGCCTGCGCATTACGCGTATTTTTCTTGAAAATGCCAGCCGGGAGGTCAAGCCATGAATGCGCCTTTCTATATTGAGGTGCTGAGCCGCAATGGTGAGGTACGTCTTCGTCAGCGTATCGATACGCTGCCCATTCGCATCGGACAGGGCTACGACAACGACTTCATTCTGGATGACCGCCACACGTCGGCGCATCATGCGGTGATCGAGCGCAATGAGGCGGGCGGTCTGGATGTGATCGATCTTGGCAGCCGCAACGGTGTAGTGCATAAAAGGAAACGCCAAACCCGCCTAGGTATTGACGGCAACACGGTCTTTCGTCTGGGACATACCAGTCTGCGCGTGCGTACGGCAGATTTTTCCGTTGCCGACGAGATGCAAGATACCACTTTACATTACTGGGAAGGCCTGCCACCCGCGCTGGCAGGACTGGCGCTGATGGTGTTGCTTGCATTTTTGAGTACTTGGGTTACGAACACCGATAAATCAGAATCGATCCGCTATGTTACCGGTCTGACGGGTATGCTGGGTATCGGACTGTTGTGGAGCGGTGGCTGGTCGTTGGCCAACCGGTTATTCGGAGGGCAAACCCGGTTTGGTCGCCACTTGTTCATTGCCGCCAGTGGATTGATCGTGATGGAGATTGCCTCGCTACTGGAGTCGCTTGCAGCTTTTGCTTTTTCGCTGGAAACACTGACGCGTTATGGAAGCCATGTGGCGGTCGCGATTGGTGCTGGAATGGTGTATTTCCATCTGGTCACGATCAACCCCGCACGTGAACGCCGACGCTTTGCCATTGCCGCCGCTCTTTTATTTACCCTGGGGGCGGGGATGACATTGATCGTCAATTACCAAAGCCGTGGTCATCTGGCCGACGAACTGTATATGAGCGAGTTGTTTTCGCCGGGCTTGCGTGTAAGTTCAGACAGGACGATAGAACAATTTATCGCCGAATCCGGCAAACTGAAATCGGATGTCGATGCGGAGCGCGGCAAGATGCTCAGTGACGATGGTGCAGACGAAGACGGTAACCTATAGCCCCTCTGCGGCATCAATGTCGATCATGCCGTTCTCGGGTCTGGGTACGAGAAAGAAATCCGATAACACCGGGACAGTCACTCGCCCACAGGCCACTCGCTGAAAGGAAACGGCATTTCTTCTGTTGCGAAAGTCAGGAAATTGACGATCTGCTGAAAATAGCTTCCCATGCTGCGGCCAAATGAAGCTAGTCGGATATTAGGTGTGTCGCTTATCAGCATGATCACGAACTGGATGACCGTTACGATGCACAACACTGTCCCGCACACCTGAAACGCGAATCCCATCAGCAACATGAACAACCCGCGCATCCATATGTTGAGTTTGTCATTCGGCGTATCGGTTTTTTTATTCATCACTTGCACTCCTGAATATTGTCAAAATGCATAACCTGCGTTAAAGAATATGTCATGACCATATCCATAGCCAAGCCATTATTCAATAAAAACGTATTCTGCTCATGTTTTTCATACGGCCAACTCAATTCTACAATGCGCTTGGGTTTGTAACGCTGGTGTGAACCGAGAACACATTGGAAATGCTCAGCGGATCGGCCAAGGGTGGTGTGCTGGTGGGAGGCGGCGTGAAAAATCTTGTTGCCGGTTGCGGATTGACTGATGTATCGACAATACCAAATACTGGGCTGGCATTCTGGAGCGTAAAATCGCCGGTGATTGCAAACGATCCAGTTCCGCCATCGTTAATGATCGTCCCGTTGGCAATAGTGTCAGTGCTGAACTGGACAATACCGTGGGTCAGGTTACCGCCCGGGTCGGTGACCACAAAAGATTCCAAACACCTTCACGTCCATCCCGCACCCGTGTCGCTGTAGTCCCCCCACTGCGAACATACAGCATTGAGAGGGGGATGATTTGTTATTGTCATCCCCCTGCACATGGCAACTGCAATTCCCGCCAATCACCATATGCTCGTTCTTGCCCTTCTCAAAATATCTTTTCTCTTCCAATTTTCAGAGACTACCGTCAGTAACCCGCGATCCTGGCCAGCACCCACCAGAAGGCGAACGCCTTGCGGTTGGCGGTGATGTGCTGATTGTTGTGCACGCCGGTGGTGAGGAAACCACTGGGCGCGGGCTCAGAGCGGTTTTGGTACCAATCCACCCCCTCGGTGTGACTACGCTCCCAATCTATGTAAAAGCTGCCGCTACCGGTGCTATTGCTCGCAAAATAGCTCGCGGAATCGCCGTCGTCGCCGGCGTCATCGTAATAGGTACCGTCCATGGCGTGGGTGTCGACGGAGTAGTAGTCGATGCAGAAATAACCGTGCGCGTTGCAGTAGGCGGTAATCACGGCTGCCTGGTCGTGCGCCTGACCTGGGCCGAGGTTTCCATAAGCATTCGCGTGCCCGGTCATAAAGATGAAAGTGACCGGGTTGATGCGTTTGCCGACGCCGGTGCCGATCTTGCTTCCGCCTGGCCCGTATTCATCAATCAGCGTCTGCATCGAAGTCAGATAGTTGTCGACCGAGTGGCCGGCGATGTCACACCAGGACCACATCATCACATTGATGGCGGCGTTCGCCGGGTTGTCGAGATAGGCGCGGACCTGATCACGCCATGCCTGCCAATCGGCATCAGCCTGCGACAGATCCTGCCCGTAGTAGTCGTGGAAATCGAGTTTGTCCGGATCGGCAGCTGTATTGTTGGTGATGCCGAATTTTATATTATCGCCGTTTTTGAAACCGGGCAGACCGAAGGCACCGTAGCTGACATGAGTGCCGTGAGAGGTGTGGAAGTAGGCCACGTGCAACGTAGTCCGTGCGGCGTTGATGTAGCTGTCAGGGATGGCTCTCAGGGCGGCTTCGGTCGCTACGTGGTAATCGGCGACATACGAGGACGAAGACGAGGCCGTTACTGTGAGGGTAGCCTCGTTACTGGTGACGTTGCCGCTGGTGTTGCTCACCACTACGCTGAACGTGGCGCCGTTATCAGCCATTACCGTGACGGGGGTGGTATAGCTCGAAGCGTTGGCCCCAACAACGTTTGCCCCGTTTTTTCTCCACTGATAGCTCATCGGCGCGGTTCCGGATGCCGTTACGCTGAAAGTCGCAACCTGACCCTCCGTGACTGATTTGTTCGTGGGCTGGGTGGTAATGGTGGGTGCAACCGGGGATGCTGTGACAGTAAGTGTTGCATCGGCACTGGTGACGTTGCCGCTGGCGTTGCTCACCACTACGCTGAACGTGGCGCCGTTATCAGCCATTACCGTGACGGGGGTGATATAGCTCGAAGCGTTGGCCCCAACAACGTTTGCCCCGTTTTTTCTCCACTGATAGGTTAACGGCGCGGTTCCGGATGCCGTTACGCTGAAAGTCGCAGCCTGTCCCTCCGTGACTGATTGGTTTATGGGCTGGGTGGTAATGGTAGGCGCAACCACAGACGCAGTAACTGTGAGCAGCGTGGAGCTTGTTTTTCCGCCCAATGAAGCTTCGATGGTCGACGCGCCTACTCCGGTTCCAGTCGCCAATCCCGCGTCCGTAATCGTGGCATTGGATATATTTGTAGAAGTCCATGTCGCATCCAGCGTTACATCGCCGGTGGAGTTGTCCGAGTACCTTCCAGTTGCAGTGAACTGCTGAGTTCCACCTTGAAGAATGCTCGGTGTTGTCGGCGTAATGCTGATGGATGTCAGAACAGCTGGCATATATGCACTGTCTCGGGCACCACCACAACCCGTTAGGAACAATACTGCATTGAGAGATGACAACCAGAATATTGCCTGAAAGAATGACTTCTTCATGTTGTGACTCCTGTGAATATGCGTGCCGCTGTTGATAACAAAGGACATGGCGGATACCTCAGAACAGGTCAAGTTGAACCCGCATATTCAGAATAGTTCCCTGGATGCGACATTGCATTTACATATAAAACAATAAGTTATTGTAATTTATGCAAATTATCCATAATTATATTGTGGGATTTGATATGTGAGAAGCAATTGAAATATTGATGAGGCTGTTTGACGCGACTTAAGCATAGCGACCGCAATCACGAAAAGACTGCCGGAAGCAGGCCTGGAATGGTTTTCGCCTGCTGTTTCCCTCAATCTTTGTGTTTGAACGGGCTTCTTTCATTCAGGTCGTCCACATATTCCGCAATGGCATCGGCTTCCCGAATTAAATAATTTTCCACGGCTTGCGCAAACTGGGGTTGCTCCAGCCAATGTGCAGAGCGCGTCACTATCGGCAGAAACCCGCGGGCCAGTTTGTGCGCTCCGCCTGCCCCACCCTCAAATGACTTGATATTGTTCGCGATGCAATACTCTAAAGCCTGGTAGTAGCAGGTCTCGAAATGCAGGCCGGAATGAAATTCGAACGTACCCCATGAGCGTCCGTGCAAGGCTTCCCGGGTCACATAGTTCAGCGCACTTGCGATGGGTCTGCCTTCGCGTGTCGCAATGACCAACAGAGTGTGTTGCGGTATGGCTGCGCCGATGCGCTGGAAGAAATCTTCATTCAACTGGTGCGGCGAATGGTGCAGGCGCAGAGTGTGCAAATAACATTCCGCAAAGAACGCCCATTGCTCCTCGGTGGCGTCGGTGACACATTGCACGTCTATGCCCGCCTCTCTCACCTTGCGCCGTTCCTGCTTGATGCGCTTGCGCTTGTCGCGGCTGAGCGTGGCCAGAAATTCGTCGAAGTTGCGATAGCCCGGGTTCTGCCAATGGAACTGCACATCCTGGCGCAACAGCATGCCCTGGGTCTGAGCCTCCAACGCATCGGCCGCATTCAGGAACAGGCAGTGCAGCGACGAAACGTCCGTCTCCTTGGCATATTGCAACGCATGCTTCAACAATGGTCCGCGCATTTCATCCGATGCTGCCAGAAATCGCCTGCCGGTCACCGGCGTGAACGGGACAGTGCACACCAGCTTGGGGTAGTAAGACAGCCCGTAGCGCTGATAGGCATCGGCCCATGCGAAATCGAACACATGCTCGCCAAACGAATTCATCTTCAGGTAAAGCGGCATCGCAGCAACCAGACGTTCCCCTTGCCACAAGGTAAGAAACTGCGCATGCCAGCCGAACTGCGGCATGGCGCAGCCGCTTTCCTGTAGCGCAAGGAAAAAGGCATGCGAAAGCATGGGGTCGTCTCCCGCCAGGGCATCCCATTCCGCCGCGGGAATATCCGCAATGTTTTCGATGATTTTCCGGGTGAGCGAATTCATGCGGCTATTGTAGTGGCGACGCACGTGGAATGCGCAGAGATTGCGTTACAGTACATACAGCTTCAAGGGAATACGAACGCAGGGATTAAGATCAGTGACTGGAGAACAGGTCGCGCAATTTGCAGAGTGTGGTTGTGATGTCGAAACGCGTCTCCGGCAAAGCTTCGCCTTTGAGAATCTTTTCCAGCGCCTCGAACGGATCGGCTTCTCCGGTGAGCAGCACTTTTGCGCCCCATTTTTCCATATGGCGGATATAGCCGTCACCGGCACTGGCGGCGACAATAATTTCCACGCCATGCAACGGGTGCGGGCCGTCGTCCTTGAAATAATGGGGCAGTTGTTCTTTGCTGAGTTGGATGTGTTGCGGTCTCGGGATCGTCTTGCCGGGTTCGCAATCGAACACCAGCCAGTCGCGGGTTTGTCCGGCATGGCCGGAGACCTTGTTGCTGTCGTCGTTCGTGGCAATCGCGATTTTCAAGATTGGGTATACCGGCAGGTCAGCAACGGATTCACTTTTGCTGATCTTCTATCAATTCTGCACGCATCAAGCGCATCAGCAGTTCGTCAAAGGTGTAGAAGCCGTTTGGACATTCCGTCAAATTTATCAGTGCGAATGCCACACCGGTACCGAATGCTTCGCGGCGAATGGATTCATGGGTAAGGCGTACAGTCTGATGCGGAAATCCGAATATCACTTCGTGGTGGCCGACGATACCGCCCAGTCGCAATGAAGTGATGCGTTCGCCCTCTACATCCAGGGTTTCGGCGATCTTGCGCGCAGTGCCGGAAATTTCGGTTTTTTCGCGGAAGTGCTGTTCCAGAATTTCAACATCGGCGAAGGGCGCGATCCTGCGCAACAACTTGGCAGCAAGGATGAGAAAATTGATGCCGAGTGTGATGTTGGGCGAACACAAAACCCGCGTATCCTGCCCCAGACTGCGTGCATACGTCAGATCTTCTTCCGAATAATCCGATATCGAACTGACCAGTTCGATGCCGCGTTTGCGCACTTCTTCACCATACGCATAAAGGGTTTTGCGTGCGGAAAAATCCACCAGTGCATCTACCGGAAAGCGCTCGAATAAATCTTCAAACGGATGCTCGTCCAATCCGAAAAGCGGAACATTCGTTTCAGAAAATGTTTCCTGTTTCCCGATAACCGAGCGGCGGGCAATCCAGCGCAAGTCAAAACGGGGATCACTGCTCAATACGTTGGCAACCGCCTTGCCTGCCCTGCCATACCCGACCAATCCGACACGAATTTGCTTCGACACGATAATTCTCCTAAAGCATTTATGTTTTATCGGTGAGCGAAGTCACTCCTTAATTATTTCATTCTAACATCATGGAATAATTCTCCGGATTTTCCGTACCTATCCCTGCTTTGTTTTATTCTGATCCGACAGGCGAAATGATGGCGCATTGCCCTGTTTGTCCTGACCGGCATAAATAGTCAGGTGCGGATAGGGTATCTCGATGCCGCGAGCGTCGAACGCTGCCTTGAGCCGCCGCAGAAACTCGCGGCGTATCCCCCATTGCTCTAAAGCGACGGTTTTAAAGCGGCAGCGCAGGATTACAGCCGAATCGCCCCAGTCCTGTACGCCCGCGATCTCGATATCATCCAGCAGTTTGTCGCTGAAGTTAATATCCGCCCGCAGTTCTTTGGCCACCTCGGAGATCACTGCACAAACCTCATCGGTATTTTCGCGATAGGCAATGCTTACGTCGATCACGGCATAAGCATAGCCGCGTGATTTATTTGTCACGGTCGAGATCAATCCATTCGGAATAAAGTGAAAATTTCCTTCGTAATCGCGCAGACCAACGTAACGCAACGTAATATTTTCCACGATACCCGTTTTTCCGCACACCTCAACCACATCACCCTGGCTTATCTGGTTTTCCAGCAACAAAAACATTCCGTTGAAATAATCCTTGATCAGGCTCTGTGCACCAAAGCCCACAGCCAATCCAACCACCCCGGCTGCACCCAGAATGGGGACGATGGAAATACCGAATTCGTTCAGCGCCAACATGATCGTCACCAGCAAAACCACTACGTTGTCGAGGTAACGAATGACGCGCGCCATCGTTTCAATGCGGCGCTTATCTTCCGCCGAGGCTGCACGTGCGTTCATGAAATCGCGGAATATCCGGATCAACTTGCGGGTGACAACCAGAAAAACCCACGCCAGAACCAGAATGACCAGGACGTGCACCAACTCCCTGGAAAAACGCAGATAATCAAACACCGGATTATTATTCATGGTGCGCTCCGCTCATTTCCTATTTCTGCGCCTTCACAATGCTCATCGCCGTGGCTACCATCCCGCCCATTTCCGCCAGGTTGCCCGGCAGGATGAGGGTATTGCCCTCCTTGGCGACATTGCCAAAAGCTTCGACATATTTTTCCGCAACCTTGAGGTTGACAGCATCCATGCCGCTGGGCGACTGGATAGCCTGGGCGACCTGCTGAATGGCTTGTGCGGTGGCGGTCGCAACGGCGATGATCGCCGCTGCCTCGCCCTGTGCGGTGTTGATTGCAGCCTGCTTTTCGCCTTCCGAACGCTGGATGAAGGCTTCGCGCTCGCCGGTGGCAATATTGATCTGTTCCTGCTTGCGGCCTTCCGATGCGGCAATCAGAGCGCGTTTCTCGCGCTCGGCGGTGATCTGCGCCTGCATGGCGTGGAGAATTTCCTTGGGCGGCGTGAGATCCTTGATTTCATAGCGCAGCACTTTGACGCCCCAACTGGTGGCCGCTTCATCCAGCGCCGCCACCACGGCGCGGTTGATGTCGTCTCGCTCTTCGAATGTCTTGTCCAGTTCCATTTTGCCGATGACCGAACGCAACGTAGTCTGCGCAAGCTGGGTGATCGCCATGATGTAGTTGCTGGTGCCGTAAGAGGCGAGCCTGGGGTCGGTCACCTGGAAATACAGGATACCGTCCACCTGCAGTTGGGTATTATCCTTGGTAATACAGACCTGGCTGGGCACGTCGAGCGGGATTTCCTTGAGCAGGTGTTTGTAGGCGACGCTGTCGATGAACGGGATCACCACGTTGAGGCCGGGCGACAATGCCGCATGAAAACGCCCCAGACGTTCCACTACCCAGGCATTTTGCTGGGGTACGATTTTGAGCGCCTTGATGATGAAAATGATGGCTGCAACCAATATGAGCAGAGCGATTTCCATGTTTTCTCCTTAAAATTATTGCTGCGATTTGCGATGCGTCAGAATCAGCCCCGAACCTTGCACAGCCTTGATGTAGAGTGTCTCGTCGTGCGGGGTGTCTGCGGACTCCGGCGTTGCATCCCATTCTGCGCCTCGGTAAAAAACCCGGGCTGTTCCATTATCGTGCCACTTAATGACACGCACCGGTTGGTCGACGTCGAAACCCTGGTTGGGCGTTTCACTGGCCTGGGTGCTTTTCCAGCGCCGCAAGATGATCGTGCCTGCAACACCCGTCACTGCGCAGAGCGTCAGTTGCCATGCCATGCTTATGCCCAGCCATGCCGCCAGTCCTCCTGTTGCCATCGCAATGGCGACCACCAGCAGATAGAACGTGCCGGTGACCATCTCCAGGCCAGTCAATATCAGCGCCAGTAAAAACCAGTAAATGTAGATTTCCATAATTTCCTTTCAATTTGCCGTTGTGTGCTCCACAGAGAGCAAATGGTTCAGCGGCATGCAATCTAGCAGCAAAGTCACTCCCAGGCTACACGCAAAAAAAAAGAATGCTCCGCTCACGGCTCATTGATGAGATTTCATCCGCAGGGTTGACAACAGAACGAACGTTCTCTAACATCAAAGAACGTTCGTTCTGTCGGATATTGCCATGACCAGTTTTAACCTTAGCCTTGCCAGCCCGGGCCACCGCACCGCCCATTCCGTGTTGCTGTCGCTGACGCACCCTAATAAATCCATGTTCGAGCGGCAACGCGCCTTGTTGCGCAGGGCCGTACCCGCGGGCTTCCCCTCGCCTGCCGATGATTATGTGGAGCGGCGGCTGAGTCTGGATGAGCATTTGATCCAGCATAAAGAATCAACCTTCTTCATGCGCGTGGCGGGACATTCGATGCGCGAACTGGGTATCTTTGACGGTGATCTGTTGATTGTGGACCGTTCCGTGCCCGCCGCTCATGGCAGCGTAGTGGTCGCGGTAGTGGATGGTGAATTCACGGTAAAGCAATTGCTGTATACACCACAAGGCAAGGTACTGCGCGCCGCGCATCCGGATTACCCGGAAGTCGTTATCAAGCCGGAGCAGGATTTTTCCATCTGGGGCGTGGTGCAATGGACAGTGCATAAAGTATGAGCCAGCGTGCCATCGCACTGGTGGACTGCAACAATTTTTTCGTTTCCTGCGAACGCGTGTTTCAGCCCAGACTGGAAAACAAGCCCGTGGTGGTGCTTTCCAACAACGACGGTTGCGTGGTGTCGCGTTCGCAGGAGGTGAAAAACCTGGGTATGAAAATGGCCGTGCCCTGGTACCAGATGAAAGACATGGCCAGGCGGCACAGCATCGTCGCTTTCTCTTCCAATTACAGCCTGTATGCCGATATTTCCAACCGCGTGATGTCGCTGTTGGCGCAATTCAGCCCGGAACAGGAAGTGTATTCCATCGACGAATCCTTTCTCGACCTGACCGGCATCTCTGCCGATCACACACAGTACGCGCAACGCATACGCGAAACCATACGCCGTTGTATCGGCATTCCGGTCTGCATAGGCATTGCACCGAGCAAGACGCTGGCCAAGCTCGCTAACCATGTCGCGAAGAAAAACGCACGCTTCGGCGGCATATGCGATTTCAATGCGCTGAACGAAAGCGGACTGGACAGCCTGCTTGCCTCCATCGACGTGCGCGAGGTCTGGGGCGTAGGCTGGCGCAGTACGGGCAAACTGAACGAGATGGGTATCCGTTCAGTGCTCGACCTGAAGCGCACACCGCCCAAGCGTCTGCGCGAAAAATTCAGTGTGGTGCAGGAACGCATCGTGGCAGAGTTGAACGGCGTCGCCTGTCTGGAACTGGACGATGTGGTGCTCGACAAGCAGCAAATCATCTGTTCGCGCTCGTTCGGCAGGTCGACCTCGCGCCTGTCCGACCTGGAGCAGGCCGTAACCGCTTATACCACGCGCGCCGCGGAAAAACTGCGCCAGCAGCATTCGCTGGCCAGCGCCATCCAGGTATATATCCGCACCAGCCCACACAAAGCGCGCGATAAGCAATACCGCCAGGCAATACTGGTACCCCTGCACAAACCCGGTGACGACACGCGCCTGTTGTGCCATGCGGCGCTGCGGGGACTGCGTCATATCTACCGCTTAGGTTACGCTTATCAGAAGGCGGGGGTGATGCTGGACGGGATCATCCCCGCCTTGGACAGACCGCGAAGCCTGTTTGACGATGCTGAAGCCCAGGGAAAATCGAATGCCCTGATGGGCACGCTGGATCGCATCAACCGCAGCATGGGCAGCGGCACGATCCGGTTATTGGGTGAAGGAACCGACAAAGCCTGGGCAATGCGGCGGGAACATATGTCGAAACGTTATACAACAGAGTGGGATGAGTTGGCGGTGTGCGCGGCATAATGCCGAAAGCGGGAAAATCATGGTGTTTGGACCAGGATTCAGTCAGTATGGCACGCCCAGCGCTTCGCACAGAAATTTCATGAAAGGTGCCGTTTCCGCAAACCGTTTGCCTGCCAGTTTGACCAGCCCTGCTCCCGTAACTTCGACCCTGGACAAGGAAGCCAGGGCGATGAAGTCTTTGCGTTTCAAGTCCGTTATCGCCGCATGATTGGCATCGTAACCGCGCGGCGGCCTTGTCAGGCTGTCCCCCGCCAACTCCCAATGTGCGGCGAACTTTTTATCACCACAGGTGGTAAACCATTTCTCCGGTTTATCCGCGATGAGGTCGCGTATCTTTCCCAGCGCATCGGCTTCCGGATGCCAGCAACCTGCGCCAAAGAAGCATTCTTCCGTGGCGATGTGCACATAAAAACCGGGTGCATGAACGTCCTTGCCCAGTGCATGGCGGAACTGGATGCCGATATTGGTCTTGTACGGTGTCTTGTCACGCGAGAAGCGCGTGTCGCGGAATACGCGCATCAGTGAGCCGCCCATTTTGCGCGGCTCGGCGCGAAAGCTGGGGGCAAAGGTCTTGAGCGGCCGCTCCATTGCTTCGATGAAATCCAGCGCAGGCTCACGCACCAGTGCTTCATAACGCGGTTTGTTTTTTTCGAACCAGCCCCGGTTGTTGTTGGCAGCAAGTTCATCAAGAAATTTGAAAGTAGCTTTGGTAAACACGGTATCAATGTCCTCCTGGCAATCGATGCAACGATATGGAAATCAATCCGGCATGGTCCGGATCATTCCCACTTGAACACATAGGCGCCAATCGCAAGAAAAAATATGCTCATGATGACAAGCACCCAGACTTGCGGCATTACCTGGGACAGCGTGGCGCCTTCGGTCATGATAGCGCGCGCGGCAGTAATCATGTGGGTCAACGGGAAAATCAGCGACAATTTCTGCACCCATACCTGCGCGCCTTCCAGCGAAAACCATGCACCCGACAACAGCATCATCGGCCAGGTGACCAGGTTGAGAATCCCGCCGGCCAATTCCTCGCTTGCAGTGCGCGCCGCAATAAGCAGGCCGATGGAAATCATGCTCATCGATCCCAATGTGGCGATCAGCAGCAGCACCCAGTACGACCCCTGCATATTGAACGAGATGAAGATATTGCATCCGGAGTAGACAATCGTGGTAATGACCATGATCAACAGCAGCCGCGAAACCAGTTGCGCGAGCAGGAACTGGAATGCGCTCAGCGGTGTAGCCTTCAGACGTTTGAGGAAGCCGTTTTTGCGGTAACGAACGATCACGAATCCCACGCCGAACAGACAGGCAAACATCATGTTCATGCCGAGAATACCGGGCAGGAACCAGTCAACATAACGTATCTCCGCACCCTGCACGGTCTGGCGCTGGAAATGCTGTCCCTCTGTTCCCCAGACGATGCGCTCGAGCAGATAACCGTTGGGAGAACTGGAATTGACCCAGTATTTCGGCACATCGCCGACATCGATCAGCATGTCCATCTGATGATGTTCCACCTTGCCGATGGCAATTTGCTTGTCCTCGTACGGAATGAAATGAATATGCCGGGTCGATTGCAGTGCGGGCGCAACGGTGTGCAGCTTGTCCAGGCCTCCCAGCACGCCGATCTTGTAGATTTCCCTGTTACTGTCGGAAAAAGTGAATGCAAGACCGATCACCAGCATGAACGGCATGGCCAGGTTCCACGCCAGCGCAGAGCGATCGCGCAAAAATTCCATGTTGCGCGCATGCAAAACGGCCAGGAATTTCTTCATGGGCTGAGTTTTTCTCCGGTTACATTGATGAACAGGTCTTCCAGCGTCCAGGCGCGGATACGCAGTCGATCCAGATTAACGCCAAGTTCCATCAATTGCTGCAGGGTATGGTGCAGGCGATTGGTTCTGATTTCCAGTGTATTGCCCACGATTACTGCGCTTGATCCAAATTCGGCAAGTTTGTCTTCCGCATCGGCATTTGGAATCTGCAACACCACATCGCCAAAATGCTCGGACAATAATTGCGCCGGTGTACCGAGGGAAACGATGCGCCCTTTATTCATGATGGCGATCTCGTCGCACAGTGCGTATGCCTCTTCCATGTAATGCGTGGTCAGTACGATGGTCTTGTTGCGTGACTTGACCAGTTTGACCAGATCCCAGAAATTGCGCCGGGCTTGCGGGTCCAGCCCGGTCGTCGGCTCGTCCAGGAAGATCAATTCCGGATCATTGATCAATGCCAATGCAAGCAGCAGGCGTTGCCGTTGTCCGCCGGATATTTTACGGGTATCGCGTTCCAGAATATCCGCAAGAGAACACAACTCGATTATTTCCTGAATCGGCAAGGTACGATGATAGAAGTGTTCAAACAACGCCAGCGTCTCGCGTACTGACAGAAACTCCTGTAACGCAGTATGTTGAAATTGTATGCCGACCTCTTCGCGATACTGTGTCCCCAATGGTTCGCCTTTGTACAGCACGGTTCCGCTGGTCTGCATCTGTATGCCTTCAAGCATCTCGATGGTGGTGGTTTTGCCCGCGCCATTAGGGCCAAGCAAGCCGAAGCAGATTCCCCGGGGTATGACGAGATCAATCCCGTCAACTGCAGTGACGCCGGGATACTGTTTAACCAGACTGGTAGCCGTAATGATTGGAGACATAACTTTCGAGTTGTGAAAAGCGCTTCAATAGTGACGCGCCATGTTCAGGAATATTTTATGGAAATGTTAGCATACGCCGCACATATTGCTCGCCGTAGAAATAATCCATGCGAACTGTAAAGAATCAGCTTCTTTATGTGAGGGCTTTGATTTGGCAGAGATTGCGCGAAGATGAACGCGACAAGACAATCGAAATCGTTATTCCTGTCGTCATTTAAGACGAGATTATGGGAGATTGAAGCGGCTAGGCAATGACGTCTTTAGGGTTAAAGCCATACTGGTTCGGGCCGGGCTTTCCATCCAACAACATCATGATCAGCAGCGCGATATCCAGGATCGGAACGATAACCATCAGAAACCACCACCCGCTACGATCAATATCATGCAGCCTTCGAACTGTTACAGCAATGCTTGGGATTAAAACAACTAATGCATAGATAGCCCATACTTCATTAAAACCTGCATAAAGCGCAAGACTGAAAATGATATTAATCAGAGTGAAGTGCCAATACTCTTCCCTTCCCGCCCGTCCATCAAATACCGCGTATTTTTTCACTAACACATCTAAATACCAGTTCATGCCTTTTTCCCAGTTTTCACCGTTTCTCAGATATGGTTATGAGCGTTTGGTGGCAGAGCCTAACAACAAAATACTCAGAAGAACATATGCCAAAAGATATAGTCCTAAGCCTAGTCCTGACACATCATCACATTGAAAGATAAAAGAATATTTCCTGTCAGCTTGATTGATATACTTGGCCATTAGGCATAAAGCGGGCAATGGATTCAAGTGCCCTTGTGGAACTGCACGTCGACAGAGACTTCGGTGAAGAATGAATAGTGCAAATAAAAAGGCCTCCATTACTGGAAGCCTTTATTTTATTGGTGCGCCCGAAGAGATTCGAACTCCTGACCCCTTGGTTCGTAGCCAAGTACTCTATCCAGCTGAGCTACGGGCGCGTTTTTGTTGCTTACTTTTTGTGGCGGAGAAGGAGGGATTCGAACCCTCGATACAAGTTTAAGCTCGTATGCGCCCTTAGCAGGGGCGTGCCTTCGACCACTCGGCCACTTCTCCGAAGGCCGCGAATAATACTGACTAGCGGCTAGGCGGTCAAACGGTTTATGACCCTTCCTGATCCAGGTCGAACACCTTGTGCAGCACGCGCACAGCCAGTTCCAGATATTTCTCGTCGATAACTACAGATATCTTGATTTCGGAAGTGGAAATCATCTGAATATTGATGCCCTCTTCCGCCAGCGTGCGGAACATCTTGCTGGCAATGCCCACGTGCGAACGCATGCCGACACCAACTACCGAGACCTTGGCTGCCCGGTCATCCCCGACCACTTCGCGCGCACCGATATGAGGTTGCACGTTATTCTTAAGTATGTCCATCGCCTTGTTGAATTCGTTGCGATGCACAGTAAAGGAGAAATCGGTGGTGCCGTCCACACCGACGTTCTGGATGATCATGTCCACATCGACTTGAGCATCGCTCACAGGGCCGAGAATCTGGTAAGCGATACCGGGTTTATCCGGAACTCCCAGCACAGTGATCTTGGCCTCATCGCGGTTGAAGGCGATACCTGAAATGATTGCCTGTTCCATTTTGTTGTCTTCCTCGAAAGTGATCAGCGTTCCATCGCCCTCTTCCTTGAAGCTAGAGAGCACACGCAATTTGACTTTGTATTTACCGGCGAACTCAACTGAGCGGATCTGCAGCACCTTGGAGCCAAGGCTCGCCATTTCCAGCATTTCTTCAAAAGTAATGCTTTTCAGGCGGCGCGCTTCGGGCACCAGACGAGGATCGGTGGTATAAACGCCGTCCACGTCGGTAAATATCTGACATTCGTCGGCACGCAATGCTGCTGCAATGGCAACGCCGGTGGTATCCGATCCACCACGTCCTAGTGTTGTGATGTTGCCCGCTTCATCCATGCCCTGGAACCCGGCCACAACGACCACATTGTCATTGGCCAGGTCGGCCATGATGTTCTGTTCATCAATGCTGACGATACGGGCTTTGGTGAACGCACTGTCGGTAAGTATCTTCACCTGCGGGCCAGTATAGCTTTTGGCTTGCAGACCAATTTCCTTGAGCGCCATTGCCAACAGACCAATGGTCACCTGCTCGCCGGTAGAGAGCACCACATCGAGTTCGCGGGGATCGGGATGATTCTGGATTTCCTTGGCCAGCGAGACCAGCCGGTTGGTCTCTCCGCTCATGGCAGAAACGACGACAACGACCTGATGTCCCTGAGCCTTGTATTTTGCAACGCGCTGCGCAACTTTTCTTATGCGGTCGGGACTCCCGACAGAAGTGCCGCCGTATTTCTGTACTATCAATGCCACGATATGTCTGCGCCGTTATAAAAGGTTGTCAAAGTGAGCGGCATTCTAACTGAACTGGTATAAAAATACGATTACCCCTCTGCTACACTGTCAGCAAATTTAACTCCGGCCCCAATGAGCAAAATCAGCCAACGCCCCTATTCCGCCGACACAGCCGTGCAACTTGCAGAATCCGGCATTGCGCCATTGCTGGCGCGCATTTTCGCGGCCCGCGGCATTCAGGATGCCGCCCAACTGGACACCGGCATCAAGCGACTATTGCCTTTCTCGCTGCTGAAAAACGCAGAACAGATGGCTTGTCACCTCGCCGACGCCATTGTGAAAAAGAAGACAATACTGATCGTGGCCGATTACGATGCTGACGGCGCAACGGCTTGTGCAGTGGCTATGCGCGGTTTGAGCGCGCTGGGAGCGCGCGTGGATTTCATCGTTCCCAACCGTTTTGAGTACGGTTATGGCCTGACCCCGGAAATTGTGCAACTGGGCGCCGCGTCAAAACCGGACATTCTGCTCACCGTGGACAACGGCATAGCCAGTGTGGACGGCGTGACCGAGGCCAACCGGTTGGGCATGCAGGTGCTGGTTACCGACCATCACCTGCCCGGAGATATGCTTCCGGAAGCACTGTGCATCGTGAATCCCAACCAGTCGGGCTGTTCCTTTCCCAGCAAACATCTGGCGGGTGTAGGCGTGATGTTCTACGTGCTGATGGGATTGCGCGCCGAAATGCGCAAGCGCGGCGCATTCGCAGAAATGACCGAACCCAACCTGGGTAATCTGCTTGACCTCATCGCTCTGGGTACGGTTGCGGATGTGGTCAAGCTGGACGATAACAACCGCATCCTCGTGCAGCAGGGCCTGCAGCGCATTCGTGCCGGACGCAGTTGTGCCGGTATTCAGGCTCTGTTGCGGGTTGCGCGCAGACAGGTGACACAGGCATCGGCATACGAACTGGGGTTCATTGTCGGACCGCGCTTGAATGCAGCCGGACGCCTGGAGGATATGGGCCTGGGCATCCGTTGCCTGTTGACTGACGATGCATCCGAGGCCGACGAAATCGCTGCCAGGCTGGATGTGCTGAACCGGGAGCGGCGCACTATTGAAGCAGATATGCAGGAGAGTGCGCTGGCCACCCTTGATGACTTCAACCCGGCAGACAGCTATTCACTATCGCTGTTCAACGAAAACTGGCATCAGGGCGTGATCGGCATTCTCGCCTCGCGACTCAAGGATAAATTTCACCGTCCGGTGATTGCCTTCGCGCGTTCACAATCAGGAGAACTCAAAGGTTCGGGGCGCAGCATTGCCGGACTGCATTTGCGCGATGCGCTTGATCTGGTATCCAAACGCTATCCGCATCTGATCCAGAAATTCGGCGGCCATGCCATGGCAGCGGGTTTAAGCATCAGTGAAGATAACTTGAGTGAATTTCGACAAGCCTTTGAATCTACAGCACAAGAACTGCTTGATGAAGAGTCGCTGGTTAAGACCATTTCTACCGATGGCATGCTCGAAACGCAAGAATTTACTTTAAGTATTGCCCGCGACCTGCAGCGCCAGGTTTGGGGGCAAGGTTTTCCCGAGCCACTGTTCGAGGGAAATTTTCAGGTTCAAACGCAGCGCATTGTGGGTGAAAAACACCTCAAACTGAAACTCTCCTCGCCAGCCGGAAGTTTCGATGCTATTCGTTTCTATTCCGTTGAACTAGCGCCGGATAGCATCCGCGCGGTGTACAGCCTGAGCGTCAATGAATACAATGGCAGAGAAAGTCTGCAGTTGATCGTTCGTCATTGGTAAGGGGGAATAGTGGATACCGGTTTTCTGCAGGGTAGCAACCTCGAAGCACTCCCGCAGTTCCTGACCAGCTTTGCCATCGGCCTGTTAATCGGGCTCGAACGCGAACGCAATCCTTCCGCCAAAGCCGGGTTGCGCACTTTTGCGCTGGTTGCAATGTTCGGCACACTCCTCGCACTGCTGTCCGACAAGAGCGGTACCCCCTGGTTGTTGATTGGCGGTTTGCTGGCAGTCGCCGCCATGATCGTCGCGGCCTACTTCAACGCCCCCACCGAAAACAACGATCCCGGCACGACCACAGTTGCTGCATTACTCTTCAGTTATGCGCTCGGCGTGCTGGTCTGGTTCGGTTTCGCCAAACTTTCGGTCATACTGGCCATCGCAACCACTATCCTGCTGTATTTCAAACCCGAGTTACATGGCATGTCGCAACGGCTTAACCGCCGTGACCTGGTTTCCATCCTGCAATTCTCGGTACTGAGTTTCGTCATCCTGCCTATCCTGCCCGACCAGAACTATGGCCCGTATGGCGCGTTTAACCCCTATCAGGCATGGATGATGGTGGTGCTGATTTCCGGCCTGAGCTTGGCTGGCTATATCGCCCTGCGCTGGACGGGACAGCGCTATGGCGCACCGCTGCTCGGCTTTTTTGGCGGACTGGTTTCCAGCACTGCCACCACGCTGGTTTACGCCAGACACAGCAAACTCAACGAAAGTATGCTGCGCCTGTCGGCGGTAGTCATCCTGATCGCCAGCCAGGTCGTGTTAATCCGTCTCATGATTGTCAGCAGCATCGTCTCTCCGGCCATCCTCAAGCAACTTGCCCCGGTAATGGGGCTGGGATTGCTGTTGGGTCTGGCCGCAACACTACTCAATTGGGAACGCCTGAAAAACACCGGAATGTTGCCCATGCCTGAGACCACCAACCCGACTGAACTCCACGCGGCGCTGACTTTTGGACTGCTGTTTGTCGTTGTATTGTTCTGCTCTGCGTGGCTCAACGATGTGGCAGGCAGTGGCGGGCTATATATTGTCGCCCTCATCTCCGGACTCACCGATGTAGATGCGATCGCGCTTTCAAGCCTGCGCCTGTTTCACCTGGATAAACTGAGCAGTGCACAGACCGTCACTTCCATTGCACTGGCCTACCTTTCCAACATGTTGTTCAAATTCGGCCTGGCAGTTTCCATCGGCGGCTTTGCGCTGGGCAAACATCTGGCTGTCGGCTTTCTTGCGATTGCTGCGGGTGTTGCGATCGGCCTGCTCCTGCTGTAGTAACGCGGCCCTGCTCCCATGAAGGCCCACGGGACGTGTATAATCGCGGGCCTCGCAAGCTGCTTGGAACATACAAAAATGGAAGCCGAACAACTCAACGCACTTATCAACAAAATCCAAAGTCTGCATACCCGCAACGCCGAACTTCGGAGGTATCTTTGACTACGACGGCAAGCAGGAACGTTTAGCCGAAGTCAATCAACTCGCCGAAGACCCGGCCATCTGGAACGACACAAAGCGCGCGCAGGATCTGGGTCGCGAACGCAAGTTGCTGGAAGACGTGGTACTCGGACTCACCCAGATCACCCAGAACCTCGACGATGCCGCCGAATTGCTGGAGATGGCGCAGGCGGAGAATGACGAGGACAGCCTCCACAGCATCAGTTCCGACGTTCAGGACATCGAGAAGCGTGTCGAGGCGCTGGAATTCCGCCGCATGTTCTCCAACCCTGCAGACCCGAATAACTGTTTCATCGACATCCAGGCCGGCGCCGGCGGTACCGAGGCCTGCGACTGGGCCTCAATGCTGTTACGGCAATACCTCCGCTACTGCGAACGTAAGGGCTTCAAAACCGAAGTGCTGGAGCAGACTGACGGTGATGTGGCCGGTATCCGCAGCGCTTCACTCAAGGTCGAGGGCGAATACGCCTATGGCCACCTGCGCACCGAGACTGGCGTGCACCGTCTGGTGCGCAAGTCGCCGTTTGACTCCTCCGGCGGTCGCCATACTTCGTTTGCCAGCCTGTTCGTTTCGCCGGAAGTGGACGATTCCATCGAGGTGGACATCAACCCTGCCGACCTGCGCATCGACACTTTCCGCGCATCCGGTGCGGGCGGCCAGCACATCAACAAGACCGACTCGGCGATCCGCATCACCCACGTGCCGACCGGCATCGTGGTGCAATGCCAGAACGACCGCTCGCAGCACCGCAACAAGGCCGAAGCGATGTCCATGCTGAAGTCGCGCCTGTATGAACTGGAACTGCGCAAGCGCCAGGCCGACGCAGACAAGCTGGAAGCATCCAAGACCGATGTCGGCTGGGGTCACCAGATCCGATCCTACGTGCTCGACCAGTCGCGCATTAAAGACCTGCGTACCAATGTCGAAATTTCCAACACGCAGAAGGTGCTGGACGGCGATCTCGACCCATTCATTGAAGCCAGTTTGAAACAAGGCGTTTAACTTCAGAGAACCAATATGACCGAAGAGCAAATCACTCCACAACCAGAAGAAAACCAGATCATTGCAGAGCGCCGTACCAAGCTGAATGCCATACGCGCTAAAGGCGTCGCTTTTCCAAACGATTTCCAGCGCAAGAACATGGCGGCCGATCTGCATGCCGAATTCGGCGAAAAGTCGCATGATGAACTGGAAGCCGCGCAGATCCCGGTCGCTGTGGCCGGACGCATGATGCTGAAGCGCGTGATGGGCAAGGCAAGTTTCGCCACCGTTCAGGACATGAGCGGCCGCATCCAGTTGTTCGTCAGCAACGACAACACCGGTGAGGCTGCACATGCCGAATTCAAGCATTACGACCTGGGCGACATCCTCGGCGCCGAAGGCATCCTCTTCAAGACCAAGACCGGCGAACTTTCCGTGCGCGTAAAGCAACTGCGCCTGCTGACCAAGGCGCTGCGTCCCTTGCCGGAAAAATTTCACGGCCTCACCGACCAGGAACAGAAATACCGCCAGCGCCACCTTGATCTCATCACCAACGAAGAATCGCGCAAGGTATTCATCACCCGTACCAGAATTATCCAGGCGATCCGCGACTTTTTCGTGCGCCATAACTATCTGGAAGTGGAAACGCCGATGATGCACCCCATTCCCGGCGGCGCATCGGCCAAGCCGTTCGAAACACACCACAATGCGCTGGATATGAAGATGTATCTGCGCATCGCTCCTGAACTGTATTTGAAGCGTCTCGTGGTGGGTGGCTTCGAGAAAGTGTTCGAGGTAAACCGCAATTTCCGCAACGAGGGCGTATCCACGCGCCACAACCCGGAATTCACCATGATCGAATTCTACGAGGCGTTCCGTAACTACAAATACATGATGGAATTCACCGAAAAGCTGTTTGCCGAAGTGGCGCTCAAGGTGCTGGGTACGACGACCATCACTTACCAGGGCAACTCACTTGATCTGGGCAAGCCGTTTCACCGCCTGACCATGATGCAGGCGATCCAGAAATTCCATCCGCAATTTACCGATGCGCAGTTGAAAGACCGTGAGTTCATCATCAACGAGCTACAGGACTTGAGGGCAAAATACAACCCGAAAGATGCTGTCGGCGGTTTGCAGCTGTCGCTGTTCGAAGAACTGGCCGAATCGCATCTGTTCGAGCCGACCTTCATCATCGACTACCCGGTTGAAGTATCGCCGCTGGCACGCAGCAGCGACGCCCGCCCGGAGATCACCGAACGTTTCGAGCTGTTCATCGTCGGGCGCGAGATCGCCAACGGCTTCTCAGAGTTAAACGATGCGGAAGATCAGGAACGCCGTTTCGATGCGCAGGTCGCCGCCAAGGATGCAGGAGATGAAGAAGCAATGTTCAAGGACAGCGATTTCGTGCGTGCGCTTGAATACGGCTTGCCGCCCACGGCAGGTGAAGGCATAGGCATAGACCGGCTGGTGATGCTGCTGACCGACAGCGCCAGCATCAGGGACGTTATTCTCTTCCCGCACATGCGCCCGGAATAGCGATGCTCTCAAGCGACATCCGCACACGCCTGCTTCAGCAATACCCGGCACTGGCCGGATTGCCTGGCGCGGAACTGGATATATTGCTGGAGAACGCAATGTTGATGCCGATACCCGCCGGAACCGTCGTGTTCGACGAGAACCAGCCCTGCCAGGGTTTTCCCATGCTGCTTTCCGGCAGCATCCGCGTTATCAAATCTTCCCCGAACGGCCGCGAATTGCAGCTTTACCGCGTGAC
This sequence comes from Sideroxydans sp., assembly GCA_050287265.1. Classification (GTDB taxonomy): domain Bacteria; phylum Pseudomonadota; class Gammaproteobacteria; order Burkholderiales; family Gallionellaceae; genus Sideroxyarcus. The sequence goes on along the minus strand of JBNKBO010000001.1, from coordinate 94,141 downwards.
ACCGGGTGAAAGTTGCATCATCACCAGCAGTTGCCTGCTTGGACACACCCGCTATACGGCGCGCGGCATCGCCGAACAGGATTTGGAGATGGTGTTGTTGCCTGCACCTTCATTCCAGGCCCTGCTCGACAAGCACGATACCTTCCGCGACTATGTGTTCCACTTGTTCTCGGATCGTCTTTCCGACCTGATGCAACTGGTCTCCGCTGTCGCTTTCCAGAAACTGGATCAACGCCTCGCAGCGCTGCTCATTGCCAAACCCAGTCCCCTGCATACAACGCACCAGGCCCTGGCCGACGAACTCGGCAGTGCGCGCGAGATCGTCAGCCGTTTATTGAAGGGATTTGCCGATCAAGGCTGGGTGAAAATGGCCAGAGAGCAAATAGAAGTTGTTGATAATATTGCATTAAAACGTTTTTCCGAGTTCTGAATTGCAAAATATGTGATTTTTGTCACAGACAAATCGCCCCTTTGCGCATATCCTGTGAACTCCTCTAATCTCTTACCTAAAGGAGCAGAAATGAAAATCAACGTTGGCACTATCGACCGTATCCTGCGTATTGTTGTCGGTCTGGGACTTATCGGCGCAACGCTGGCTGGCATGCTGCCCGTTTGGGGCTGGATTGGTGTCGTTCCTCTGGTGACCGGCATCTTCAAATTCTGCCCGGCCTATGCCATTTTCGGGATGAGCACTTGCTCGATGGACAAAAAATAATCCCGATAATCCCGTGCAATTATTCCTTCACGCCCGGATTCAGTCCGGGCGTTTTTATTGAAAAAATCCTTTGTAAACTCCCCATCCTGCAGCTTAAACTGGCAGCGCTCAGTCCGGTTTGTTGCGATTTTTCAGCAGGAACAGGATCAGCGAGCGCAATTTGGCCGGGCGAACCGGCTTGTGCAATAGATGATGGTCTCTGTCATTGACGGCCTGTAGTATTTGTGGGGAGGTATCGCCGCTAATCAGGATGAATGCGGGCGGTATTTCGCAATGATCCTTGATGCGGTCGGCAAGTTGCAACCCGTTACCGTCAGGCAACCGGTAATCGCAGATTACCAGGTCAAAATGGGATTCGGAATATTCTTTCCAGACCGTTTCCAGCGCTTCCCCGACAGAGACATTACACCCCCAGGATTCAAGAATTCCTGCAGTACTGGCTCGCACCAATATGTCGTCGTCAACGACCAACACCTTCAGATTTTCCAGGCGGTCGAGTTTTGGCATCGCTGCAACCGGATCATTTCCCTGCTCCGCAAGCAGGTCTTCCACGTCAAATACGCGCGGTATGGTCACTGAAAAAGTCGACCCCCGATTCGGTATCGATCGCAGACCCAGCGTATGATGCAGCAACCTTGCAAGGCGATCCACGATGGCAAGCCCCAATCCCAATCCTTTGCTCCGATCTCGCGCACAGTTCGCCAATTGTACGAATTCGTGGAATATGTTCTGCTGTTCGTCGTAAGGAATACCGATGCCGTTATCGCGTACTTCAATGCGCATATCTTCGCCCCTTTTGCGGCATGCCAGCAATACCGTGCCATTCAGCGGTGTATAACGAATTGCATTGCTCAACAAGTTGAGCAGAATCCTTTCCAGCAACACAGGGTCACTCAATACCTTGCCTTTGATGCATCTGACGCATAATTTGACATTGCTGCGCCGTGCAATCGGAACGAATTCCTGCTCCAGACGCTTAAGTATCGCTTCGACATCTACGTTTTGTATTTGTGGAACCACAATTCCGGCATCCAGTTTGGAAATATCCAGCAAGGAATCCAGTAAACCGGATAACGCCTCGACCGATTCTTCAACTTTGCTGGCGATCTTACGTTGCTCTGCCGTATCGAGCCTGCTGTGCAATTCGCCGACAAACAGCCCAAGCGCATGCATGGGTTGCCTTAGATCATGACTTGCCGCAGCCAGAAAACGGCTTTTGTCGGAGTTGGCCTTTTCCGCCTCTTCTTTTTTGCGGCGCAGTTCCCGGGTTGCTTCTTCAATACGCTGTTGCAGGGTATTGCGATCCTGCTGCAGCAAATGGGCCATATCGTTAATACCTGAAGCAAGTTCATCCAGTTCCTGCACCTGGTTTCCGTTAATGTGCGTATCCAGGTGCCCTTCCCCGATACGGCGGATGGCATCGCTCATCTGCAGCACCGGGAGCGTTATGCGACGCGACACACGCAGGGCGATCAGCATGGTTGTCACCAGTACCAGCAGCAACAAAAACAGGTTAAGTCCCAGCATCTCCAGCTTTGCGGTATTCAATCTGTTTTTACTGACTTCAACGATCGCACTCCCCAGCGCCCTGCTTGGCAGATTATCTGCTGGTTCGCTGACCAATTCGTCCAGCTTGATCTGTGTGGCAACGATAGGTTGATGAAACCACAAGACATTGCTGTCTTCCCTGATTGTGACAATGTCATCTGCCTCTGACAGACTATTCTTGAATATTTCCCGTCCATAGGTGTTGCGCATTCCTCCCGCCCCGGCAAGATAATTCTGATCGGCATCCAGCACCAGGATGGAGTTGATGTCCTGCTGTGCAAAAGCAACATCCACTTGCTGCTGTAACAACCCCATGTTCCCGGAAAAAACGGGATATTCACTGGACGAAGCGAGTTGATGAACGATCAGCTTTGCCCTGTCAAACAACGCTTGATCCAAATCCGCAAAGCGGGTGTAGGTGAAGTAACTTTCCAGCAACAACGCCAGGATCAGGATCGGGATAACGGCGACCGCCAGCGTTTGTCTCTCGATTCCATGTTTATTCATGGATTTCTCCTGACTTCATCGCGCAGTCGATCTGCGTCTCTGATAGGTATATCGAGTGATCTGGCCACTTGTCTATTGACCGAGACTTCGAATTGCCTGGGATAACTGTCTGGTGGCATTCTGCCAGAAGCGGCAAACTGCAGGATCGCATCCGCTGTCTGTGCCGCAATCTGCTTCGGCGTACTGAAAATTGCACACAGCGCACCCGCCCTGGTATAGGCATGGGAGATGCCGATCAAAGGCACCTGCTTGCGGTAGGAGGTCAGCAGAATGTTGCGTATCGTTCCTGCGTTGTAGACTTTTGCATCCGCCAATACAAAAAGAACTTCACTTTCGCTCAACACTTTCCCCAACGCATCGTTCAGGGGGTGGGCTTCGTTGACAGCACGCTCATGTAAACGGATATTTCTGTCCGTCAACAATTTGCGTAAAACCTGAAGTTCTGGAGGCGGGTGGGAATAAATCACTCCGACACGCCGGGTATCCGGCAAGGCAGCCAGCAAAAAGGCAACCTGCCGCTCCATGGGCTGGTCAAGAAAAATAGCCGATCGTGGTGTAACTCGCCGCTGGGTGGGCAACTTATCGTATCCCTCCCTGGGAACGAGTACACTCAACGAGGGAATATCTCTGTCCGCAAGTTCAGCTGCTGCTTTCATGCCGACCGCGATATACAGGTTGGACGGGTTGATTGAATTGCCGGTTTTTTGTGTTTTCAGGACGAACTTGTCTGATTGCAGTTTGTTGCGCAATGCGTCGCTGAACGCCTGATATGTCCCCCCTTCTTCGCTTAACACCAGCGTCACGCGTAAAGGATCAGCCTGCGCCAGCAGAAGAAATGAAACCAGGAAAGCAAACACCATGGCACACCTCAGTGTATGCCAGGAAAATACCGGACAGTGAACTATCGCCCGATTAATAATATATCGTTGCAGTAAAATAGGCCCGCCGCTCAAAAGTGAGATTCACAGTTTGTTGCAGATTACCGTATTCCGTATAGTTGTTCTGGAACGCGTTCTGCAAAACCACAGCTATCTCTCCTCCTCCTGCTTTTTCTTTTTGTCCGAATGTACTGGCGAAGCGCATATCCACTCTGCGCATTGGCGATTGTGGCTCAAAGATGCTCGAAACATTACTGACCCTGACCCGGCCTCGCAAATAATAACCAATACTGAATTGTAATGCTTCAGTGAGTTGCTGACTCAGCAACAAACTTCCGCTATTCAAAGGAACCGATTCGGAACAGATGTTCAAATATTCTGTCTGGTAGGTTTGCCCGATGGTAGCAGGCGGATTGGTTCCGGGAATCGGAGTCGGATTGAAGTATTGCGTCGGATAGGTAGTGAACGCGCAACTTGTTTTCTGATGTGAATAGTTCACGGTTATTCTTCCGTCATCCCAGCGGTAGTTAACGGAAATATCCAGACCTTTAAAGGTTGCTTCCGACATATTATTGAAACTGTTCGACATATTGCCCAGGTCAGCCAGGTAATCGACCAGGATAATATCCCTGACTTTATCGTAATAGAGGCGTCCGTCCACGCTGACCGAATCAAACTTCCCGACATACCCGATTTCCCTGGCAAGAATTTTTTCTGGCTGAAGCCCCTGTGTCGGAGGAGTATTACCGAGATTCCAATATGCCCATTGAGCCGTTCTCATGTACATTTCCACCATCACCGGGTTGCGCGTTGCCGATGAAATCGAGGCGCGCAGCGTTTGTTGTGGAACAAGGTGGTAATTAATCGAGATTCTGGGAGAAGTATTCCTGTGTCCCGCTCCGTCATCCTCATACATTGCCCCTACGTTCACCAGAGTTGACGGCGTCACCCGCCATTCGTCATGCGCAAAAATATGCGATTGCCGTAACGTTATGGGAGTTTCGAACAACAGCGGCTGGTTCATATAGTCGTAGCGTATTCCTCCGCCCCAGACTGCACGATTGTTCGCGCCCAGTTGCGTGGTGTTTTGAATCTCCAGTTCCTGGCGCCGACTGATGGCAGTATCTCTTGTAAAAGTTTGCGGAGTCGGATTTCCGCAAGTCGTGGCATTGACACATTTGTAAGGATCCGTGTAATCGCGGTTGATCCGGTAGTATTTCAGAATGCTCTCATCCCCGCCTGACCAGACACGCCGCCAACTCAATTGTTGAAAGTCATTGCTGGTTTGCACGTTCCTGAATGGCTCTTGATCCCGTCCGGCGATACCTAGCCCATAGCTCCCGTCATTCAGACCAAGCTGCAACTCAATACTGTTCCTGCTATCCGGGCTGTAATTCGAACGCAGATTGAATAGCCGACTAGTACTGCCGTCATTCAATGTCTGTGGATTATCGCCTCCGTCCGCCCGATAGCCAAAAGACAACCGGTAATCGAAATCCTCCATGGTATTTCCGAAAAGTGCTGACACATCGGAAACACCCATTCCCCCCCTGTTTACCCTGACGGAACTTGCCATATTGCTTGCCGCATCACGGGTAATGATGTTGATAACACCATAAAACGAGTTAGTGCCATGCGAAGCAGCCGCAGGGCCGCGAACTACTTCAATGCGCTCAATATCATCAATCATCAGGGGTAACCCCTGCCAATCAACACCACCAAATGGAGGGAGATAAACGCTACGCCCGTCTACCAGCACTTGCATCCGGCGCGAATATTCATCCGAAACACCATTCAGCGAAACGAAAGGAGCGTTTGCGCCCGCATATCCGACATACATACCGGGTACCAGACGAAACAAATCGACAATTCTGCGGAAACCGGTCGCTTTGATCATCTGTCGATCAATCACCGTCATGGCGTTGGGCGCTTCGGATAATGGCTGCAACAGGCGCGAAGCGCTCAGAACTACGGGGAGATCCTGCAGATATGCCTGTTCGGAAGGAAAATCAGCTTCAGCAAACACGCTAGGCGAGACAAGAATAAAAGCGCCATATATCAGCGCAAGTATACGTATCTCTAAATACACAAAGCTGTGACGCATGACACCTCTCGCGCAAGCTGACTGGTTTTCTTGTTATTGATGCAAATGGGGTGGCTGATGGGGCTCGAACCCACGACAACTGGAATCACAATCCAGGGCTCTACCAACTGAGCTACAGCCACCGTTGAACCGTTAAGTTATTGGCGTGCCCGACAGGAATCGAACCTGTAACCCCCAGCTTAGAAGGCTGGTGCTCTATCCGGTTGAGCTACGGGCACAATTCATTCGGCATCCAAGAAACTTCATGCTACACGAAACTGGTCGGGGTGGAGAGATTCGAACTCCCGACATCCTGGTCCCAAACCAGGCGCGCTACCAGGCTACGCTACACCCCGAGAGCGCGGCATTATACAGGCAGAGCGCCAAAAATCAATTTACTCCCGGGATTTTTTCCTGATCTGCGGCATCGCCAGCATCAGGTAATACACCATCGACCACAATGTAAGTACAGCAGCCAGATAGATCAGCACGGTTCCCCATTTCAGCGTCGAAATCCCGAATAGCGGCTCCTGATACAACAGGAATAAAATGGCGATCATCTGGAACACGGTCTTGAGTTTGCCCAGCATGGAAACGGCCACGCTCTTGCTATTGCCCAGTTGCGCCATCCATTCGCGCAAGGCAGAAATGGTGATTTCGCGGCCGATAATGATGAAGGCGATGATGACATCAACCAGCCCCAGCTTGACCAGCACAATCAGCGCCGCCGCCACCATCAGCTTGTCTGCCACCGGATCAAGGAAGGCACCAAAGGCAGAGCCCTGATTAAGGGTACGTGCCAGATAGCCATCCAGCCAATCTGTGATGGCAGCCAGCCAGAAGATGAAGGTGCTGATCCAGTGTTTCTGGTGCAGACTGAGCGTCTCGTCGGATACGTAGAAGACCCCTACAAACACGGGAATCATCAATATCCTGAACCATGTCAGCAAATTCGGTATGTTTAGCGGCATTTTTTGGACTTGTTAACACTAATGTAAATGCTGGTAGCTATTTTCTGCAACAAACATCAATCTATTTAAGTTGCCGGTAAATCTCTTCGGCAACAAATTCAAGATTAATGGAGTTGCTGGTAAATCTTCTCAGCGAGGGCCGGGCTGATGCCTTCCACTCGCGCCAATTCTTCTATGCTGGCCTGTTGCACCCCTTTCAATCCGCCGAAGTGGATCAACAGGTTGCGCCGCCGTTTTTCGCCTACCCCTTCAATATCTTCCAGCGACGAAGCGGTGCGCGCTTTGCCGCGCCGGGCACGGTGACCGCTGATGGCAAAGCGGTGTGCCTCATCGCGAACTTGCTGAATCAGATGCAGGGCGGGACTGTCTGGCGACAATTGTAACGGCTTTTCCACATCGGGTTGTAACAATTGCTCCATACCCGGCTTGCGTTCCACGCCTTTGGCGACACCGACCAGCGCAATATCGGAAAGCCCGAATTCCGTCATCACATCTACCGCCATACCCAACTGTCCGGCACCTCCATCGATCAAAATCAGGTCAGGGCGCTTGCCCTCGCCGGACTGCAACTTCTGGTAGCGCCGCTGCAATGCCTGTTTCATCGCCGCATAGTCGTCTCCCGGGGTGATGCCGCTGATGTTGTAGCGCCGGTATTCCTGCGGACGAATCGCCAGATCGTCGTACACCACGCAGGAAGCCACGGTCGCCTCGCCCATGGTGTGGCTGATGTCGAAACATTCGATGCGCTTCAGATCGGGCAACGACAACGCCGAGCGCAATGCGTCCAGACGCAGGGTCTGCCCCGCCTGCAATCCGGCCTGCCTGCGCAATGCCAGCAGTGCGTTGGCCTGTGCCATCTCCAGCCACTGCCGCCGTTCGCCCGTCACCGCGTGGCGGATCTGGACCTTGTATCCTGCCTGTTCCGACAACAATGCCTCCAGCGCCTCGTCGGCGATCTCGTCGCTGGTGATGATCAGTGGCGGCACGCTGCTCTCCAGATAATGCTGTGCCAGGAATGCCTCCAGTACTTCAGACCGGTCTTGTCCCTGCACATTCTGCGGGAAGAATGGCTTGTCGCCCAGGTGACGGCCGCCGCGCACGAGCGCGAAATTCAGGCACAACGCCCCCCCAGCCTCGACCACGGCAATGATGTCGGCATCAGTGTCGCGTCCGCTTTCAACGAATTGTTTCTGCTGTACCGTATGCAGCGCCTGCAACTGGTCGCGTAGCGCCGCGGCGTGCTCGTATTGCATGGTCGCAGAAGCCTGTTCCATCGCCGCACGTAAATGCTTCTCCACTTCGTCAAACTTGCCCTGCAGCAGCAATGCGGCATTGCGTACGTCGGTAGCGTAATCCTCCGGACTGATAAGACCGACGCAGGGCGCGCTGCAGCGATGGATCTGGTGCAGCAGACACGGCCGCGTGCGATTGTTGAACACCCCCTCTTCGCAGGTGCGCAGCTTGAACACTTTTTGCAGCAGATTGATGCTTTCCTTCGCCGCCTGCGCATTGGGATAAGGACCGAAGTACTGGTGGCGCTTGTCCATGGCGCCGCGATAATAGGTCAGGCGCGGCGACGGGCTGCCGGTCAGCACGATGTAGGGATAGGACTTGTCATCGCGAAACAGGATGTTGTAACGCGGCTTGAGCGACTTGATGAGGTTGTTTTCCAGCAGCAGCGCCTCGGCTTCCGAACGTGTCACCGTAACCTCGATGCGTGCGATATGCGACACCATCAGCCGGATGCGCGGCGACAGATTGCCCTGCTGGAAATAAGAGCCGACGCGCTTCTTGAGCTGGTTGGCCTTGCCCACGTACAACACCTGCCCCGCCTCGTCCAGCATGCGATACACGCCCGGCTGCAGGGGCAGCGAGGCGAGGAATGCTTTAGGATCGAAGGGTGTGGTGTTCAAGGATGGATTCAAAGACCTGGTGGAACATCGCTTCTGTCAAACGTCTGGTCTGGGTATTGTAGCGACTGCAATGATAGCTGTCATACAGCTTCAGGCCGTTTGCCAGTTCATGTCGTGCGTTATGGGCAAATTTGAAGTCCTTGGCCTTATGGCTGCTGGCACGCAACACCGCTGCATGCGCGATGGTACCCAAAGCCATCACCGCTGACCCCTGCGGCAACGCAGCCAATTCCCGTGCAAGGTAACCGTTACACTGTTTGATCTCCGCCGGTTCCGGTTTGTTTTGCGGCGGCAGACAGCGTACCGCATTGGTAATACGGCAACCGCTTAGCTCAAGTTTTGGATTAGCCTGTTTGTTCGCATCCAATGGTTCGGCCGCAGTCGCCAGACCATATTTATGCAACGTCGAATACAACAGATCGCCCGCATAGTCGCCGGTAAAAGGGCGTCCGGTACGGTTGGCCCCGTGCATGCCCGGCGCAAGTCCGACGATCAGCAACGATGACCCCGGTTCACCAAAGGAAGGAACGGGTTTGGCGAAATAATCCGGTTGCGCCACTTTCACCTCATCCAGAAAAGAAGCAAGACGCGGACACAAACGGCAATCAGTCGAAAACTCTTTCATTTTTACCCAATAACCTGTTACTTCACGGTGATAACAAATATCGGGCCCGTACCAGCCGCAACCGTAGCCGCTGTCGTATTGGCTGTCAGCGCACCATTGCTTCCGATCAAATATTGGGAGATGTTGTTATCGTCATAGTTGGCCACATAAACATACTGACCCGATTGGTCGACCGTAACGGCTTGTGGATTGCGACCCGCAGAAACCGTTGCTACCCCAGTCAACGCAGTCAGTATGCCGCCGCTACCGATGCTGTATTGCGAAACATTTTTGCTGCCTGCATTTGCCGCGTAAGCAAACTGCCTGGAAGGATCGACAATGACTGCATAAGGTGTTGTGCCGGCAGACACGGTTGCAGGCGCCAGCGGGCTCAAACTGCCATCATCAGTATTGATGGCGTACTGGGAAATCTGGTTGCTGCCTGAATCTGCAACGTAGGCATATTTGCCCAATGCATCGACAGTAATTGAATAAGGGGAAGAATAAGGGGGAATACCCACAGGCACCGTCGGCTGGCTCATCGGAGTCAATTCGCCGCTCGCCCCGATGTTGTATTGCGAAATATTGTTACTTCCCGCATTCGCTACATAGGCATATTTGCCTGATTGATTGACAGCGATAGCGATCGAGTACGGATTCGTGCCCGCTGAAAAGGTTGCCGTTGGCACCAGGGGCAACTCGCCGCCTGCACCGATGTCGTATTGTGAGATACTGTCCACATTCACCACATAGAGGTACCTGCCATCCGGATCAATGCTGGCAGCCCTCGGACCCGTGCCCGCAGCAACCGTCGGGGTAGACATCGCCGTCAATCTGCCATCAGTCCCAATGGTGTATTGCGAAACGTTGTGGCTGCCTGAATTCACCACATAGGCATACTTTGTCAAAGGATCAGTTACGATGGCTTTTGGGGCAGTGCCTGCTGCAACCGTCGCTATTGCCATTGGCTTTAAAGTACCACCTGTCTCGATTGTATATTGCGAAACATTATTGTCGCTGCCTGCATTCACCACATAGGCATAACGCGGCAAAGTGGTGTTCGTACAACTGATGACCACGCTGGTGATGTCTTTTGTCACCTTACCGCTACCGGCTGAGACGGTGCAGATCTGGCCGATTGGCTGAGTGAGGACAGTAACTTTGTAAGGGCTGCCAGCGGTGTACTGGGTGGGAAAAGCAAATCCCCCGTTTGCCGAGACGCTCAGGTTGTTGCTGCCGTTATTTTGCAGGACCACAGTGCCTGCAAGACCGGATATCGTGCCGCCGACGGAAAAAGTATTGCCGCCGCATGCAGCGAACAGCAACATTGTTAAAAACAATGCGGTTTGCAATATTTTTCCGACGGCCTGACGCAATTGATTATCTCCGGATACCCGATTAACAAATCCACTTTTAGCACAGAATACACTCGCCTGCATTGCTACTGGAAGCGCAAGGCGTCAATCGGTTTGAGTATTGATGCTTTACGTGCAGGATACCAGCCGAAAAAGATGCCAACCCCCGCTGCCACCCCGAAGGCCATGACGATGGAAATCATGGTAACGACCACCTCCAGTCCGGTGAGTTTTTCCACAGTCAATGCGCCTCCTATCCCGGCCAGCACACCGATCAGGCAGCCAATAACCGAGATGATGATCGCCTCCAGCAGGAATTGCAGCAGAATATCCTGGCCGCGCGCCCCGATGGCCATCCTGATCCCGATCTCGCGAGTACGCTCGGTCACCGACACCAGCATGATATTCATGATGCCGATACCGCCTACCAGCAGCGAGATCGAAGCAATGGCACCCAGCATCAACGACAATACCTGGGTTGTTTCTGCCGCAGTATCCGCCATCGCAGTCAGGTTGCGCACGGAAAAATCGTCATCGCTCCCTTCGCGGATGTGGTGGCGCTGACGCAGCAGTTCGTTAATGGATCTTTCCGCTGCAGGCATTATGTCGGCCGATATGGCCTGAGCCATGATGAAACGCACCGTGCCCTCGAACTGGCTGCCAAACAGTTTGCGTTGTGCAGTAGTGACCGGCACCAGTACGGTATCGTCCTGGTCTCGTCCATCCAGACTCTGTCCCTTGACTGCCAGCAGCCCGAGCACGACATAAGGACTGTTCGAAATACGGATGATCTTGCCCACCGGGTCTTCGCTGCCGAACAGGCTCTGTGCCACAGTCTGTCCCAGCAATGCCACACGTGTGGCGGAGCGCACGTCAGAATCGGTGAAAGCGGCACCACTGACAACTTCCCAGTTGCGCACAGCCAGGTAACCCGGAGAAGTGCCGTAGACGCGCGTACTCCAGTTGTTGGGACCATATATCAGTTGCGCAGTGCCGGGCACGGCCGGCGCAACGGCGGCAAGTTCCGGCAATTCCTGCAATGCCTCGGCATCCTCAACAGTCAGCGTCGGTGCTGCACCGCCGCCCATGCGCGCACCACCTGACGTGGTGGAACCGGACAGGATGATGAACAGGTTACTGCCCATCGATTCAATGGAATCCTCCACTTTTTGCTGTACGCCCTGACCAATGGCCAGCATCATGATCACCGCCCCGACCCCGATGACCATGCCGAGCATGGTCAGGATGGTGCGCAACCGGTTCGCCCACATCGCCATCCAGGCTTCACTGAGCATGGGCCCGATCACGAGGTCGCCTCCAGATGGTGTGCTGCGGCATGTTCGACCGCCCCGTCGTAAACGATCATGCCGTCGGACAGACGCACGAGGCGCTGGGCATACGCAGCGATTTCCGGTTCATGTGTGATAAGCACAACGGTAATACCGTCGCGCTGATTCAACTCGCTGAACAGCGTCATGATCTCCTGGCTGGTATGCGTATCCAGATTCCCTGTAGGTTCATCCGCCAACAGCAGCTTGGGATGATTGACCAATGCGCGTGCAATGGCCACGCGTTGCTGCTGGCCGCCGGATATCTGGTTGGGACGCGATTGACTGTAGGATCCGAGACCGACTTTTTCCAGCATTTCATTGGCACGCACCAGACGTTCGGCACGCTTCGCACCGCGATAGACCAGAGGTAAAGCCACGTTATCTTCCAGATTGGCGCGCGGCAACAGATTGAAACCCTGGAATACGAATCCGATCACCTGATTGCGTAGCAGGGCCAGTTCATCCCGGCTTTGCCTGTTTACATCGCGCCCGTTAAGCTGATAACTACCTTTGGTTGCCACATCCAGGCAGCCGAGAATATTCATCAAGGTAGATTTTCCGGAACCGGACGGCCCCATGATGGCAACGAACTCTCCCGGCATGACCGTAAACGACACATCCTTGAGTACCGGCACATCACCTGCATCGGTTACATAATCCTTGTACAGACGCTCGATATGAATAACAGGATCGCTGCTCATCGGGTATGGCCTAAAACATTCTCATGCCGCGACGGCGCTGGTCGGTTTTAGCAGACAATTGACGGTCTTTGACAATGACTTGGTCACCCTCCTTGATCTCACCACTCAGCACCTCAGTCATGCGGTTATTGGAGATACCGACGGAAATACGCACCGCCCTGGGTTGTCCCTTCTCCAGCACATACACTGTGCGCATCGGCGGCGCCCCCTTGCTGCGCCCGTCACGCCCGGGCTTGCTGCCATTATTGCGTGTGTCCTTGCCGGCGTCATCGGCAGGATGAAAGCGCAGAGCAGCATTGGGTACCATCAACGCATTCTCACGCTGTGCAATTACAATATTTACATACGCCGTCATACCCGGCATGAGCGCCTGATCCAGGTTATCCACCGACACCACCACGTCATAGGTCACCACATTCAGCTCTGTAGTCGGAATCAGACGTATCTGAAATACTTCGCCATGAAAAACCCGGTCGGGGTAAGCATCCACACGAAAAGTAGCCTTCTGTCCGACGCGAATATTGCCAATGTCCGCTTCTGCATAACTCGTATCGATCTGCATATGCGACAGGTCCTGAGCGATTTTGAACAGAACCGGCGCTTGCAGGGAAGCCGCCACAGTCTGTCCCACATCCACTTCGCGCGACACCACGACACCAGATACCGGCGAACGAATCACGGTGTTGTCCAGGTTTCTCCGGTCGCGCACGACCTGGGCCTGGGCGACCGCGAATTGCGCTTTGGCCGCTTTTAATGCTTGCACAGCGACATCCAGATCCTGACGTGTCACATATTCCTGTGCAAACAATTCGCGCGTACGTGTCTCGTTGGCCTTGGCCAGATCCAGCGATGCCTGGGCACTGGAAAGATTCGCTTCGCTTTGCTGCAGTTGTGCCCGACTCAGTGTCGGATCAAGTTCCAGTAATATCTGGCCGGCTTTGACTTCGTCATTGAAGTCGGCATGCAGTTTTTTGACGATGCCTGAAACCTGGCTGCCCACACTCACCAGCACCACCGGATTCAACGTGCCGTTGGCCGCAACGCTTTGCGTGATTTCACTGCGCGCCAGCGTGGCAGTAACATAGCGATCTGCTTTCGAGCTCTGATTCGGAAAAAACAGCCAGATGATTATCACGACAAGCAGTAGTGCTGCCATTCCCATCCATGTTTTTTTCGACATGTTTATATGCTTTATATGCATTCAAAAACTCCTGTTTCCGGCATGTAAATGCTGATATTCAAAATTCAATTTCCCGTTTCCAGCCGCGTCAGATCAAGCAGACCGATGGCCTGCGCCAGTGCCAGCCGGCTGCTTTGAAAGTTGTACAGCGCTGACACGCGTTGCTGTCGGGCACTGGCCAGCGTGCTTTGCGCGTTCAACACATCCACGATGGACATGTTCGCCACCCCGGCCTTGTAGCGCCCCAGCGTCATGCGTTCCGATTGTTCGGCCGATGCCACCAGGTCGTTGGCGGCGACCAGGGATTGACTGTTGGTGAGCAAAGCCTGATAGGTTTTCCACACATCCAGTGCGATCTGGTTGGCCAGCAGGTCGCGTGCTGCCACCTTGCCTTCAAGCTGAAACTCGGCGGCGCGGTTCTGGTAGGTATTGCGCGTGCCTGTGAACAAGGGAATGGTGAGCGTCACACCGATGCTTCCGCTGTTGGTATTGGGTAATCCAGAAATTTTCCGGGCGCCCCCTGTTGCCTCCAGGCTGAGCGTAGGCAAATCGCTTGCGCGGCTTGCAGCAAGTTGCGCTTCTGCGGCCTTGATCTGTGCCTCGGCAGCCCGTAGATCGGGACGTTGCCGACGCGCCTCAGCAATCAATTTCCCGATGTCCTGCTCAACCACGGGATCGGGTTTCGATTCAGGCAAACGCTGCAATGAGAACAGCTGGCTGGCATCGAATCCCATGATGTTTGCCAGCGTACCCTGTGCACTGCGCGCATTGCCCTGCGCCGTGATCAGATTGAGCCGGGCCTGTGACAAAGCGGTCTGTGCCTGTAATTTATCTGCCGGTGTGGCCACCCCGGCCCTGTAGCGTGCGTCGGCGGCAGCCAGACTTTCCCTGGCTGAAGCTTCGGCAATCTGAAACGCCTGCACACTGGCCCGGGCGGACAGCAAAGCATAATAGGATTGCACCGCAGACAGAAAATTGGCTTGCAGTGTCGCGTCGCGTGTCGCATTCGCCGCCACCAGCAATTGCCTGGCATTTTCCAGCGTGGCTGATCGTCCACCAAAATCAAACAGCAAATAATTCGCGCTCAGGGTGGCATTTCGCGTGCTGGAATACGTGGAAGTCCCTGCCGAATTTGAAATACTCCGCGACGCACCGGCTTGTGCAGACAGAGTAGGCAAATAGGCCGATAATCCTACCCCGACGTTCGCCGCCTGTGCACGTGCATTTGCCCACAGCGAACGCGTCTGCGGATTGTTGCACAAGGTAAGATCGACCACATCGGCCAAAGTCAGCGGTTTATTGATCTTGTCCCGGTCGCAATGGACGCTGTCTGCAGTCAGCGGAAAATCTTTCGACTCAGCGTTCTCGATAGCTGAAAGCGGATCCGCCCCGGCCCATGCGCCCACTGGCGCCAATGTTGCCAGACACAGCAGCAATAGATGAAATCGATATCGAAGCACGTTATCAAACAAGTTGTTGTCTGGATCGTATATGTAAGGTCTCTACCCTATAACAAAAATATCCAGCCGGGCGCATTGATACAATTTCGTACAATGGAATCAGGGGAGCAAGCCTCCCTGCCGCATTCATTCAATCTGCCTGAATTGCAGATAGACGTTATCTGGCAACCTTCCTGATGACGCGTTCCAGGGTCAATCCTTGTACCAGGATTGACCAGATCACCACGATGTAAGTGACGAACAGGATCAGGTCTCTTTCCTGCGATGGCGGTAAAGACAGGGCAAGCGCAATTGAAATACCGCCTCGCAAACCGCCCCAACTCAGAATGCGAATGGCCCCGTTCGAGAACGGACGATATTTCCTCAGCACCATGATCGGCAGTCCTACGCTGACGAACCTTGCCAGCAATACGATCAGAATCGATACGATGCCCATCCCCAGATAGCCCCACTTGAAACTGAGAATGATCATTTCCACACCGATGAGTACGAACAGGACGGCATTCAGCATTTCGTCCAGAAGCGCCCAGAAAGAATCCAGATGGCTGCGGGTACGTTCACTCATTGCAAATTCCCGTCCGTGATTGCCGATCAGCAGTCCAGCAACAACGATGGCAATCGGCGCCGACACATGCAGTATTTCAGCAAACACATAACCCCCTGCCGCCAATGCAAGCGTCAGCATCACCTCGACCTGGTAGTTATCCACTGAGCGCAACAACAGAAACGCAGCGTATCCCATTGCCAGCCCGAGCAGAATGCCGCCGCCGGCTTCCAGTAGCAGATACATCGTCACGCCCGCCAAAGTCGGCTGCGTACCTTCCACGGCAATCGCGAATATCGTCAGGAAAATGACCACACCAACACCGTCGTTGAACAAGGATTCGCCGACAATCTTGATTTCAAGACTTTTGGCCGCTTTCGCCTGTTTCAGCAAACCCATGACGGCAATCGGATCCGTCGGCGAAATGAGCGCCCCGAAAAGCAGCGCATAAATGAACGGCATTTCCACGCCGAACAGGAGCCCGGCAAGCCAGAACAGGCTGCCGACCAGGAAGGTCGACATCAGCACGCCGAAAGTGGACAGCACAATGACCGGCCCTTTCTGGCTTTTCAGATCGGAGATATCGACATGCAAGGCACCGGCAAACAACAGAAATGCCAGCATGCCGTGCAGCAGAATACTGGAAAAATCAAACGACGTGACGATCTGCGAAGCTTCTTTAAGATCGACAATCTGTAATTTTCCCAGCAGGATGAATATGGCGGAAAGGATAATCCCGACAACCATCAGCCCCATCGTGGCAGGCAGTTTGATAAATCGATGATTTGCATAATTGGCCAGTGCAGAAAATACCAGCACCAGCGCCACCATCTGGAATGTAGTCATGAAATCCTTTCTCCATCAAATACGCAAAACATACCCGAACGACTATCTTTAGTGCATCGCGAATGCCCTTTCGAAATGAACAGCCCCGCAGAGCGGGGCTGTTCACATTTCATCGGTTATCCAGCCTCTGCCCCTTGGAAGTGCAAGGTGCCGGGCTTCTGAACCTACTCGGCTGCAGGCGCTTCAGCCACGGGAATCAACGCCTTCATGCTCAGACGCATGCGACCCTTGTCGTCCACTTCCAGCACCTTGACCTTCACTACCTGGCCTTCTTTCAGGTGATCGGACACGTTGGCAATGCGCTCGTGAGAAATCTGCGAAATATGCAACAGGCCATCCTTGCCCGGCAGCACGTTGATCAGTGCACCGAAGTCCAGCAGCTTGACCACCGGACCTTCATACACCTTGCCGACTTCGACTTCAGCCACGATATCCTCGATACGCTTCCTGGCAAGTTCACCGGCATCACCATTTACGCAGGCGATGGTGATGTTGCCTTCGTCATCGATATCGATGGTCGTGCCGGTTTCTTCGGTCAGGGCACGAATCACTGCGCCGCCCTTGCCGATCACGTCGCGAATCTTGTCCGGATTGATCTTGAGCTTGATCATGCGCGGCGCAAAATCGGAGACTTCCGGACGCACGGAAGGCATCGCCTCTTTCATGATGCCGAGAATATGCAAACGGCCTTCCTTGGCCTGGCTCAACGCGACTTGCATGATCTCCTTGGTAATACCGTTGATCTTGATATCCATCTGTAAAGCAGTGATACCTGTATCGGAGCCTGCCACCTTGAAGTCCATATCGCCCAGATGATCTTCATCACCCAGGATGTCGGTCAACACCGCGAAACGGCCGCCTTCCTTGATCAGGCCCATGGCGATACCCGCCACGTGTGTTTTCACCGGCACGCCGGCATCCATCAGCGACAGACAGCCGCCGCACACGGAAGCCATGGAGCTGGAGCCGTTGGACTCGGTGATCTCTGACACGACACGGATCGCATATCCGCATTCTTCTTCGCTCGGCAGCACACCAAGCAGTGCACGCTTGGCCAGACGGCCGTGGCCGATTTCGCGGCGTTTGGGCGTACCCACACGACCGGTTTCGCCGGTAGCGTACGGGGGAAAGTTGTAGTGCAGCATGAAACGGTCGGTGTACTCGCCTTCCAGCGCATCGATCTTTTGCGAATCGCGCATGGAACCCAGTGTCGCAACCACTATCGCCTGAGTCTCGCCGCGCGTGAACAGTACCGAACCATGCGCACGCGGTAACACGCCGGTACGAATGGTGATCGGGCGCACGGTACGCGTGTCGCGACCGTCGATGCGCGGTTCGCCGCTCAAAATCTGGCCGCGCACGATCTTGGCTTCCAGCGCTTCGAACAGTTCGCCAATCTCATTCTTCGACACACTCTCGAATTCGGGCGTAGCCAACGCTTCCAGTGTCCTGGTACGGATCGCTTCAACCTGATGGGTGCGCGCCTGTTTCTCGCGCACGGCATAAGCCGTCTTGAGATCATTCTCGGCCAGTTCGGCGATGCGGGCGATCAGCGACTCATTCTTCCCGGCAGGCGTCCAGTCCCAATCGTCATGGCCGGCTTCATTTGCCATTTCGTTGATCGCATTGATCACAGCTTGCATTTGTTCATGGCCGTACACCACGGCGCCCAGCATGATTTCTTCCGACAATTCCTGTGCTTCGGATTCGACCATCAAAACCGCCTTTGCGGTGCCGGCGACAACCAGATTCAACTGTGAAGTCTCCAACTCGTCCTTGCTCGGGTTCAACAGGTACTGGCCGTCGGCATAGCCCACGCGCGCTGCGCCGATAGGGCCGTCGAAAGGAATACCGGAAATCGCCAGCGCTGCAGAAGCGCCTATCATGGCCGGAATATCGGCATCGATCTGCGGATCGCACGACATCACGGTCGCCACGATCTGTACTTCGTTGTAAAAACTTTCCGGAAACAGCGGACGCAACGGGCGATCGATCAGACGTGAAGTCAGTATCTCTTTTTCGCTGGGGCGACCCTCGCGCTTGAAGAAACTGCCGGGGATCTTGCCCGCAGCATAAGTGCGTTCCTGGTAATCGACGGTCAGAGGGAAAAAGTCCTGATCGGGTTTGGCATCCTTGCGGCCGACCACGGTGACCAGCACCACGGTGTCATCAAGGCTGACCATGACTGCGCCGCTGGACTGGCGCGCGATTTCGCCGGTTTCCAGCGTTAATTGATGTTTACCGTAGCTCAGGGTTTTTTTATAGTGACTCAAAATAGCGCTCTCCAAATATATATGCGTGACCGAGTGGTCGATACCAGCGTGGTGAAATGACATCCAAAACGAAGCGGGCCGCATTCGCGACCCGCTGGTAAATTCTGTATTACTTGCGCAGTTCCAGGCGTTGGATCAACTCTTTGTAACCGACTTCATTCTTGCTCTTCAGGTAGTCCAGCAGCTTGCGGCGACGGCTCACCAGACGCAACAGACCACGACGCGAGTGGTGATCCTTCTTATGTTCCTTGAAATGGTCAGTCAGATAGTTGATACGTGCCGTCATCAGGGCTACCTGGACTTCCGGTGAACCGGTATCGCCCTTGGCGCGCTGATAGTCAGTAACGATCTGCGATTTTTGTGCTGCGGTAATAGACATTGGACTTCTCTCTCAAATAAAAAGTGCGGCATTCTACCCTTTAACAGGGCATCCACTCAAGCTGAATTAGGCGCTGCTGCGGCCTTGGCTACGCTGGACAGCAGCCTGCTCGGCACCATCCGCCCGTTCTCCAACTCGCCCAGGCCGATAAAACGCCCGGCTACGTACAACCTGCGCTTGCCGGGCGGAAAACCATCTGTCAGCCCCAGTTTTTGCCCCTGAGCCAGCCGGTTGGCCTGAACCCCGTCCAGATCCAGCCGGGGCAAGTCCCGCACCAGGCTATCCAGCGGCATCAGGCAGGCATCGCGCTGCGCCGCATCCATCCCTTCCAATTGAGGCAGGGTATGGGCATCGTCCAGGCTGAATTCACCGATCCCGGTCCGCCGTAGCGCGACCAGGTGCCCGCCGCAACCCAGTGCCGCACCGATATCCTCGCCCAGCGTACGGATATAGGTCCCTTTGCTGCATAACACGCTGAACTCGAGCTCAACGCCTTGCAGCCGCTCCAGCTTCAATTCGTGGATAAATATCGTACGCTGTTCGCGCTCCACCGTCTCGCCCTTGCGTATGTATTCGTACAAGGGCTTGCCCTGATGCTTGATGGCACTGTGCATGGGAGGAATCTGTCGCGACTCGCCCATCAATCCGGACAACACGGCCAGCACTTGTACCTCGTCGACCGCCACCGGCTGTTCCTCGATCACCTCGCCTTCCGCATCGCCTGTCGTCGTACGCTGTCCCAGACGGATTGTCGCGCGATAACGCTTGTCGGCATCCAGCAGTGCATGGGTGAATTTGGTGGCCTCGCCGAAACAGATCGGCAGCAGTCCGGTGGCAAGCGGGTCGAGCGTACCGGTATGTCCGGCTTTTTCGGCACTGTACAGGCGGCGGACTTTTTGCAGTGCGATATTCGAACTGAGTTCAAGCGGTTTATCGAACAGCAGGATACCATCCAGCGGTCTTGTGATACGCCTGAATTGCTCAGTCTTTTTGGTCACTCGCAACCGCTTGATCGATCAACTGGGAAAGATACGCACCGCGCTCGACGGAAGCGTCATAGAGGAAGTGCAACTGCGGCGTGATACGCAGCTTCATGGCATGCGCCAACTGGCTGCGCAGGAAACCGGCGGCCCGCTCCAGACCTTGCAGCAATTCCGGGCTGTCGCCATCCAGCGAGGTATAGAACACCTTGGCGCGCGCATGATCATTGGTCACATCCACACCCGTCAGCGTGACTTTCTTCACGCGAGGGTCTTTTACCTCGAGGCGAATCAACTGGGCCAATTCACGCTGAATCTGTTCGGCGATACGATCTGTACGTGCGTAATCTTTTGCCATTTAATTGAGATGCTCTACTGCAGTGCGCGCGCCACTTCGACGATCTCGAACACTTCGAGGAAATCGCCCACTTCCAGATCGTTGTAGCCTTTCAGCGACAGACCGCATTCGAAGTTGGATTTGACTTCCTTCACGTCATCCTTGAAGCGCTTCAGCGAATCCAGTTCACCCGAATGGATGACCACGTTATTGCGCAACACACGTACGCTGGAACCCCGCTTGATCATGCCCTCGGTGACGTAACATCCGGCGATCGTCCCCACCTTGGAGATGTGGAACACCTGACGGATTTCGACCATACCGATGATGTTTTCCTTTTTCTCCGGCGCCAGCATACCGGACAGCGCCGCCTTGATCTCATCCACCATCGCGTAGATGATGTTGTAGTAGCGGATATCCACGCCGGATGATTCCGCCAGACGGCGTGCTGCCGCATCGGCGCGCGAGTTGAAACCGATAACAATCGCCTTGGAAGCCAGTGCCAGATTGATGTCGGACTCGGAAATCGCCCCCACACCGCTGTGGATCATATTAACTTTGACCTCGGCTGTGGAAATCTTCTGCAACGAACCGGCAATCGCCTCCAGCGAACCCTGCACATCTGCCTTCACGATCACAGACAAGGTACGCACTTCACCCTCGCCCATCTGTTCGAACATGTTTTCCAGCTTGGCGGCCTGCTGTTTCGCCAGCTTCACATCGCGGTATTTGCCCTGACGGAACAGCGCGATTTCGCGTGCCTTCTTTTCGTCGGCCAGCACGAGGAAATCCGCGCCTGCCACCGGCACTTCGGACAGCCCCTGTATTTCGACCGGAATGGAAGGGCCGGCTTCATTGATCGCTTTTCCGTTCTCGTCCAGCATGGCGCGCACACGGCCGGATACCGAACCCACCAGCACCGCGTCGCCGCGCTTCAATGTGCCGGACTGCACCAGCAATGTCGCCACAGCACCCTTGCCCTTGTCCAGACGCGCCTCGACCACCACGCCCTTGGCGCTTGTATTCTTCGGCGCTTTCAGTTCCAGCACTTCAGCTTGCAGCAGGATGCCTTCCAGCAGGGAGTCGATACCCTGTCCGGACTTGGCGGACACTTCGACGAACATGGCGTCGCCGCCCCAGTCTTCGGGCACCACTTCCTCCGCCACCAGTTCCTGGCGCACGCGCTCGGAATTGGCTTCTTCCTTGTCGATCTTGGTGATCGCCACCACGATGGGCACTTCTGCCGCCTTGGCGTGATGGATGGCTTCCTTCGTTTGCGGTTTCACACCGTCATCGGCCGCTACCACCAGAATCACGATGTCGGTCGCTTTCGCGCCGCGCGCGCGCATCGCCGTAAATGCTTCGTGACCCGGGGTATCGAGGAAAGTGATCATGCCGCGCGGCGTATCCACGTGATACGCACCGATATGCTGCGTAATGCCACCCGCTTCGCCGGAAGCCACGCGGGTACGCCGGATATAGTCGAGCAGGGAAGTTTTTCCGTGGTCGACGTGACCCATCACGGTCACCACCGGCGCGCGCGGTTCCATCACCACATCGGCGTGATCGACCGCTTCCGTCAGGAAGGCATCGGGATCGTCCGGCTTGGCCTGTACCGCCTTGTGGCCCATTTCTTCGACCACAATCATCGCGGTCTCCTGATCCAGCACCTGATTAATGGTGACCATGGAGCCCATCTTCATTAGTGTCTTGATGATTTCGGCCGCCTTGATCGACATCTTCTGCGCCAGATCGGCCACGGAAATGGTTTCCGGAACCATCACGTCGAGCACGATGGGCTCGGTGGGCAACGAGAACGCATGCGCCGTTTCCTGCTTGGAGTGCTTCTCGTGGCGCGGCGTGCGGATCGAACTGCCGCCGGAACGCCCACCCAATCCAGCGCGGGTGTCTGTGCGCGATGGCGGACGCTTCTTGTGCCCGGCCTCATCCCATGGACTATCCTTGGCGGCTTTATCTGCCTTCTTGCTTCGCGGCGGCTTGTCCCCCGGCTTCAACGCCGGTTTGTGCAAAGTCCCTTCTGGAGCGACTGTTGGCGCAACGACAGGCGTGACTGGCTTCTGTTCAACCGCGGGTGCCGGTTCAGGTGCGGCTGTCTTGCGTTTGCTGGTACGCTCCTGTTTGGCTTGCACATCGGCCGCCTGGCGTGCTGCCAACTCGGCTTGCAGGCGTGCCTCTTCCTCGCGCGCCTTCAACTCCTGTTCGTCCAGCACCTTCTTGGATGTTCTCTTGCGTTTGGTTGCTTCCACCGGGGCTTCTGCAGGCGCTTCCGCAGCCGGTGCGGGGGTTGGCGCAACGGTACGCTTTTTGCGCACTTCAACCTGGATGGTGCGCGACTTGCCTGTGCCATCAGACTTCCTGATGGCCGTCGTCTCGCGGCGCGTCAGCGTGATCTTGCTTTTACCGGCGCCATGGGCTCCACGCAGATGTTCCAGCAGCTGCGATTTATCCTGCTCCGATATGGTGTCGGTCTCTTTCTTCTTGGATACGCCAGCCGCCTTCAACTGCTCCAGCAGCAACTCGACTGACAATCCCAGTTCACCTGCAAATTGAGCGACATTCATTTTTCCCATTGCAACCCCTTAACCTAAAGCAAGACTTCGGAAAACCGATACTACTGACGTTTCCAGTTCAAACGAACCAGGGCGCACGCGCTGTCATAATCAACTGATTGGCACGTTCGGCATCCATCCCGGTCATTTCCACCAGTTCGTCGCCGTCCAGGTCGGCCAACTGCTCCTGCGTACCGATACCCTTGCCCGCCAGGCTGCGTGCCGTTTCTTCATCCATGCCTTCGATCTTCAACAGATCTTCGATATTGTGCTCCACCTGTTCTTCGTTGGCGATAGCCGCCGTCAACAGTGTATTGCGCGCACGGCTGCGCAACTCGTTCACAGTCGCTTCGTCGAAGGCTTCGATCGCCAGCATTTCATCCAGATCGACATACGCCACTTCTTCCAGCGTATTGAAACCTTCCTGCACCAGGATGTCGGCGACCTCTTCGTCCACATCCAGCTTGCTCACGAACAGGTCGCGGATCACCGAAAACTCCTGCTCATTCTTCTCGGCAGACTGTTCCACCGTCATCAGGTTGATTTCCCAGCCGGTCATTTCACTGGCCAGGCGCACATTCTGGCCGCCGCGGCCGATGGCCTGCGCCAGATTTTCTTCTTCGACGACCACATCCATGCTGTGCTTGTCTTCATCCACCACGATGCTGGTCACTTCGGCTGGCGCCAAGGCATTGATCACATAAGTTGCCGGCTCTTCCGACCACAGAATGATGTCCACGCGCTCGCCTGCCAATTCGTTTGTCACGGCCTGCACGCGCGAACCGCGCATACCGACGCAAGTACCGATCGGATCGAGTCGCTGATCATGACTGCGCACCGCGATCTTGGCGCGCGAACCGGGATCGCGTGCGGCGCTGACGATCTCCAGCAGGCCTTCTTCGATCTCGGGCACTTCCAGTTCAAACAGCTTGCGCAGGAACTCGGTCGTGATACGCGACAAAACGATCTGCGGACCGCGCACTGTGCGATCCACGCGCAACAGATAGGCACGGATACGGTCGCCGATACGCAAATTTTCTTTCGGGATCATCTGGTCGCGCGGCAACAACGCTTCGATCTTGCCGAATTCGATGATGGCATTGCCGCGCTCGATACGCTTGATCGTGCCGGACACCAGGTGCTCGTTGCGCTCCATGAAGTCGGCCAGGATCTGTTCGCGTTCCGCATCGCGGATTTTCTGGAAAATGACCTGCTTGGCCGCCTGTGCGCCGATTCGGCCGAAATCGACGTTCTCCAGCGGTTGCTCAATGAAGTCATCCATCTGGATGCCGGGAATCAGTTTTTCCGCTTCGATGAGCTTGATATGCAATTCGGGTGTCTCGAACGTCTCGTCGTCCATGACCTGCCAGCGGCGGAACGACTCATACTCGCCTGTCTGACGATCGATGCTCACACGCACATCCGCTTCCTCGTTCGAGAAACGTTTCTTGGTGGCGGAAGCCAAAGCCGATTCCAGTGCGCCAAACACGATTTCCTTGTCCACGTTCTTCTCACGTGCCAAGGCATCTACCAACAACAGAACTTCACGACTCATAGCTTTCTCCGACTACTTCAGAAAACAGGCACCAAACGCGCCTTGTCTATATTGGACAGCTCGATACTGACCAAGCTGCCATCCACATCCAACTGCAAAATTCCATCCCGCAACTCGCCGATAACGCCGACAAAGTTTTTGCGCCCCGCCATCGGCATGCGCACCTTGATCTGCGCCTTCTGCCCGGCAAACCGCACAAAATCGGTTTCTTTCTTGACCACCCTGTCCAACCCCGGCGAAGACACTTCAAGGCGCTCATAATCAACACCTTCCACCGTAAACAGGCGCACCAGCTGGTTGCTCACACGCTCGCAATCTGCCACCGCGATGCCGTCCGGCTTGTCCATGTACACACGCATCAGCCCGCGCCCAGACAACTCCAGATCGACCAGTTCATACCCCATGCCGGCCAGCGTCGTCTCTACCAGCTTCGCCACATCCATATTCGTATCCACAAATAAAAAACGGGCTCGAAGCCCATCTGAAAACGGCGCGGATTGTACCAAAATGGCAGCTCAATGGAAACAGGTATCTAAGGGAAACCGGAATCAAGCCGTTCGCCCTGAGCCCTTCGACTTCGCTCAGGACAGGTTTGTCAAACAGTGAACGCCGCTAAATCGGCATGAGGCCTCCCGCAGGGTTCGACAGGCTGTGCGTGCGCTGTTGGGCGCACGCCCTTCACAGCCACGGCCTACCCCTTGCGGGTACACAACGAGCGGGAAAGTCCAGATTTTCAAGCCATCAACTTGCGGATGCCTTGCACATCCGGCTGCAGCACCACGCCCTTTTCCGTGATCAGCCCCGTCACCAGTTCTGCCGGTGTCACGTCGAAGGCCGGATTGCGGATTTTCACCCCCTCTGCCGCCCAGTGCGTCTCGCGGAAGCCTTTCACCTCGTCCTCGGAACGCTCCTCGATGGGGATGTCCGCACCCGATGCAATGTTCATGTCGATGGTGGAAAGCGGACACGCCACATAGAACGGGATGTTGTGCCGCTTTGCCAGCACCGCCACCATATAGGTGCCGATCTTGTTCGCCACGTCGCCGTTGGCCGCCACGCGATCCGTCCCCACCACCACCGCGTCGATCTCGCCATGCGCCATCAGGTGCCCGGCCATATTGTCAGTGATCAGCGTCACCGGGATATTCTCCTGCACCATCTCCCATGCCGTCAGCCGCGCACCCTGCAGGAAAGGCCGCGTCTCGTCAGCGATGACCGAAATCTTCTTGCCCGCTTCGACTGCCGAACGGAACACCCCCAACGCCGTACCCCAGCCCGCCGTCGCCAGCGCTCCCGCGTTGCAATGCGTCAGCACCCGCGCGCCGTCCTTGAGCAAGGCCGCGCCGTTCACGCCCATTGCCTTGTTGATGCGGATATCCTCGGCCAGAATTTCATGCGCCTCGGCCAGCAGACGCTGCGCAATCTCTTGCGGCGTCTGGTCGACCACGCTTTCCCAAACCTTGCGCATGCGCTGCAAGGCCCAGAACAGGTTCACTGCCGTCGGGCGGCTGGCGGCCAGCACCTTGAAGCCCTCTTCCATGCCTGCATTGAAATCCACCGAACCATCCCCTCCCCCTTGCAGGGGGAGGGTTAGGGAGGGGGTAGAATCGCCCACAGAGTCCACCCCCATCCCGACCTTCCCCCTGCCCGGGGGAAGGGGCTGAGACAACCGCAACGCCTCCAGCGCCACGCCATAAGCAGCCGCCACACCAATGGCCGGTGCGCCGCGCACCACCATGCTGCGTATGCCCTCGGCCACCGAAGCGGCTGTGTAATAACTCAGGTATTCAAAGGCGGCCGGCAGGATACGCTGGTCTATCATCTCCAGCCGGTTGTTGAACCAGCGCAGGGTTTCGATTTTCATAGAATCATTTTCTCAGTTGTCAGCTAGTAGGTTGAATTGAACAAAGTGACACCCAACGTTCAATCTATCCTATGTAACAACATATCGTGTTCCGCCATAGTAACCATCGTAACAATTAGGATCTCTAAGCCATTCTGCGTAGATTGTTTCACGCCACATGCGATCTTCCTCACTAAATATTTCAACGCACACCCTGCGAGCTTCATCTAGACTACTAAAGTCTGCAATATATATTGCCTCATTCTTAAAATAATTAGGTGGCCAATCATAGTGAGGCTTAAGAGTCACACGCCACTTTTTTGTTTTTACAACCCAGTCAATTTCTTTTGGACAGTTTCCTTTTGACATGTTGTATCCATAGCTATGGAGTGTTTGATATCGCTTGATTGCTTTAATTTCAAGCTCCTTTAAAAACTTCATATCGTCAGCAATAACCAAAGTTTTGACAATAACATTTTCTTTGCCATATTCTTTAATAGCTTTATATAGAAGTGTTTGCCATGGCACACGGCGTAAATGAGAAAAACCATATTCGCGGGGGTACATGGGAATGCTATTCAGTGAATTTCGGCAATGCTCTGCAAACCGCTGCTTGGTGGTTTTACTGGTTATCCCAATGTATGATTTTCCGTTTGGGAAAATCAGCTGATACAAACATCCCATTTTATTCTCTAACTAGTTGAGGCTAAATTGTTGCCAATGAAACCTGAAAAAAATCGTAGCGAGCGGTTCGAGAGCAAGGCGCACGGAACGGAGAAACCGGAATGTACTTAAAGTACATGAGGATTTCGAGTACCGCGCAACGCCGCTATCGAATCGCGCAGTAGATTTTTACAGGTTTCCATCAATCCCCTTCGAACTCGCATAGGGCAAACACCTTGTATCCGCGCTTCTCCAGCCGCGCGCGGCCGCCAATGTCCGGCAGGTCGATCATGAAGCAGCATTCGATGACATGGCCGCCCATCTTCTCGATGAGGATGCAGGCGGCTTCCGCCGTGCCGCCGGTGGCGATGAGGTCGTCCACCAGCAATACCTTCTCACCTTTCGAGATCGCATCGGTGTGGATCTCGATGCGGTCGGTACCGTATTCGAGTTCGTAGTCGTGGCCGATGACTTCAGCGGGCAGTTTTCCTTTTTTGCGAATGGGTACGAAGCCGATGCCAAGCGCGTAAGCCAGCGGCGCGCCGAGGATGAAACCACGCGATTCGATGCCGGCGATCTTATCGATCTTCGTGTCCTTGTAGCGGCGCACCAGTTCGTCGATGGTGGCACGCAGGCCGATGGGGTCCTTGAGCACCGTGGTGATGTCGCGGAACATGATGCCCTGTTTGGGATAGTGTGGGACGGTGCGGACTCTCGATTTAATAGGCATTGATTCTTTTCCTCGAATAAATTTAAAAAATCATATTGTCCACGAAAAACACGAAACACACGAAAAAAACCCGTAAAAACATTATTCAGTTTTATTACCCGTTAAAACTTCTAGAGTTTCGTTCCTTTAGTATTTTTCGTGGACTGGTATTCTTTATTTTTCCAGCACCCGCTAGACGATTGCAAATCGTTGTTCAGTTTTACTTAAACATCAAGGCTTCTGAAATTTTCGTGCCTTTCGTGTGTTTCGTGGACTGATGTTTCTTATTTTTTCAGCACCCGTCCGGCGACTGCTTCCAGTTTTTCCACCATCGCGGGGTCGCGCACTTCCGGTGCGGTGATGATGGCGTATTCCAGTGTCGTACGGCATGCGCAATTGCTGCCTTGCGCATCACCGGTCACTTTTGGCGCGACCTGTTTCACCAGTGCACGTGCCTTGTCGGCATTTTCCAGCAACAGCTTGATGATCTGCTCGACTGTCACGTCGTCGTGATCGGGATGCCAGCAATCGTAGTCGGTCACCATTGCCACTGTGGCATAGCAGAGTTCGGCCTCGCGGGCGAGCTTGGCTTCGGGCATGTTGGTCATGCCGATCACGTCACAGCCCCAGGAACGGTAAAGTTCGGACTCGGCCAGGCTGGAAAACTGCGGCCCTTCCATCACCAGGTAGGTACCGCCGCGCAACGCGGCGATGCCCGCCTCTTTCGCCGCAGCTTCGATGTGGTCACCCAGGCGCGAGCACACCGGGTGCGCCATGGAGACATGCGCCACGAGGCCGCCGCCGAAAAAGGATTTGTTGCGGGCGAAGGTACGGTCGATGAACTGGTCCACGATCACGAACATGCCGGGCTTCAGGTGTTCGCGCAGCGAACCGACCGCGCTCACCGAGATCACCTCGGTCACGCCGGCACGTTTCAGCGCGTCGATATTGGCGCGGAAGTTGATCTCGGATGGCGGTATTTTGTGCCCGCGCCCGTGGCGCGGCAGGAACACCAGTTGCTGTCCGTTGAGTTCGCCGAACAGCATTTCGTCGGAAGGTTCGCCGAACGGCGAAGCAACCTTCTCCCAACGCTTGTTGACGAGGCCGTCGATGTCATACACACCGCTGCCACCGATGATGCCAAGTATGGATTTGTTCATTCTTCTCCCTTACACCTGTACTGTCCCGCTACGCGGGATTTTATTTATAACTGGATTCCCGCCTGCGCGGGAATGACGGGTTATTTAAATTACTCTATCATTGCCGCCATCCACTGGCACCTGCGCTCCTGTAGTTTTGGCGAACAATGGCCCGCACATTTCCGCAGTCAGTTCCGCCACGTCCTTACTGGTCACTTCGGTCTTGAGCACGTTGTTGGTTTTGTATTCTTCCACCGTCAGGCCGTAATGCTTCGCACGTGCGGCCAGCACTTCCTCGGTCCACAAGCCGGTGTCGAACACGGCATTCGGGTGCAGCGAGTTGATGCGGATGTTGTCGGCACCCCACTCCAGTGCGGCGACGCGTGCCAACTGGTTGAGCGCGGCCTTGGATGCCGAGTAGGCAGCAGCGCCGGGGCCGGGCGCGGGAACGTTCTTGGAACCGATCACGACCACTCGGCCGCCGCGCGGCGCGAGTTTGAGGAATGGATGGCATTCGCGCATGAGCATCAGGTTGGCATCGAGGTTGATGCGCATCACCTTCTGCCATTCCACGGTCTTGAGCGCGTCGATGCGGCAGCCGCCGGGGAAGATGCCTGCATTCAGTACCAGCATGTCCAGCCCGCCGAATGTTTCGACGGCCTGCACCAGCGCCTGCCGGAATTGATCCTCCTGCGTAAGATCGCATTGCAGGCCAAGATAATTTGCGCCGCCCTTGAGCGTAGCAACCCTGGCGTCCAGGTCGAGTGCCACCACCGCAGCACCGCGCGTCAGCAGCGAATCGACGCAGGCCTTGCCGATACCGGATGCCGCACCCGTGACCAGCACCACTTCGCCACTGAATGGCAGCGGCTTGCCGCCCTTGCGCAGTTTGGCCTGCTCCAGGTCCCAGTACTCAACTTCGAAGATATCCTTGGCGGGCAGCGCTTGATAACCTCCCAAAGTGGTGGCACGCAAAATGATATCTATGGTGTGATCATAAATATCAGCAACAATACTTGCATCCTGCGCACGCTTGCCCACCGTACATAATCCCAGCTCCGCATCCAGTACTACGCGCGGCGCAGCATCCAGCATGCGCTTGCGTTCCTTCGCCTGCGGTTCGAGGCTGTCGAAATATTTTTTGTAGTCCGCTACATATGCAGCTACGTCACGTCCCAGCATGGGCAGGCGCTTGGTACGGATGACATGATCCGGTGTGGCCGGGCCTTGCTGCGCGATGCTGGCGATATCCGCCCTGCGTGCAAAGGATAAATTTCTGGAGTCTGCATGACGCGCGAAAATAACCGGGAAGCTGGCCGCTGCGGATATATCAGCCCGCAGTGCCGCCTGTTCGCGGGCAAGTTCCATTCCGTGCTGCGCTTGCGCGTCAGGCAGTGCGATTTCCCAGGCTTTGTTTCGTTTGAGATAGTCCTCGGCCCGCCCCACCAAATCGATCATGCGTTCATAGGACTCTTTCGCGCTCTGCCCGAATGAGAAAATGCCGTGATTCAGCAGCACCATGCCGATGGTATTGCTCCCCGCCTCAGCGGCAAAACGTTCTGCACACAATTTTGCGAGGTCGAAACCCGGCATGACATAGGGGACAACGACCACCGCGTCACCATATATCTCGCGTATCCGCGCTTCGCCATCCGCTGTGTTAGTGATGGAAACGATGGCATCGGCATGCGTGTGGTCCACATAAGGGTACGGCAGGATGGCATGCAGGATGGCTTCCACCGAAGGCACGGGCGCCGTTGCGCGCGTCTGGTGGGTGACCAGTTGATTGACCATTTCCGGATCGGACAGCGCGGGCAGCTTTGCCAGTTTTTTCAGGTATTCGAGATGTACCGGTGCAAAACCCGCCGCCTCGATCGTCTCCAGGTCCCAGCCGCTGCCTTTGACGTAGAGTATCTGTTCTTCTTCTCCAAACAGGTTGCGTTCGGTGATCTTCACCGAGGTGTTGCCGCCACCATGTAACACCAGCGATTTGTCGTTTCCGAGCAGGCGCGAGGTATATACCCGCAGATCGATCTCATTCTTGCAGTTTGCTGCTTCGGCTTCTTTCCAGTTACTTTGCATCGATCTTCATCCAGAAATTGTTCCAGGGACTTCAGTGAGCAGCAATGCCATAACCCGCATTTCCGCACATGAAGAAACAAAGTGTCAGATTGAAACAGGAAACCATGAATTGCTCAAGGTCATAATGGACAAGAAACCTGCTCGGGCGTATCTTTTGGGCTGTTCATTCCTCCAGATAATATCCCATGCCCAAAGTTGAAAATCACGCTGACCTGCAGGTCGTAGGCATGCGCTGCGCATCCTGTTCCGGTCGCCTGGAAAAAGCATTAAATCAATTACCTGACGTCACTGCGGTGGTAAACCTGGCTACCGAAAAAGCCAGCGTAACTTTCGATCCTGCTGTCACCAATGTGGATGCGCTCATCCAGACGGTGCGCGACACCGGTTTCGATGCGCATGTGGCACGCGATTTTGCTGCCGAAAAAGCGGAGCGGCTCAAGATATACCGTAATGAACAAATCCGTTTTTTCATCTCGCTGGCACTCATCACGCCCATGGTGCTGGAGATGCTGCTCATGCTGTTCGATGTGCGTCTCGACATCCCTGACTGGGTAAAATGGTCGCTGGCAACGCCTGTGCAGTTCTGGATAGGCGCACGCTTCTACCGCGGCGCCTGGACCAGCGTCAGGCACGGCAGCGGCAACATGGATTTGCTGGTGGCACTGGGCACCAGCGCCGCATATTTCCTGAGCGTTGCCATCGTGCTATTGGAACTCCGCCAGCCTGTGTATTTTGAGTCCAGCGCAGTTCTCATCACGCTGGTGCTGATGGGCAAGCTGCTGGAGATGGGCGCCAAGGCCAAGGCTTCGAGCGCCATCGAGAAGCTGATCCAGTTGCAGCCGAAAATTGCGCATGCGGTACGTGACGGCCAGGTGCTGGATGTCCCGGCAGGTTCGCTGCGCCCGGACGATATCTTCATTGTGCGCCCCGGCGAGTATGTGCCGGTGGATGGTGTGGTGCTGAGTGGTACGTCATCGCTGGACGAGAGCATGCTCACCGGCGAGAGCATGCCGCAGGTCAAGCAGGCAGACGACAAGGTTTACACGGCCACACTCAACCATCAGGGCATGATCCAATGCCGCGCAACAGCTGTCGGCAGCCACACGCAACTGGCGGCCGTCGTACACATGGTGGAACAGGCACAGGGTTCCAAGGCCCCCATTCAACGCATGGCAGACAAGATCTCCGGCATCTTCGTACCCATCGTGCTGGTGATCGCCGCCATCGTATTTATCGTCTGGCTGATAGCGGATGGCGATTTTGCCAATGCCACCATCACGGCAGTATCGGTGCTGGTGATTGCCTGTCCCTGCGCTTTAGGCCTGGCAACGCCGATTACCGTTGTGGTGGCCAGCGGCCTCGCCGCACGCGAAGGGATACTGGTCAAGGACGCTGCAGCACTGGAACGCGCGCATAATCTTGCCGTGCTGGTACTGGACAAGACCGGCACGCTGACCGAGGGCACACCCGCCCTCACCGATATGCGCCCGAGCGCGGCCAGTGACGACGCTGAACTTCTGCGCATCGCATCCAGCCTCGCGCAGCACTCCACTCACCCGCTCTCCGTTGCGCTCATGGAATACGCGCAGACCCAGGAGACAATGCCGCTGCCAGTCAGCGATTTCGACGAAACACCGGGCAGCGGCTTGCGCGCTAATCTCGACGGTGTTGCCTACCTGCTCGGCTCACCTGCCTTTATCACACAACAGGGTATTACACTGGATGAGCCGTCGATACAGGCCCTGCAAAGGCAGGGGAAATCGGTGATCGCCGTCGCCCGTGAACACGTGTTGCTCGGCTATGTCGCTTTCGCCGACAGGATACGCCCCAGCAGCCGGGTTGCCGTATCCCGTCTGCTCGACATGGGCATGCGTGTGGTGATGCTGAGCGGCGACAACCAGACCACCGCAAAGGCCATTGCCAGGCAGGCAGGTATCAAGGAATTCGTCGCCGAGGTTTCACCGCAGGACAAGGCCCGTTTCGTCAGTTCACTCAAAAAAGAAACGACGCTGGTCGGCATGGTCGGTGACGGCATCAACGATGCGCCCGCGCTGGCGGCAGCCGATGTCAGTTTTGCCATGAAGAATGGCAGCGATATCGCCATTGAGGCGGCGGACATCACGCTGATGCGCAATGATCTCAATAGCGTGGCCGATGCCATAGATCTGTCGCATGTAACGCTTTCCAAGATCCGCCAGAATCTGTTTTTTGCCTTCGCCTACAACGTGCTGGGTATTCCGCTGGCCGGGCTGGGGTTGCTCAATCCGATGATTGCAGGCGGCGCGATGGCAATGAGTTCGGTATCGGTCGTCAGCAATGCATTGCTGCTCAAGCAATGGACACCGGGTGAGCAGGTTTCTGATGTTGCGGCCGAAGCACCACCTGCAGACAGCCAGACCTGAAATACAACAGGGGGGCATCAGCCCCCCCATTTTCCGCCCGCTTTCCTTTGCATCTATTTCTTTTCGAATTGCTTTTTCTGCAAAAAGGACAATCCACCCGGATTGTCTGAATGTTTCAGATATTCCAGTACGCCAGCCTCATTGAGTGGCATCGCAGGAACAAGATGGGCAACGACGATGCCGCTGTTGCTCTCCGCATGTTGCATTACGGCATTCGAATCCTGCCCGTTGAACCCAAATCCTGCAATCACAAACAGCGAAACCACCCAGGCAGCCTGGACGAAACGGTTGATACGCTGCACATTGTCCAGTTTGTGCAGCTTCTGCAACATTTTCCCGGTTTCCATTTGCGACATGGCATTTCGTAATTCTTCCCGAACTTCTTCGCCCAAACTGCATTCGATTTTTTCGTTCTCGTTCAGGACAGCAATGGCTTGTTCCTGCATTTCGTTTTTTGCATTGGCTGCCTGAAGCGCTGACAATTCTGCCAAGTCATGTTGCCGTGTCAGCTCGGCTGTTTTTCGTTCGGCCAGGATGCGTGCCTCTCTGTCTTCAAGTGCTATCCGTTCTGCTTCGACGCGCTCTTTACTGGTAGCAAGCAATTCCGCTTCGGCATCACGGTTCTGTTGCTCCAGTGCCAACCGGGTCGTTTCTTCGCGTTCGCGTTCTTCAACAAGCCGTTTCGCCTCTTCGGCGGCAGCAATACGCTGGCGTACCAGTTCTGCAACCCGCTCTTCTTTCGCATGCTGTTCAGCATCGCGTTGCTTCTGATCCTGGATCAGTTGTTCGGTTTCCTTGCGTTCGCGTTCCTCAATCCGGCGCTTGTTTTCTTCTGCGGTGGCGAAGCGTTGACGTGCCTGCATTGCGGTACGCGCATCGGCCTGCAGGGCCTCTTCTTCCGCCTTGATGGCGCGCGCCAGCGACTCGGATTTAAGTTTCGCCATATTTCTTGCGCGTACGTCGATTTCTTCACGTGCCTTGATGGCTGCGATGACTTCTTCCGCCAGCGCCTGTTTCGCTGCCGCAGCTTCTTCCGCACGCACTTCAGCGGCGATACGCTCGTTGTCCGCCTCAATGGCACGCAATTCGGCATCCATACGCGAGGTGATTTTGGCGATGGCTTCGCTTTCAGCGTCCAGCCTGGCCTGGGCAACGTGTGCTGCCTCTTCATCCAGAACCTTGCGTTGCGCTGCAGCTTCGGCCGCGCTCCGCTCCGTATCGGTACGTTTCTGCAATGCCGCAACGGCTGCGTTTTCTTCCTCCAGCCTTGCTTCTGCAGCAAGAATGGATTCAGCCGTGAGCCTTGCGTGTTCTTCGGTCAGCGATAACATGGCATTGATCGCATCCAGTTTCTGCTGCATATCCTGTTTTGCCAGTTCGTCGGCCTGTGCCTGTGCCTGCTCAGCAGCCAGCAGTTCGCCCTCCATTTCGATCTTGCCTTCGGCAATACTTCTGGCACACTCGGCTGCTTCGTATCTCTGTTTGGCCAACTCGATCGCCTCAGCCTCGGCATAGACCTGCTGTTCGATGGCATGCGATGCGCGCATATCGGCTTCGGCGCGTTGTTGTGCCATTTCCATCAACTCGCGTTCTGCCTGCAGTTTAGTTTCGGCAGCACGCGTGGCTTGCTCTTCGGCGGCCAGCAGGTCGCGTGCTTCCAGCTCAATCTGTTTCAACACTGCATTAGCGTTCTCGCGTTCCTGAACAGCGAGTTGTTCCGCTTCCACACGTGATTCGAGCAATCTCAGCATATCCCGCTCGGCTTGCAGCTTGCGTTCTGCCGCCAGCCGCTCGTCCTGCTCTTTCTGTACGGCCTGTTTTGCTATTTCGGCGGTCTGTCGTTCGGCCGCAATGCGTGCCGCAACCTCGGCTTGTGCCTGCTGCTCGATCTGTATGCGCAGCTCGACTTCCTTGGCGAGGTCGCGCTCTTCTTTTTCGCGTGCCTCAACAGCCCGTTCGGCATCCAGTTCGGCGGCCACTCGCGCCTGCGTCTCGGCCAGCGCTTCTGTTTCGGCGCGAATCCGCGCGTTCATCGCTTCCTGCGCAGTCGTTTCGGCAGAGAGCTTGGCATTGACCATCGCCATCGCTTCTTTTTCGGCCTTGAGTCTATTCTGTACCGTCTGCGTTATCCTGGCTTCGGCATGCGTTTTTTCCTGCGCAATTCGCGCGATTTCGCGTTCTATTTCCGCCTGCTCTTCAAGCTCCTTGCGCAGACGCTGTTCGGCAGCCACCCGCTCCTCCAGCTCCGCCTGTGCCTGAATTTCGGCCGCCAGCTTTTCATGTACCGCTTCGGCCAGACGCTCTTCTGTCTTCTTCCTGGCATGTGCCAGCGTTTCCAGTTCGCGCTCCATGGCTATGCGCGACTGCACTTCCTCGATCACTTTGGCCTCGGCGCGCGTGCGCACTTCAATCTGTTCCGTGAGGTGGTCCTCCTTCCTTGCCCTGCCTTGCGCGATCGCGCGTGCATGCGCCTGGGCACGCGCACGAGCCTGTGCGGCCAGTTGCGCGTCGATCTCGGCTTCGATACGCCCGCGCGATTCCAGTATCGCTTTGGATTCGACTGGGTTCTCTTTGTCGCGGGAAGATACCAACCTGATATTTCTTTGTGCGGACATATGATCCACCTCTTTCGCGTTGTGAAGCCCGGAACATCAGCTCGACGCTAAAATAACAGGTAAGCACCGCACTAAAGTGCGGAATAAAGGCACAAAAACGGGCTAATTTGGTTGAAGGGAGAGGACAGACCGTCAACGGCCTGGCGGAGTTCGCTCAAATGGATTCCCGCAAGCGACTCCCTGTTTCCCCTCAGGTATTGCCGGCGTGGAGCGTTTGACTGGAATTCATGATGCTCTGTTTCTCGAGCGGTACCGGATAACTTCGCCGCACCGTGTCGGAGCCGCTACTCCCACTCAATGGTCGCAGGCGGTTTGCCGGAGATGTCGTACACCACACGATTGATGCCGCGCACTTCATTGATGATACGGTTGGATATCCTGCCCAGTAACTCGTATGGCAGGTGCGCCCAGTGTGCTGTCATGAAATCCTGTGTCTGCACGGCGCGCAGGCTGACCACCCATTCATAAGTGCGCCCGTCGCCCATGACGCCGACCGATTTTACCGGCAGGAACACGGTGAACGCCTGCGAGGTCTTGTCGTACCAGCTCTTGCCGTCGGCATCACTGGTATTGTGCAGTTCCTCGATGAAGATTGCATCGGCACGGCGCAATAACTCGGCATATTCGCGCTTCACTTCGCCGAGGATGCGCACGCCCAGGCCGGGACCGGGAAAGGGGTGGCGGTAAACCATGTCCGCAGGCAAGCCGAGGGCAACACCGAGTTCGCGCACTTCGTCCTTGAACAGTTCGCGCAGCGGCTCCAGCAGCTTGAGGTGCAAGGATTCCGGCAGGCCGCCGACGTTGTGGTGCGATTTGATCGTGTGTGCCTTCTTGGTCTTGGCGCTGGCGGATTCGATTACGTCTGGATAGATCGTGCCCTGTGCCAGCCATTTTGCCTGTGGCAGTTTCTTTGCTTCACGCTGGAACACTTCGACGAATTCGCGCCCGATGATCTTGCGTTTCTGTTCCGGGTCGGTCACGCCCGTCAGGTGCTTCATGAATTCATCGCTGGCATCCACATGAATGACTTTCATGTGCAGGTTCTTTCCAAACGTCTCCATCACCTGCTCGCCTTCGTGCAGGCGTAACAGTCCATTGTCCACGAATACGCAGGTCAACTGGTCGCCGATGGCGCGGTGGATCAATGCCGCCGCCACGGAAGAATCCACGCCGCCCGACAATCCGAGGATGACCTCCTCCTTGCCAACCTGCTCCTTGATCTTTGCCACGGCCTCGGCAATATAGTCCGGCATGTTCCAGTCCTGGCCGCAACCGCAAATATCATGCACGAAACGGCCGATGATGGCTTTGCCTTGAGGTGTGTGGGTAACCTCAGGATGGAATTGAACCGCGTAGTAGTGGCGCGATTCGTCCGCCATTGCGGCAAGCGGTGTGGCTTCGTTGGAAGCGATAGCAATGAAACCCGGCGGAAGCTCCGCGACCTTGTCGCCGTGACTCATCCAGACGTCGAGCAAACCATGGCCTTGTGCGTTTGTCCTGTCCTGTATGCCATCAAACAGTCTGGAATGTCCATGCGCGCGGATCTCGGCATAGCCGAACTCGCGCTTCATGCCGCTTTCGACCTTGCCGCCGAGTTGTGCCGCCATGGTCTGCATGCCATAGCAGATGCCCAACACCGGCACGCCCAGTTCAAACACCACATCCGGCGCTTTCGGTGTTTCCTCTTCGTAGACGGAATTCGGCCCGCCGGAAAGGATGATACCTGCCGGGTCGAACGCGCGTATTTCCGCTTCGCTCATGTCCCAGGGATGCAATTCACAATAGACATGTGTTTCGCGTACGCGGCGTGCAATGAGCTGGGTGTACTGGGAACCGAAATCTAGGATGAGGATTTTCTTGTGCATGGTTTTTAGGGGATACAGGATACGGGATTCAGGATACAGACTTCAAAACGGCGCCCCTGAATCCTGTATCCCGTATCCTGAATCCTAGTCAATATGATAGTTCGGTGCTTCCTTGGTAATTTGCACATCATGCACATGCGACTCGCGCACACCGGCAGCGGTAATTTCGACGAATTCCGCTTTGGCATGCATGGTGGGAATGTCCGGGGATCCGAGGTAACCCATGCTGGCGCGCAAACCACCGAGCAGTTGATGGATCACTGCCAGCACACTGCCTTTGTACGGCACGCGGCCTTCGACGCCTTCCGGCACCAGTTTGTCCTTGTTGCCTTCGGTTTCCTGGAAGTAGCGGTCGCTGGAACCCTGCTGCATCGCGCCCAGGCTGCCCATCCCACGATAGGATTTGTATGAACGGCCCTGATACAGTTCGATCTCGCCCGGCGCTTCCTCAGTACCCGCGAACAGACCACCCAGCATAACGGTATGCGCACCGGAAGCAATAGCCTTGGAAATGTCACCAGAATAACGTACGCCACCATCGGCTATAAGCGGTATACCGGAACCCGCCAAGGCATGGGACACGTTCTGGATTGCTGAAATCTGGGGTACGCCTACACCTGCCACCATGCGCGTGGTACAAATTGAGCCCGGACCGATGCCGACCTTGACGCCGTCAGCACCGTGATCCACCAGGGCTTTGGCAGCAGCAGCTGTGGCAATGTTGCCGCCGACCACTTCGACATTTGGAAAATTCTTTTTAACCCACTGCACGCGGTTCAGCACACCCTGTGAATGGCCGTGAGCGGTATCCACCACCAAAACATCTACACCCGCTTCTACCAGCGACGACACGCGCTCTTCCGTACCTTCGCCCACACCAACTGCCGCACCCACACGCAAGCGTCCCAGTTCGTCCTTGCACGCCAAAGGATGCTCGCTGGATTTGAGAATGTCTTTCACGGTGATCAGTCCGCACAACTCGAATGCATCGTTTACGACCAGTACGCGTTCGATACGGTGCTTGTGCATCAAGTTGCGCGCTTCGTCGCGATTGGCGCTTTCCTTGACAGTAATAAGACGCTCCCGTGGCGTCATGATGTTGGTAATGGACTGGTCGAGATTACTCTCGAAACGCAGGTCGCGGTTGGTCACGATACCGACGACCTGTTTGCCCTTGATCACCGGCAGACCGGATATTTTGTGCAGCTGGGTCAGGTTAAGCACATCGCGCACGGTCATGTCTGGCGCGATCGTAATGGGATCCTTGACCACGCCGCTCTCGAAACGTTTGACCTTGGCTATCTGCGCAGCCTGTTCTTTGGCTGTCATGTTCTTGTGAACGATACCGATGCCGCCCTCCTGCGCCAAAGCGATCGCCAGACGCGCTTCAGTGACGGTGTCCATCGCAGCAGACAACAACGGAATGTTCAGGGTGATATTGCGGGTAAGCTGGGAACGCAGACTGACATCGCGCGGCAAGACATTGGAAAGTGCCGGAAGCAGCAGTACATCGTCGAAGGTGAGAGCTTTTTGTATGATACGCATGTAAAACCTTCCTCTGCATAACCAGCTTGCTTGTGTTGTTGGGGCTTTAGCCCCTTACAACCACGGCGCACATCCTTAGAGGCTGTACTTGGCAATCGTCTTTATGAAAGCATGGCCGGATGACTGGTTGCCTGAATCTAAAACGCGCATTATAACAAAACTTGCCTGGAAACCGGACGGTGATTACTCCCCGTTCTTGCCCTTGCTGCTCATCACGTATATCAGGTATTCGAAAAATACGTCGCACCAGCTCTGGTCATTGTCCTTTAGCGTCATCAACAGCTTGTTCACCTCGCCGATGGGCCAGTTTGGATTAAACCGCACGAGCGCTTCTGCCGGGTAGAGAGGCAGCAACTTCAGCAGCTGGTCGCCATGCTTGTTGATCTCTTTCAGCATCAAGGCCAAATCCTTGTCAGAATCAATCTCGGCGGTTATGTCGCCATATGTCTTGGGGTGCTCCTTGGTGTAATTGATGAAATTGCTCAATACAAAAAAGAACTCGCTTTTGTTATTCTCCGTTACGGAATCGCCAAGCATGAAAGGCTGAACGGTTAATTCCAGCCAATAATAATTCAGCTTTGGATTTTTTTGCTTGCTCACACCGACATAACCCTGACGCTCCTGTGCCCGCTGAATACAATCATCGAGGATCAGTTTATCGGAAGCGCGCGTTGTCAAATCGGCATCTTTAAGCACGATGGGTTTGACCAGAAAGAAATCCGGAACATCTTCAAATATTTTGCCGGAATTCTGGTGTGCCCGGTAATAGAACCGGAACAACCTGAGTACCAAATCCTGATTTTTGTCTACCCGCAAGTAATCCGGATTGATGCCAGTACCAGTTTGTGATTGTGTATGTGCCATTCGGCTTGCAACTCCGCTATTTGCCGTTCCCGGGTTCCTGAAATTGGGAATCGGGGTAAACTCAGACCGCTATGATAAATTGACGCGAGACAAATTAACAGCTAGTTTCGCATTCATTGTTTATTGGAGAACGTCATGAAACGCTATTTTACGATCATTACACTGCTGCTGATCTGTTTTAACGCCCATGCCGGGCTGAATAAATGGGTAGATGCCGATGGCAAGGTTCATTATTCCGACACCCGGCCCCCGGGGGTAACGACACAGGATGTACGCAATGTCGCGGGCAAAGAACAGACAAATACAACCAGCGGCTATTCCCCCAAAAGCATTGCCGAACGCGAGGCCGAATATAAAAAGGCCAAACAGGCAAAAAAAGAAGCTTCACAGGAAAAAGCTGAACAGGAAGCCATGAATGAAGCAAAAAAACGCAACTGCGCGGCCGCGCGCGAGAACTTGCGTACATTGGAAGCAAGTCCCAGGGTTTTCACTTATGACGCCAACGGCGAACGTACTTATCTGGACGACTCTGCCCGGGCACAACGCATGGAAAATGCGCGAGAAGCGATCAGTTCAAACTGCAACTAGGCTGCAACAGCGGCCTTGCCGCCGCTGTCCTCGTTCAGTTTCATCGCTTCTTCAATATCCACCGACACCACCTTGGAAACACCGTGTTCCTGCATGGTCACACCGATGAGTTGTTGCGCCATTTCCATGCTGATCTTGTTATGACTGATGAAGACGAACTGTGTCTTTTCCGCCATTTTCCGGATCAGCTTGCATAGCCGCTCGGTATTGCTGTCGTCCAGCGGCGCATCCACCTCATCCAGCACACAAAACGGCGCAGGATTAAGCTGGAACAGCGAAAACACCAGTGCAATAGCGGTCAATGCCTTCTCGCCGCCGGAAAGCAGATGAATTGAGGCGTTTTTCTTGCCGGGCGGATGTGCCATTACCTGCACGCCGCTATCCAGAATCTCATCCCCGGTCAGCACCAGACGCGCATCTCCGCCGCCAAACAGCA
The DNA here is from genome assembly GCA_050287265.1 of Sideroxydans sp. Classification (GTDB taxonomy): domain Bacteria; phylum Pseudomonadota; class Gammaproteobacteria; order Burkholderiales; family Gallionellaceae; genus Sideroxyarcus. Next base: position 52,660 of record JBNKBO010000001.1, on the reverse strand, counting down.
CCGGGAACAACTCGGACAGATTGCGGTTCACTTCTTCATATGTTGCCATCAGTAATTCGCGCGATTCCTTGTCGATACGCCGGATCGCGTCTTCCAGAGTTTCAATCGCCTCGTTCAAGTCTTTCGCTTGCGCATCAAGGTAGGTCTTGCGTTCGTGCGCAGACTGCAATTCTTCCAGCGCCGCCAGGTTCACCGCACCCAGTGCCGTAATCTCGTTACCCAGGCGCGTTAGCTCGTTCTGCAGCCCGCCAGCCTTGGCGCCTTCGATCAGCGGCAGCAGCGGCTCTTCGTCCACGCCCTGCAACTGCTCGGCCCATTGCTCGAACTGGATGCGCGCTTCCTGCTCTTTCAGCGTGATCTCGCCCACCTTATCGCGAAGCGGATGCAGTTTCTGTTCGCAGGCCATGCGCTCCTGCTCCATCTGGTTCAGGTTCTGTGTGGCGTTTTCCAGCGTATTGCGCGCTTCGGCCAGTGCCTGTTCATGCGACTGGCGCTTTTGCAAAGCGGTTTGCAGTTGGTGATCGGCTTCACCCTCGCTCAAATTCGCCAGTTCGTTGCGGCTGTGCGCCAGCGCTTCTTCCTGTTGCGTCAGGGTCTCACCCTGCTGTTTCAGGTTCTGCTCAAGGTCGGCCAGCTTCTCGGCACAGGTCTTGGCGAAAAAACGCGCCTCCTGCAATTCATGCTGCGCCTTCTGCGCACGGTCGCGCTGCTCGCGCAACAAATTGTCCTGTGTGTCCGATTGTTGTCGCGCCTTGTCGCTCTCCGTCTGCTGCATCGACAGCTTCTCGCGCTGAACCTCCATTTGTTCTGCGATCTCTTCCAACTGGCGCTGTTCGCTGGCAACGCGTTCGGCTAGTTCTTCCAGTTCCTTTGCGATCTGTACGTTGCGTTCCTGCGTGCGCTCGTTGGCTTGGGTCAGTTTCAGAATCTGCATCTGCACATCGTGCTGGCGCTGCTGCAGTTCGCTGGTTGAACTGCGCAGCGGCGCGATACGACTTTCAATGGAAAGATAGGCCTCTTCGGCCAATTCGGCTTGCTGCTTGCCCTGCTCCAGCGCCGTGTTGCGCTGCTGCGCTTCCTGCTGCAATTGCTCAATCTCGCGCTGGCGTGCCAGAACGCCATGCAAGTGGCTGTCCGGTGCATGAAACAATACGCTATGCGCCCCGACCAGATGCCCTTGCGCCGTTACCAGCCATGCACCGGGGGACAGGTTGTTGCGTTGCGCCAGTGCCTCATTCAGGGTGGACACGGCATATACGCCCGCCAGCCAGTCTTCCACCACCGGTGCAGCCTGCGCATCCTGGCAGCGCACGTAGTTTGCCAACGGCGTCAGTCCGGGTTGCATAGCCACACTACTCGAACGCGACCCTTCTGCTGCATACACAGCCAGCTTGGCGGGCGGCGCATCGCTCCAGTTGCCAGCATCCTCCAGACGTGGCAGCGCCAGTGCGTTGATACGTTCGCGCAATACTGCTTCCAGCGCATCTTCCCAGCCCTGTTCGATGCTGATCGACTGCCACAGGCGCGGCGCGCTTTCCAGTTGGTGCTGCGCAAGCCATTCTTTCAGGTTCTGGTCGTTGTCGAGTTGCGCCTGCAATTGCTGCAAAGCGTTCAGGCGCGCTTCGGTCTGCGCCAGTTGACGTTCCAAATCCTGCACTATATCGCGCTGTTTGCCGCGTTCCTCGTCGGCCAGCGGCAGGCGTTCCTGCAACTCAGTCAGTTGCTGCTGCTGCTTATCGAACTCGGTCTGCAAACCGGCGGTCTGCTGCTGCGCCTGTGCCAGTCCTTCGTTGTCGAGCTGCGGCAAATCATCGCGTTCCTGTATCAGCCGCGATTTACGGCTATCCAGTTGCTGCACGTTGCCTTGCACGTGGCCGCGCTGGGTCTCGGCGATCTGCAATTGCTGCTGGATCAGCATCAATTCGCGCTGCATTGCATTCAGTCGCTCCTGTGCCACACGCGCCGCTTCTTCGACCTGTGGCAGGCTTTGCTTCTCGGCCTCGCTACGGTTCTCGCATACTGACACGCGCACCGTAGCGTCCTCCTGCTGCTGCTGCCAGTGCGTACGCAGGGTACGCAGACCTTGCAACTGCGTCTGCTGCTGTGCGATCTGGCGTTCGCCATTCTGGATCTGTTGCGACAGGCGGTTGCGCTGCTCGACCATGAAGGCGATCTGCTGTTCCAGACGTGCTACTTCGGCATTGGTTTCGTACAGTTCGCCCTGTCTGGCATGCAACGCATCGGAAAATCCGAAATGCTCGGTGCGCGCGGTTTCCAGTTTGCTTTCTACTTCGCGCAGTTTGGCAATCTCTGCTTCGAGGTCGTTTTTCGTTTTTTCCACCTGCTGTGCATAGCGCACACGCCGCGCTTCTGCTTCCCGCTTGTTGACCAGCCACAAGAGTTTCTGGGTGGTCTCGCGCCGCGTTTCCAGTTCGCGGTAGGTCTTGGCCACTTCAGCCTGTTCGCCCAAGTGCACCAGTTGTTTGTCGAGTTCCTGCATGATGTCGGAAACACGCAGCAAATTGTCACGCGTATCGCCCAGGCGCAGTTCAGTCTCACGGCGGCGTTCGCGGTATTTGGACACGCCCGCCGCTTCTTCGAGGAATACCCTTAATTCTTCCGGCTTGGCCTCAATAATCCGCGAGATCATGCCCTGTTCGATAATGGCATAGGCACGCGCGCCGACGCCGGTTCCAAGGAAAATGTCGGTAATATCCTTGCGCCGGACTGTCTGGTTGTTGATGTAATAAGTGGAATCACCGTCGCGCTGTAGCACGCGCTTGATGGAGATTTCGGCATAAGTGGCCCACTGCCCGCCAACCTTGCCCAGCGAATTGTCAAACACCAGTTCGACGCTGGCCCGCGCCACCGGCTTGCGTGTGCCCGCGCCGTTGAAAATCACGTCCTGCATGGATTCGCCGCGCAATGCCGAAGCACGCGACTCGCCCAGCACCCAGCGCAAGGCGTCGATAACGTTGGATTTGCCGCATCCGTTGGGGCCCACGATGCCCACCAACTGCCCGGGCAACGAGATATGGGTGGAATCAACGAAGGACTTGAAACCGGCTAACTTTATGTGGGAGAGACGCAATTTGATTCAGGCTGACGATATAATCGGCGCATTCTAACTGAACACGGGCACCTCACCAAATGACTTCCCAACCCACTAAGACATTGGAGACTTTTCCCAACCCCCAAACCGGGCGCGACTACCATATCCATATGGAAATCCCGGAATTTACCTGTCTTTGCCCCAAAACCGGCCAACCGGACTTCGCCACCCTGATCCTGGATTACATCGCCGACGAGAAATGCGTGGAATTGAAGAGCCTGAAGCTCTATATCTGGGGATTTCGCAACGAGGGGCATTTCCACGAGGATGTGACCAACCGCGTGCTGGACGACCTGGTTGCCGCCACCCAGCCGCGTTTCATGCGCCTGACCGCCAGGTTCTATGTGCGCGGCGGCATTTTTACCAATGTGGTAGCAGAACATCGCAAGCCCGGCTGGCAGCCTGCGCCGTTGGTCGACTTGACACAATTCCAGACGCAATCCAACACGCGCGGCTAAACCAGGCTAATCCTTGATCGGGCTGACTGCCGCATGCCAGCATGCATCCAGATTCGCTTCCACTGCCGCAACTACCTTAGTGTCCAGCTTACCTTCCTCCGCTTCCAGCTTGAGCAGTGCCATGATGACCACTTTTTCCAGCGGCCCGCGGTAGGGGCGTTCCTGTGCCAGCGCCTGAAACACATCCGCCACTGCGACGATGCGTGCCTCGAAAGAAAGATCGGCTGCTTTCAAGTGATTCGGGTAGCCCGTGCCGTCCATACGTTCGTGATGGTGCAACGCCCACAGGCTGACGCGCTCCAGGCCGCGGATATTTTTCAGGATGCTGTAGGTGTCAAAGCTGTGCCGGCGCATGATGATGATTTCCGCTTCATTCAATTCGCCCGGTTTCTCCAGCAGTTCGTCGGGCACACGTAATTTGCCGATATCGTGCAGCAATCCCACCAGTTCGAGCAACTCACATGTTTCCTGCGGCAACTGGAAGTGGCCGCCAAGATAGCGCGCCAGATTGGCAACACCGTCGGAATGTTGTTTGGTGTAGGGACTCTTGGCATCGACGATGCAGGAGAACACATGCACCAGTCCGCGCAGTTCTTCGAATTCCATGGTCTGATCGGCGTAATGCGACAGCCAGGTCGCCAGATAGCTATTAACATGGTCGCTTTCCAGCGTGAACCAGAACGTATCAGAACGCGAGACATCCATCGCCGCATCGACCAGTTCCGGACAGAACCAGTCGCCTCTGCGCTCGGCAATTTTACGTCTGATTTCGTCCCTGCCCAGCAGGATGTCCTTCCCCTCGATCTGGTAGCCAAGGGCCAGCACATCGATACGGTCAGCCAGATAGATGCAGTTTGCCCGCAGCTTGATTTCCATCGGCAGGTCCATATCCTTGAGTTTGGACCAATGCGTATGATGATGCAGCACCGTATCGGACAGGTGCCGCAATAGGGGACTGGTTGCCAGCAATTCGGCACCCTGTTTGCAGTGGTCCGCCTCATCTTCCCATGCGAGCTGTGCCAGATGTGCATGTACCGTGGTTTTGGAGACACCGCTGTCGTGCAGGATGGCCGCCTGGAACAGTTCGTCCAGGCGCGGGCCGCTCCAGCCCATGCGCTTGCCGCACTCTGCCGCCATGAAGGCAACGCGTTTGCCGTGATGGATATGTGTGACGCCCACCAGATCAAGCGCATCGGAAAGGGAATAAATCGCCTCGTGCAGATTGACGTTATAGATAGTCATGTCACCTTCATTCGTGTTTTTTCTTATCGTTAGCCGCAGGTCAGAAATTTGGCTACCCGAATCGCTACAATAGCATTCATGCCGGTCCGCTGTATTGCTTATCCTTCATGGTCGAACAGCCATATATCCATCGCCAGCATGCCAAAAGTTGTCACCCGGTTCAAATGTTGTGCGCTTTCCACCTGCGATGCCGCTCCGAGCGCCACAAATAACGGCAAAAAATGCTCTTCGCTGGGATGGTTCACCTCGGCATACGGCGCCAAAGTGCGATAGGCACAAAGCGCGTCGACATCGCCTTCGCTGATTCTTTCCGCGACCCAATCGCAAAAATCCGTCACCCAGACCGGTGCCGGTTTACCAGGTGGATTGCTGAAAACGGCACGCAGGTTATGCGTGATCGAGCCACTGCCAATGATCAACACGCCCTGCTCCCGCAACGGACGCAAAGCGCGCCCCAGTGCCAGATGCCAGGCCGGATTTTTTTCAGGCTGTAATGCAAGCTGTGCGACCGGAATATCCGCCTGGGGAAACATGATGCTTAATGGAACCCAGGCACCGTGGTCCAGACCGCGCTTGTCGTCAAATTGCACCGGAATGCCTGCCTGCTGCAACTGTTGCGCTGCTGCATCCGCCATCTTCGGAGCGCCGGGGGCAGCATATTTCAAACGGTACAGCGCTTCCGGAAAACCGCTGAAATCGTAAATGGTCTCGGGTTGCAGCGCACGACTCAACGTCGGAACGTGCGATTCCCAATGTGCGGATATCACCAGAATGGCAGACGGTCTGGGCATTTGCACCCCCAGCCGCCACCAGGCCTCCCCGGTCTCGCCCGCTTCAAGCAGCAGGCTCGGTGCGCCATGCGAAAGAAATATAACAGGCATCATGATATATAAATGCTAGCACGATGTCGGGATAAAATACTCGGATCAAATACCTTGAGGCGAGCATGGAATACAGAAAATTGGGCAGTAGCGACTTGAAAGTGTCGGCATTGTCGCTCGGCACCATGACTTTCGGCGAACAGAACACCGAAGCCGATGCGCATGCCCAACTGGACTACGCCGTCGGGCGTGGTGTCAATTTCATTGATACGGCCGAGATGTACCCGGTCGCGCCACGTGCAGAAACTGTACACCGCACAGAATGTTACATCGGAACCTGGCTGAAGAAACAACCGCGCGACAAGCTGATCGTCGCCACCAAAATCGCCGGGCCATCGCGCGGCTTCGACTGGATACGCAACGGCCCGCAGATCAACCGCGAACACATTGCTACTGCCATTGACGGCAGTCTGCGCCGCCTGCAGACCGACTATGTCGATCTCTACCAGATTCACTGGCCGGACCGCTATGTACCCATGTTCGGTTCCACCAGCTACGATATCGCGCAGGAACACGAGACCACGCCCATTGCCGAACAACTGCAGGCACTCGCGGAACTGGTCAACGCAGGCAAGGTACGCCATATCGGCCTCTCCAACGAAACCCCCTGGGGCGTTACCGAATTCGTGCGCTGCGCAGAACAACTCGGGCTGTCGAAGATCGTGAGCGTACAGAACGCCTACCACCTGATGAACCGTACTTTCGAAAGCGGACTCGCAGAAACCTGCCGGCACGCCGATGTCGGCCTGCTCGGCTACAGCCCGCTCGCTTTTGGCTGGCTCAGTGGCAAATACACCGCCGATCCTGACGCGCACGGACGCGTCACCCTGTTCCCCGGTTTCGGCCAGCGCTACGCCAAGATCAATGTGCCGCCCGCTGTCACGGAATATGTACACATCGCCCGTGAGGCCGGGCTTACGCCCGCAACCATGGCGCTCGCATTTGCCAGAACCCGCTGGTTCTGCAGCAGCGTCATCCTCGGTGCAACGACGCTGGAACAACTTAAAGAGAACCTGGATAGTGCCGATATCACCTTATCCAGCGGGGTATTGGAGAGAATCGAAGCCGTCCACAGAAAATATCCCAACCCGGCACCCTAGTTGCGAACGCCACTACTTTGAATATGGATTTGGTGCTTTCAGATTGAACTTTTGCCTGATTCAGCACCCTTCTGTCGGGCAATTTTCAAACGAATTGGTTTATCATGTTGCAGCGGGAAGATAATAATATTTATAAATGGAGTTAAAGCATGCTTAAGAAAATTGTTGCTACTGTGCTGATAATACTTTCAGCAGGTACATGGGGCTATCTGGACTATCTGAACAAGCAGGAAATCAAGGAAGCGGCGGAACTACGTGCCGCCATGGAACAAGCCCGCGCTCAGGCTTTGGCAAGAGCACAAGCGGCTGCATTTGAGTCCATGATCCTGGCCGAACTGGAAACTTGCAAGGCAACTGCAGCAATAGCAAAAGAAGACTTTCTGATCCGGAATCGGAAACCGGTACGCCGCAGAAAAGGTGAATTTACTATTTCCCAGGCCGCATTGGATGAAGCCGAAAAAATGCTGGAAGAAGCAAATGCAGCATGCCAGACGAATTACGATACGCGATTGAGTAGCGGTTCCTAGAATCTCTTATCGCATGCCTGTGCGATAAAGTGTACTTATTCAGTCAGTTTGACGCCATGACCGAAATGGGGATGTCCCAGATACTTGCGGGTCTGCATCTCGGTCAAACGGCTCGCGATGCGCTTCGCTTCGCTATCGTTTCTGTCTTCCGCAAAAAGCCTATCCAGACCAACCTCGAAGGAAGCCACCAGCTTGACATGGTTGTCGTATAACACATCGATCAACCAGGCAAAACGCCGCGCTTCCGCACCATTCTCGGCCGTCATTTGCGGAATTCCGGATATGAAAACCGTGGCGTAACGATGGGCTATTTCCAGGTAATCATACTGATCATGATTACCCCGGCACAATTCATTGAAATCGAACCAGACGACTTCGTGCGATGCACGCCTGACCGGAATCCTGATCTGCCTGACCTGAATTGAATCTACCTCGGCATGCATACTCGCCGTAAGTCGCTGAAACAGGGAATTCATCAATTCGTCTGTAGACACATCAGCAGACAACATGAACAGCGGATCGCGCTCCATTTGCAACAAGCGGTAGTCGGTATCGCCGCCCATATGCAATACTTTCAGTTCACGCTTGAGCAACGCAATGGCAGGCAGAAAATTCTGCCGCTGCAAGCCATTCAGGTAAAGTTCATCTGGAGAGTAATTGGAGGTGGTCAGTAATATCACTCCGCGTTCAAACAATGCATTCAGCAAACGTCCCAATATCATCGCATCGGCGATATCGTCCACGTGAAACTCGTCCAGACAGAGAAAACGTATGGAGCGTCCTATGCTGTCTGCCAAAGCCATCAAGGGATCATCCTCATGGGCGAGTTGCTTCATCTCGTGATGAACTTCGACCATGAAATTGTGGAAGTGAATACGGCGTTTGCGACGGAACGGCAGGTAGTGATAAATACAGTCCATAAAGAAAGTTTTGCCACGTCCAACCCCGCCCCAGATATACAAACCGTTGGGAACCTCCGGACTCAGCAGACTGCGGCCGAGAAATTGATCGCGTTTACTCTTGAACTCGACCAGTTGCTGCCAAAACGTCTCCAGTTCTTCAATGGCCTCCAGTTGCTTCGCATCGTTCACAAAGCCGGATTTCTCACAAGCCACCTGATACCAGGCTTTCGGGCTGACGCCAATATCAATTACGGACTGCTGCATCAATCGCTTACCTCAAGAATTTCAGTATTACCAATATCTTTTGTCCGCAGAGCGTTGAGTTGAACACCCGCGATCATTACACTTTGACCGGTACGATTTTGCCCGCTGCCAGCTTGGCGCGCGTCCTCGCTTCGTCGGCGTCTTTACCGTTGGCCAGCGCCACACCCATGCGGCGTTTCCTGAACGATTCCGGTTTGCCAAACAGGCGTACGTCCGATTCTGGCACACGCAAGGCATCTTGCACACCTTGAAAGGCAATACCCTTTTCGTCCAGTTGCCCATAGATCACGGCACTGGCGCCCGCTGCGCGCAAGCCGGTATCCACCGGCAAACCCAGTATCGCCCGTGCATGCAATTCAAATTCATTGAAACGCTGGGTGCACATGGTCACCATGCCGGTATCGTGCGGGCGCGGGCTGACTTCGGAAAACCAGACCTGATCGCCTTTGATGAACAGTTCAACGCCGAAAATGCCCAAACCGCCAAGATCATCGGTTATTTTTCCGGCAATCTCGCGCGAGCGTTGCAGCGCAAGTGAGGACATGGGCATCGGCTGCCAGCTTTCGACGTAATCGCCGTTGACTTGCACATGCCCGATGGGATCGCAGAAATGCGTTTCAGTCTCGCCATTCGCACCGATGGCACGCACGGTAAGCAGTGTAATTTCATAATCGAAGTCGACGAAGCCCTCGACGATCACCCTGCCCTGATTTACGCGCGAACCTCTGGCGGCATATTCCCATGCGGCTTTCACTTCTTCGGCGTTTTCCACTCTGGATTGGCCTTTGCCCGATGACGACATCACCGGCTTGATGATGCATGGGAAGCCGATCACTTCGGTAGCTGCGACAAGTGCTTCCAGACTGTCGGCAAACTTGTACGGCGAAGTCGGCAAACCCAGCGCTTCGGCAGCCAGGCGGCGTATGCCTTCACGATTCATGGTGAGCTGCGCGGCACGGGCAGTTGGAATAACGCGCGCCAGTTGTTCTTTCTCTATTTGTACCAGCAAGTCGGTGGCAATCGCCTCAATCTCAGGCACAACAAGATGCGGCTTTTCTTTGTCGATCAAAGCGCGCAATGCTGCACCGTCCGCCATGTTGATGACGTAGGCGCGATGCGCCACCTGATGTCCGGGTGCATTTTCATAGCGATCCACGGCGATGACTTCAACCCCAAGGCGCTGCAGTGCAATGATGACTTCTTTGCCCAGTTCGCCGCTACCGAGCAGCATGACTTTGGTGGCGGAGGGAGAAAGCGGTGTGCCGATGATGAGTTGTTTCATTGGATTCGATACATGTGTATACGGATACCCAAAATTATACACAGGGGAGTAAGATAGCTGCGCCAATCTAACCAACCGGAGAGCAAAATCATGACGAATATTATGCAATTGCTGGGCGAAGAAGCTGATCACCTGTTGAAACATCGTTGCACCGGAATCCCCGGGGAATCGCTGCACCTGCCGGGCCCCGATTATGTGGATCGTGTCGTGGCCATGAAAGACCGCAAGACCGGCGTGTTGCGCAGCCTGCAATCGTTATACGGAAACGGACGCCTTGCAAACAGCGGCTACCTCTCGCTGCTTCCGGTGGATCAGGGTGTGGAACATTCCGGTGGTGCATCGTTTGCTCCCAACCCCATGTATTTCGATCCGGAGAATATCGTCAAGCTCGCCATCGAAGGCGGCTGCAACGGCGTGGCTTCCACACTGGGGGTACTGAGCTCGGTGGCACGCCGCTATGCCCACAAGATCCCCTTCATTGTTAAAATCAACCACAACGAAATACTGACCTACCCCAATATCTACAATCAGACACTTTTTGCCAGCGTGGATCAGGCTTTCGACATGGGGGCGGTAGCCGTGGGCGCAACCGTGTTCTACGGTTCCGAACATTCTCGCCGGCAAATCCAGGAAATTTCCGAGGCATTCGAACATGCGCACGAACTGGGCATGGCGACCATACTCTGGGCCTATTTGCGCAATTCCGCCTTCAAAACACCGGAAAAAGACTACCACGTCGCCGCCGACCTCACTGGCCAAGCCAATCATCTCGCCGTCACCATCAACGCCGACATCGTCAAACAGAAAATGGCCGAGAACAACGGCGGCTACAACGCCATCAAGTTCGGCAAGACCCATCCCAAGGTATACAGCGAGCTCACCTCTGATCACCCCATCGACCTGGTGCGCTATCAAGTGGCGAACTGCTACATGGGTCGCGCCGGCTTGATCAACTCCGGCGGCGAATCAGGCAAGGATGATTTGCAGCAAGCGGTACGCACCGCGGTCATCAACAAGCGTGCCGGTGGCATGGGGTTGATCCTGGGCCGCAAGGCGTTCCAGAAACCAATGAAGGATGGCATTGCAATACTGAATGCGGTTCAGGATGTATATCTGGACAAGTCAGTGACTGTGGCATAACGCAAGCAAGCCGCCCATTCGCGCCTGTGACTGGGCGGCCGCGATACCGTCAAAAGTTATAACGGCCTCCGAATGATATATCCGCTCCAATTGTGCTCGTTGAATTGTTCAATTGGGTAGACGTATTCTTGCTGTAATTAATCCCGATATGCCCGTCGACGCTGAAGTCACTCCTCACCTTGTAACCTGATCCCACTGAGGGATTGATGGAATACGAACTGCCAGTGCTGTAATTTTGTGTACCCACACTCAGGGCTGTATCAAGCGTTACATCTTCCCGTAAATCAGCATGGTTGCTGACTTGGAATGCCTTGGAAGTCGTTGATGGACCTTTGCCATAACTCAGACTGATATTTGTCACGTCACCCGCCTTGAAAACACCCGAACCGGTTGCCCTTTCGGAAATCGTCCAGCTGTTTCCTGAGGATGGCGTTGCATCTACGCATCCTTCCGTAGGAGGGGTATTAGCGTTGATTGGGTCGCTGCAGGTTGTGCTGGTGACTCCTCCGCTGCGCTGCAAGCCTGAGGTATTTGAAACCGAAAAATCGGTACCGATATTCCATTTTTCATTCAGGCGGTTGGTCATGCCGAAATTAGCCAGGTTTGAAACCGCTGTACGTTGCTTCGCAAACCCGATCAAATCCTCCGTGGTAAAACCATTATCAATCATGGTAGCGATCGAAACGGACGTGCCATTGACAGCATTTCTGACATCCAGCATCGGACTTCTACGGCGATCCACCAAAAAATTAAAGTCCGTATCGCGCACAACATTATTCAGAGTTCCTTGCACGGTAATTATATTCAGCGCCTGGAACAGCACGTCATAATCCAGCATGGACATGAGGTTGAAGCCTCGCTCAAAATATCTCAGGTTCCCGCCCACTGCCCTGCGGTCGGTAAACCCGCTGACGGTCTGGTCAATAAAATAAACCGATCCGCCCAACGGACTCCGGGTGCCGAAATCCAGACTGATACCGTAAAATTTAGGCTGAGTGTCAATTGAATACTCGTACAATTGCCCGGTTACTATATTTGCCTTCCAGTCCCGGGCAAAACCATAACCGGCCAGAATGCCTTCAAACCGCCCCATCACCCCGCCGCCATATGACGATTGGCGCCCGATCTTCACCGAGTAATTCACAATCCGGTCTTTCATTTCATAGTACGCTGAACCAATCCTGCCCCTGTTTTCCTGTTCCGGCAAAAAATTCCAGGAGTAAAATTCCTGAAACACCAGCCGGTTGTCATATTCATTATTGCTCGCCCGAGCCATCATGTTGATATTGGTCATCAATGAACTCTGATTGGTTCTGTATATGGGCGATTGAGCATTCCCTGAAGAATCTGCGGTACTGGAACGATTTCTTCCATAGTAGTAATAGGTTGAAATACTGCCAAATTCCGAGAAGCGAAACTCGGTGTTTTGCACTTTAACCGGCTTGGCAACCGATTTGGGTTCATCCCTGAAAAGTTCAGGCCGGGCGATTTTCAGTCTGCGAAGCCTGATCTTGACCCACTTCACAGATTCTCCATCCGGATAAATCTTCAAATATGCCTTGAATTCAAGAATGGATTTTCTGGTCTGACCCGATTTTCCCCTGGCGATGGCGATCCATAACTGAGCATGTTGCGAATATTTATTGGGCGGTAACCGGAGAACCTTGTTATATGCGTCAATTGAAGCAATCGGTTGTCCTGCCAGTAATGCCTCGCCTGCCGTCTTCATCAGCGCGGCGGCCTGAAGATTCGTGTTCATGATCTGATCAGCCAGGGATAATTTCCCGGAAGGCTTGGCAGGCACTTTCTGTGGCCCCTGATCAATTGCCGGATAATCGGGCAGCCCGTCTTTACGTCCAAGCGGTATGTAGAGTGGTTTATAGCGGGATCGAGCCAGGACAATCTTGGGAGGCGTGACATCACCGGACGGTACAACGGGTGCGGCAGGTACCGCTGGTAATGTTTTGGCTGACACGACTTTTTTGCCTGATATCGAGGATACAGACGGTGTTGCGATAGACGGTCTGGAGACCGAAGGTGTCGATACTATTTTCGGCGGTACGACAATTGGCACTGTTGCCCTTTTGGGTTTTCTGGTTGCAGGTTTGCTAATGTTTTTGCTTCGCCCTGTACCTGGACTGATGCGAACCAGTAAAACCCGATTGCTGTTGCCCATTCCTACGGCAAACCTGGCAGGACGATTAAATTTGATCTTGAGCTTGGGGCCAGTATTTCGATCCCTGGTCGATACCTCAATGCTCTGAATCAGGTCTGACGAGAGGCTTTTTTTCCACTCGGCAGCAGGAACCATGGCAAGCGTATTGAAATAAATCGAAGTGTAGGTTGATTTTCGCTTTGGGTAATGTCTTTGATATTTAATGGGGACGCTAAATTTTATGGTCACATCAACGTTACCATTACTATTTGTACGAACGTTGATGTCATCAATGATCCCGGCTGAAGCATATTGCGACAAAGCGCTTAACATTATCAGCGCGATAAGGCGCAGCATCAGGCGAAGGTGGTTCCAACGAATCATAATCATTTCAATCGAATGTGGTTAACCAATCCGACTTCCTCGAAGCCGGATTGGAACAGCAGCTTGGTAATCAGCAAGTCAATCCCACCTTGAATAGGCTACCCCTCTGCTACCCAGGGGTTTGTGACATCTGGAACTTGAGCAATCTTTGGAAGTGCTCGTCCCTTCATGACTCTTTTTATCCATGCTGCCCAAATATGATGTCCCTTTAAGATGGCAGGTAACACAGTAATTTGGCGCTCCACCCTGCGCACCGTTGTGGTTCATCGTCTCAGGCCGCCAATCCGCCGCGCCTGACGCCACATTGATATTCGCGGGCGTAAATGAAGTATGACAAGTCGTGCAATCCAGGGAACCGGTAATTTGCGTTGGTATATGATTTGAAACCTTGCCCAAAGCGCCATACGTTCCCTGAGAAGTGTAAGGAGCGACGCCGTGACAACTATCGCAACGCCCTGTGAGACCCGTATGTTTCATCGTGTATCGGGTCAAGGTGCCAACCAGGCCCCCCCCCGCTACGGCAGCTGAACTGAAATCAATCGATCCCGCCCCGTCATATGCCGGGTGGCATTGCATGCAATCAATGCCATTGATCGGGATGTGGTTCGGGTTGGAAGAAAGTCCGACCGCAGTCGATCCGTTATGACAGGAGACGCAGGTGCCGTTATACGACCCGGATGCGACCGTGTGTGGTCCGCCGGCTGCAGCCCCCAGGAAAGTCGAGCAATTAGGACATCCGGTACTGGCAGCAGTGTGGCAAGAAATACAATCTGAAGACGTCGAGATATGGCCTGAATTCTTGCCTTTAGCTGATGACCCATGGCATGAATCGCAACGCGGTGAAGCAGGTGCTCCTGTCGGGAACGACGGGTAGGTGGCCGAGTGCGAGAAAGCGGCTCCGGAAAACGTCGTGTAGCCCAATGTGTTTGTGGCGGTGTGGCATGTTACGCAATCCTCAGTCGTCGTCAGATGACCCGTGTTCTTGGCGAGCGCACCTTGCGACACATATGCCCCGGAATGACAGGCCGTACAGGCGCCAGCTGGGGGATCGCCAACTGAGCTTGTGTGAAATACCACATTCAGGAAAGTCGGAGTCGTGGAAACGAGCAGTCCGGTTATTGCATTGGTATGACATGTATCACATGCATTTCCCGATGACTGCGGAATATGGTATCCAGTATTGATCGACATCACACTGGCATATTGACCCTGGTGGCAGGTACCGCAAGTTCCGGCAGCAGTCACGCTGTGTTTGTATGTTGCATTCTGCCAGGTAGAACACAGGCCGGAAGTTCCGCAACCAGTATCTGCAGGCGTGTGACATGTCATGCAATCATCCGACGTCGAAATGTGGCCTGCATTTTTGCCTAATGCAGTAATTCCATGGCATGAATCGCAACGCGGGTTGGGCGTCGATCCGGTTGCCGGGAAAGTAGTGTATGCGGCAATACCCGTCGTTGGGTTCGTATGGTCATATTGCACGCCATAAAATGTCACACAATTGGGACACCCGGTAGTGGAATTGATATGACATGAGATGCAATCGCCTGTCGTCGCAACATGCGTTGGCGATTTGCCTGTCGCCGTAGATCCGTTGTGGCAGGAATCGCATCTGGGCGTTGCGGTCGTTCCTGTCGGGAATGAAGCATACGTGCCAGGGGAGTGCGAAAAACTGGCCCCCAGAAATGAAGTGTAATTCACTGTATTCGCCTGGGTGTGACACACCCTGCAATCTGCAGTCGTTGCCACATGGCCCAGATTCTTGGGCAATGCGCCAACGGAGATATAGGCCCCCGAATGGCAGGTCGTGCATGACCCGGTCGGGGAAGCACCCGCAGTCGTTTGGTGAAAAATTACATTCAGGAAAGTCGGCGTCGCAGAACCGGGCAGACCGGTTATTGAATCCGTATGGCATGCATCGCATGCATTGCCAGACGATTGCGGAATGTGTTTTGCAGCATTGATCGAAACCACACCGCCGTATTGCCCTCGATGGCAGGTGCCGCAGGTACCCGGTGATTGTCCGCTATGGCTGAAATCCGCCCCAGTAAAAGTCGTGTAAGACGAAGTATTGACCTGGGTATGGCATGAGATGCAATCGGCCGCCGTCGGAAAATGAGCCAAGCCTTTGCCAATCGCGCCTGCAAAGCTGCCTGTATGGCAAGTCGAACACGTCATCCCCGCAGGGGCCGTGGCCCCATTCCCGGGAGGCATACTGTGAAACAGAACCCCCTGGAACGTCGGGGCAGCGCCTGCGCTCGAATGGCAGGTGTCGCATGTCGTTCCGCCAGGCAGGGGAATATGCGTGGAAGTATTGATCGACGTTACGCCTGCATATTGACCTGAATGACAAGAGGAACAGGCTGCCGTGATACCGGTATGGTCGAATAATGCTCCTGCAAACGAGACAAAACCTTTGTGGCAGGTTTCACAGCCAACCGCCGGAATCCCGCCAAGATGTCGCGCGGGATTGATCGAAGTGACATTTGGATTCTGGCCACTATGACAGCTGGCGCAAGGGCGCGTAGCCAAGTTTTCAATCACGCCGTTGTGATCGTACATCACGCCCAGGAAAGAGGAAAAATTCGTATGGCAGGTGGAGCAATCCTGAGGCGGAGTCTGTAATGGAATATGGATGCCCGGGATATAGCTCACTATGCCGGGATACTGGCCGCCATGGCACGAAATACAGTTGTTCGTTATCCCGGTATGGTTCATCGGCGAACCGGGAAAAGTGCTGGTGTTGGTATGACAGGTCTCACAACTCAGCTTGGTCGGAACATGAGTTGTCGTTTTGCTTTTAACGCCCGGATACCGGCCATCATGACAGGTCTCGCAAACACCAATTACACCGGCATGGTTAAAAAATGCTACCTGGAAGTTGGCAGAACTGGTATGGCAAGCGTCACATCTATCGGTTGTCGGGATGTGATTAATGGGTTTGGGTTTGGCCGACACGCGCGTTCCGATGGCGTGACAACCTGAACATTCCTTGGGTGTGTTTTTGAAAATACCCTCCAGGTGGCATTGTTCGCATCTTAAAGTGCCATGCACATCCTTCAGCACATACCCGGTCTTCGAATGATTGAATTGCGGCCCATTGGCCACGGATTTAGCCTGAACAACATGCGCAAAGCTGAGCAACACCCCCAACATCACGCAGGCAGAAATCCTGCCAATCACGTCATTAATCAGTCTCATTTGCATTCTCCCAAATGTTCGGCATGTATTTCATGCCGATCTACCCTGGTCTCAATTTGAAAATACTTTATTTTTTTGGCATTCCACCAAGTACGGCAATAACAAAATCGTGAATATCCTACTTTTGAATCCATTGCTGACTTCCTACTTTTATCTTTTTCCAACTCGTCCCGATATGGCAGCGCTCGCACCGAATACCAAATGCGCCATCATGTTTGTCATCTTTTTCGTGGCATCCGAGACAATCTGACGATTGAACCAGTTTGTTGCTGACCGGGTGATTGTGGCAGCCAATACATTTAATATCTTTGTGCTTCTTGTCTATCTTGAAATCGGTTTTGTCATGATCAAAATCCCACCCCTTCCAGTCGCGGGTGTTGTGGCAGTAATCACAACCCTTCCCGAGCGTGCGCTTATGCACATCCTGCTTTTCATGACATGACCAGCAATCCGACTTCGCATCCTTGAATACAACGGTCAAATGGCATTTTTTGCATTCAGCCAGAACATGTTTCCCGGTAAGCTGAAAAGTCGATACCCTGTGGTCAAACAGAACTTTTTTCCATGAATGCTCGTTATGGCAGGATTCGCATTTCTTTCCTTCCTGTCCTTTGTGTTTGTCATCTTTTTCGTGACATGAGAAACAGTCTTTTTTCAGTTTGTCCTTGTACAAATTCCCTTTATGGCATTTGACACACTTGGTATCACGATGTTTTCCAAGTAACGGGTACTTGGTCTTTTTGCTGTGGTCGTACACAATCTTTTTCCAGCTCTGTTCAACATGACAGACCTCGCATTTGGTACTGAATTTCCCCTTGTGTTTATCGTCTTTTTTGTGACAGGAGTTGCAATTCTTCTTTAACCTGGTCTTGTACGGGTTACTTTTCTTATGGCACGCGATGCATTTCGCTTTGCGATGTTTCCCCAACAGAGGGTATTTGGTCTTGTTGTCGTGATCAAACACGATCTTTTTCCAGTTCACGGCGTTATGACAGGTTTCGCATTTGGAACCATATTTCCCCTTATGCTTGTTGTCTTTTTTATGGCAATCGTTGCAACGCTTGGGCGTATTCTTGAATCTTCTTTTCGGGTGACAAGCCTCGCATTTCGCTTCTTTGTGCTTGCCCTGCAGATCAAAATTCTTTTTGCTGTGATCAAAATGGATCGTTTTCCAGTCTTTATTCTCATGACAGTTCTGGCATTCAGTTCCCAGACTGCCTTTGTGCTTGTCTGCCTTTTTATGGCAACTGTTGCATTTGGTCGGCGCATCACGATATTTTTTCAGCGGGGGATGGCAATCCTTGCAAAGCACTTTGTCTTTTATGTGCCCCCCTTTCAGAATATATCCGGTAGTATCGTGATCAAAGTTGGCGGTATTCAGTTTAGCTATGCGCTCATCCCGCCCTTTGTGTTCGGTATGACACTCTTTGCACGGTTTTTCTTCCTGCAACAGACCGTGATAACCCTGCTGCCCGTCGATATCCTTTGCGACTTCTATGTGGCAGTCCTTGCAAAGACCGGATTGCGCTTCCTTATCATACGGCTTGTGGCACTTTTCACAATCGCTCTCGTATTTCAGATGTCCCTGGATAAGCTTGCCAGGTGACAATAGACTGTCTGTCGATTCGGCATTTGCATATGAAGCGCAGAACGAAAAAAAAACCGCAAAAGTAAACGTCCTGAATAATGCTGTCATTAACAAAAAGGTATGCATCTAGTATTTATGAACCGCGATGACATGCCAAACCGAACTGAATACCAGCATGTACACCAGAGGCACATGAAAGATGTGCCACAGGGAAAACAGTTTTTCATAGGTTGAAAACTGGGTGATATCCTGGATAGTCGTAAGGTAGTTCCGTACGAATTGAGCGTTCTGATAAAACAGTTCGTCCAGTCGCTTCATCTGGGCATCGTTCCATTGCATCTCATTGGCGTTCGCATACATGGCGTCTTCCAACTCGATTATTAGCGTCCTAGCAAACCACTGGATACGGAATCCAATTGTCAGAAAAGTCCAAAAACTGACCCGACCTCCCTTGGAGAGATTCAGTGCATAGTTGCTGAAGTCGGTCAGTTTTTTCTGAAGTTCCGGCGCGAAACCGAAAATGGATTTAACATTTTTCGACCCGTCCAGTTCGTCCTGAAGTTGCTGGAAAGTGGTGTTTCTGCCATAGAGGCCGTTGTGGATTTTGGTGTAAAAGAAGCGCCCAAAAATTCCACTGCCGGAAACCAGCAGCATGCACGTCATTGCCACGGTTGCATTGACCGACCTAAGCGAAAAAGTAGAATGAAAAACGACAAGCGCCGGTCCCAGAATCCCGAATACCATATGCCATTTAAACCATTTAGGCAGGAGGCCCCAATTCTTCATGAAACGTATCCGCTTGCGAATCGGATAAATCAGCAGGGTCAACATCATTAGTCCGCCTACCAAACCAATGTTGTAGCCGATGTCGTCACCGGATTCGTAGAGTTCGTTTTGTGAAACCAGCCACCCTGCCGCCATCAACACGGTAATCACCATCAAATATAGTGTCCAACCGTAGTCTTTGGGCAGGTGTCTGCGCTTTGGCCTGCGCCTCTCTACCAGATTTCCTGTGGCTGTCTGTGTTGTCATTAATTACTCAAAACCATTGTGGAAACAACAAATAAAAACCTGATCACCCCTTTGATGGTCAGGTAAAAAATCTCGGAATGGCTGGTATCTTGCAAAGCCGATTGGCACAAGCCCTACTGCAACCGCCATTTGCCAAGCCCCCAATTGTCCAGTTTACGTCAACATTTGTCCAAATTGCGACACCAAAGTTCATTACAATAATTGAAAAAAAGTAATTTCACAATAATTTAACAAATTATTGACATTAAAAGGATTTGAAAAGTCTCATCTTTTCTCATCACGGGTGAACAACCTATTGAGAAACTACAGCTAGTGGACAGGACGTCTTTGTGACTTTTCTAGAGTAAAAAGATCAGCCTTTACAGCACATAGAATAGTGTTTTGCTGAAAAAAGCTGCTGGGTGGCTCAGAATTCGGAGATGAATTCTCAAGGATATTGCCCGGGAAAAACAGATCAAAATGTTCAGTTTGAGAGCGTACGCGATTTTTCAACGACGCCATTCCGTTTGAGCATGGTAATAAATTCCGCTTCATCGTTTGCAACGACCTTGGATAAATAAGACATGTTCTTTTCAATCGCTTCCAGATAGTAATTGTTGCTGACACCCATCATGTCTTTAAAATGAAATTCGAACTTCTTGTAAATCCCGCCAAGCACTTCATCCAGTTTTTTACGCGTCATTTCATAGAAGCGATTGGTCTGGCAGAGTAAATCGTACATGCTCTGGTAGCTCCCAAAACCGGCTTCCTTGAACTCAAGATACAAAAACAGCAGTTTTTCCAGATAAATACGATCGGCCATCTGACCGGCAATATCGGCAGTGGCGACAATACTCGCCAGCATGCGGGTACGTTCACCATCAAATTCTATCTGTGAAAAGGAGCGGTTATGTTCTGTTCCCAGGATCATGTCCGTCACTTTCCCAGCCATATCAGGAGCAATTTTCCGCTCGACAAAATACCGCCGCATGAATTCAATGCCGCGCTGAACATGTGTCTGGGTATATTGTGCTCCGGTTCCACTCTCTTCTCCCTTGCGCTGCACATAGCCGATATCGTGCATCAGGATCGCAAGCATCATTAAGGTGATCTCGCCATCCGACAACTTATTGCCAGAAAGATGTACACCGTGCATCAATCTCACACCGCAAAGAAAAACTTCCAGAGTATGGGAAAGATCGTGGTACAGCGTCTTGATAGGGCCATATTCCGGATATTCGCCGCGAAACAGGCGAATGACGTCACCAAATACGGATTGAATTAGCGCAAAATCGTAATCGGGATTTATGCGACGAATGATATCAACAGATTTCGACCACACTGATGCCGGATCGTCGTTGTTGAAAAGCGCATCAATTTCGGCTTGCGGCGGATTATTGATCATGTCCTGTGAATTCTCGCATGGCGCATGTTTTCGACAGTTTATACCTAATATACGGACGCAGTCTAACCCACGCACCTGTCAGAATACAATTTTCCTGAAAGGAAGCTGGCAAAAATGATAAAGGCTGCGCCTACCCATTCGTGCGCTTCCATCTCTTCATTTGCCAGAAAGTAAGATGAGACTGCGGCTGCAACCAATTCGAATAGAAACAGCACTACGGCACGGTTCGCAGGAAGATGCGTGACCCCATATTGCACGGTGAAGCTGGTGGCACTGAGCACCCCCCCCATCAATACCAGCAATATCCAGAGTTGCCCAGGAATCGCAGATATCATTTCCACAACACCGCCCTGCCACAACAGGAAGGGCAATGTCAGGAAAATCGTACCCAGCAACAAACTGAGCGATTTCACTTCAACGCTGAGATGCGAGGCGCGCCGGGAGACTACATTGGAAAACGCAAACCCCATTCCGGCAGACAAGCCAAACCATTCTGAAATCGTATTTGGCAGCAGCGTACCGAAACCAGGTTCCCATAGCATGATCATCGCGCCGCTCATCGACAAGGCAATTACAAAATAGCCGTATTGGTCAAGCCTCTCATTCAGCAGCCAATACGAGAACAAAATAGTCCATAACGGGGCAAGATAAAACAGCAGCAACACCCGCATCACTTCGCCATGCAGCATGGCAAGCACATAGCCGAGGTTTGCCCACCCGACGCTCAATGCCAGCAAAAGCGCCCATTTACCAAATATTGCTCGTTCCCGCCATGCGCGCGACAGCATAAATACGCCGCACAGCATGGCCAGAAAATAGGTAATGAATGTTGCCAAAGGGCCTGATACACCCGCATCCTGCAACGCCCTGTAGGGATACCAGACCAGGCCCCATACCAAAGCACCACTCAAAACTCCCGCGATCGGCATCACATTTTGTTTTGTTGGCACTTGCCCGACCCTTATATAATGCGCGTTGATTTCCAGAACGAAGTAAAGCCTTGATGAACCGTGACCTAGACAAGCTGCAGCCCTATCCCTTCCAGAAACTCACCAAGCTGTTCGGAGAAGTAACAAGCAATGAAACGCTAAAACCGATTTGCCTGCATATTGGAGAACCCAAACACGCCACACCACAATTCATCAAGGATGCCCTGGTCACCGGTCTCGACGGGCTGGCGAATTATCCCACAACCAAAGGCAGCGATACTTTGCGTACCGCCATCGCCAACTGGCTGGCTTCGCGCTACGGTATCCCGACACCCGATGCTGAGACCCAGATACTGCCTGTAAACGGAAGCCGTGAGGCATTATTTGCCTTCGCGCAGGCTGTAATCGACCGTTGCAGGAATAATCCGGCCATCGTCTGCCCCAACCCTTTTTACCAGATTTATGAAGGCGCGGCGTTGCTGGCCGGGGCGACGCCCTATTTCCTCAATACTGTGCCCGACAACGGCTATGCCTTGAATTTTGCCCAGCTGGCGGAAACCGTCTGGCAGCGCACCCAACTGGTCTATGTTTGTTCACCCGGCAATCCGAGTGGACGTGTAATGCCGCTGGCAGAATGGAAAACCCTGTTTGAAATGAGCGATCGTTACAGTTTCGTCATCGCCTCCGACGAGTGCTATTCCGAGATCTATTTCGGCATTGACAAGCCGTTGGGTGGGCTGCAAGCCGCACAGCAACTGGGACGTGACAATTACAGGAATCTTGTAGTGTTCTCCAGCCTGTCCAAACGCTCCAATGTGCCGGGCATGCGCTCTGGCTTTGTTGCCGGTGATGCCGACATAATTGGGCAATTTGCCCTTTACCGTACTTATCACGGCTGTGCCATGAGCCCAGCAATCCAGAAAGCAACCATTTCCGCGTGGAACGACGAAAATCACGTCGCCGAAAACCGCCTTCTTTACTCGGAAAAGTTTGCCAAAGTACTTGCCCTGCTCGCTCCGGTACTCCCCGTGTCCAAACCGGATGCCGGTTTCTATCTCTGGATTAAAACGCCCATCTCCGATACAGCCTTCGCGCAACAACTGTACCGCGACTATAATGTCTCCGTACTGCCCGGCAGCTTTCTTGCCCGCGAAACGCATGGAATCAACCCCGGGGCGAATTTCATCCGCCTGGCGCTTGTTGCCGGACTGGACGAAACCCTGGAAGCAGCACGACGTATCGCCGAATTCACCCAAAAACTAGATTAGGAAAAAACATGCCGCAATTGCAAGCAATAATCGAAGAAGCCTTTGAACGCCGTTCCGACATCACCCCGCGCAATGTAGATGCGCAACTGAAAGAGACCATTAATACCGTCATCGAGTATCTCGATCAGGGTAAATTGCGCGTGGCCGAAAAAATCGACGGTGTATGGAAAACGCATCAATGGCTCAAAAAAGCCGTACTGCTGTCCTTTCGCATCGAGGACAACTCATTCATCAAGGGTGGATTTACCAATTACTTCGACAAGGTACCGTCCAAATTTGCCGATTACAATTCCAAAGAGTTCCGCGAAGGGGGTTTCCGTGTTGTCCCACCCGCGACCGCACGCCGCGGAGCCTATATCGGCAAGAATGTGGTGCTGATGCCCTCTTACGTCAACATCGGTGCCTACGTGGATGAAGGCACCATGGTCGACACCTGGGCCACTGTGGGCTCCTGTTCGCAAATCGGCAAGAACGTCCATCTTTCAGGGGGAGTTGGTATTGGCGGGGTATTGGAACCCGTTCAGGCCAATCCCACCATCATCGAGGACAACTGCTTCATCGGCGCGCGCTCGGAAATCGTCGAGGGCGTGGTCGTGGAAGAAGGCTCCGTGATCTCAATGGGGGTGTTCATCAGCCAAAGCACCAAGGTCTACGACCGCGACACAGGAGAAATACATTATGGCCGCGTTCCGGCAGGCTCCGTCGTTGTCAGCGGCAGTCTGCCTTCCCAGGACGGCAAGTACAGCCTGAATTGTGCGGTCATCGTTAAAAAGGTCGATGCCAAGACGCTGAGCAAGACGGGCATCAACGAGTTATTGCGCGGAATCTAAGCAGGATACGGGGTACAGCCATGCGCGATTTCCAGTATCCTGTATCCCGTCTCCTTTACCCTGAAATCGAGGTGACCCGATGATCATTACACCGCTTCTCCAACTCGCCGCAGACCGGAAAGCTTCCGACTTGTTTTTTTCGGTTGGCGCACCGATCAATATCAAGATCGACGGCGTGGTCATGCCGGTCAATTCGCAGAAACTTGACGAAGAGACGGTCAAGCGCATCGTGTACGAGATGATGACCGAGCAACAGATCAACGAATTTGAATTGACGATGGAGATGAACTTCTCCTTCCGGGTTGCCAGCATCGGCAATTTCCGGGTCAACGTGTTCCGCCAGCGCAGCAGCGTCTCCATGGTTATTCGTTATGTGCGCGGCGACGTACTCAATGTGGAAGAACTGAACCTGCCAGTGGTACTGAAAGAACTGGTCATGGAAAAACGCGGGCTGGTGCTGATGGTTGGTGCCACAGGTTCCGGCAAGTCCACCTCATTGGCGGCAATGATCCAGCATCGCAATGAGACCCAAAGCGGACATATTCTGACCATAGAAGACCCGCTCGAATACATGTTCCGCCACAGCAAGTCGATCGTAAACCAGCGCGAAGTCGGAACCGATACCGCCGACTATGGCAGTGCGCTGGTCAGCGCCATGCGCGAAGCGCCGGATGTGCTGATGATCGGTGAAGTGCGCGACCGGGAAACACTGAAACATGCGCTAATTTTTGCGCAAACCGGTCACCTGTGCCTGTCCACCCTGCATGCCAACAACAGCTACCATGCGCTCAACCGCATGGTGAATTTCTTTCCCTACGATGCTCGTCCCAGCATCTTGTCCGATATGTCGCTTTGTTTGCGCGCCATTATTTCTCAGCGCCTGATTCGCAATGCACAGGGCAAGCTGATGCCGGCAGTAGAGGTGCTATTGAACTCTGCACTGATCGCCGAGCTCATAAAAACAGATCAGATAGACCAGATTCGCGATGCGATCGAACAAAGTGTCTCTCCGGGCTCGCAGACGTTTGAACAAGCCTTGTACAAATTGTTCAAGTCAGGGCACATCAGCAAAGAGGAAGCCTTGCGCAATGCCGACTCGGCCAGCAACCTGTCCTCGCTGATCGACTATTCGCAAACCAGCAAAGTCAAGGCTTTCGACCCGAACGCATTCCAGCCCAAACAAGCTGCTACGCCCCCGGTCAAGTTCGACGGCATCAAGATCGACCTTGAAATGCCCGGAAAGGATAAATGAAGCTGTATGGCATACCCAACTGTAGCACCGTGAAAAAGGCGCGTGCCTGGCTGGAGCACCATGACGTACCCTATGAATTTTACGACTTCAAAAAAATGGGCATCACTGAAACAATGCTCTCCGGTTGGCTCAGGCAAATCGGCTGGCAAAAGCTGCTGAAAAAGACCGGTCCCACGTGGGGACAATTGCCCGACACCGTAAAAGCCTCCATCAGGGACGACACCTCAGCCCTGTCGCTGATGCTGGAAAAACCCAACGTCATCAAACGCCCGGTACTGGAACACAAAGGCAAAGTGCTGGCAACTGGATTTAGCGAAATCGATTACGAGAAACTCAAGTTATGAGCGACACCCACAACAGCGAAACACTTTCCCTCGCAAAACAACTCATCTCACGCCACTCACTGACGCCAAAAGATGATGGTTGCATGGACATCATCGGTGCACGCATTGCGCCGCTTGATTTCAGGCTCGAAAAAATACCGCATAAAGGCGTGGACAATCTGTGGGCACGGCGTGGCAATGCATCGCCCGTGATCTGCTTCGCCGGCCACACCGATGTGGTACCAACCGGACCGGTGGATAAATGGGACAGCGATCCTTTCACCCCGACAGTACGCGATGGCATGCTCTATGGACGTGGCGCATCAGACATGAAAGGCTCGCTGGCTGCTTTCGTCACCGCCATCGAGAAATTCGTTACCGAACATCCGCAACATCGTGGCTCCATCGCCATGCTGCTCACTTCGGACGAAGAAGGTATCGCAGTCGACGGCACTGCACGCGTGGTAAAAGCTTTGCAGGAACGCAATGAAAAGCTGGATTACTGCATCGTTGGAGAACCGACCTGCGTGGCGAAAACGGGGGACACCATCAAGAATGGACGTCGCGGTTCGCTATCCTGCACCCTCATTGTCAAGGGCATTCAGGGACATATCGCATATCCACATCTGGCGAAGAATCCAATACACATGGTCGCGCCGGCCATTGCTGAACTCGCCAGCACCACATGGGACAACGGCAACGAATTCTTCCCGCCAACCTCCTGGCAGATATCCAATATTCGCGCAGGAACAGGTGCAACCAATGTCATCCCGGGAACCGTGGATATCCAGTTCAATTTTCGCTTTTCCACTGCCAGCACAGAAGAGGACCTCAAGCAAAGAGTCCACACCATTCTTGATAAACATGATCTGGAATACGAACTGGAATGGGAATCTTCCGGCAAGCCCTATCTCACCCCTCGTGGCGATCTGGTGGATGCTGTAAGCGCAGCGATCAAACAGGTGCAAGGCATTGATACCGTACTCTCCACCAGCGGTGGCAGTTCCGATGGCCGTTTCATCGCCGACATTTGCCCTCAGGTGATCGAGCTTGGGCCGCTGAATGCAACCATTCACAAAATCAATGAATGCGTGGCAGTGGCCGACCTGGATGTATTATCTGAAATCTATTACCTGACATTGGTCAAGATGCTAACAGAATGATTAATTTCTGCATCTCGGATGGAGAGAAATAGATGAACATCAGTCTTTATTCAGAAGCAAGCGCATCGCTCAAGACAGTGCGCGATTGTTTGCGATTTTCCGTAAGTCGTTTCAATGAAGCAAAATTGTTTTTCGGCCACGGCAGTGAAAATGCCTACGATGAAGCCACTTATCTCATCCTGCATACGCTGAATCTGCCGCTGGATAGACTTGAACCATTCCTTGATGCGAAACTCACGCAATCCGAGATAAACGACGTGCTGGATATCATCGAACGACGTACCGAACAACGCTTCCCTGCTGCCTACCTGACCAACCAGGCATGGCTGGGCGATTACTCCTTCTATGTGGATGAACGCGTCATTGTGCCGCGCTCTTTTATCGCCGAATTGTTGCACAAACAGCTTTCGCCCTGGATCAAATATCCAGAAAGCGTCAGTAATGTACTGGACATGTGCACCGGCAGTGGCTGCCTTGCCATCCTGGCCGCACACGCCTTTCCCGAAGCGCATATTGATGCGATCGATATATCTGCAGATGCTTTGGATGTCGCCCAATACAATGTGACGGACTATGCCATGGAGGATCGTATTTCCCTCATTGAGTCCGATATGTTCGCCAAACTCAAAGGCAGGAAATACGACCTTATTGTCTGCAATCCCCCCTACGTGGATGCCCCCTCGGTCGCTGCACTGCCGCAGGAATACAAGTACGAGCCGAAACTTTCTTTGGGCAGCGGCACCGATGGACTGGATGCCACCCGAACCATCCTGGATCAGGCAAAGCAATACCTCAGTGACAATGGCATCCTCGTCGTCGAAATCGGCCACAATCGTGATGCGCTCGAAGCAGCTTTCCCCGCATTGCCTTTCATATGGCTTGATGTGAGCGCAGGAGACGAGTTCGTATTCATGCTGAACCGGAATGATTTGCATTGATGCCGGTCGATCACTACGAGAATTTCCCAGTTGCTTCTATCCTCATGCCCAGGCGGTTGCGCAAACCCGTGGCGGCCATTTATCATTTTGCCCGCGCAGCAGATGACATCGCCGATGAGGGTAATATAAGCGATGAAGAACGTATGCAGACACTGGATGATTTTCGCGATGAACTGAACCATATCGCAGTAGGTGAAACACCGCTATTGCCGTTATTCAAACATCTGGCTATTGAGATAAAGACCCATGGTCTGCCATTGCAACCTTTTCACGATCTGCTCGACGCCTTTTCGCAGGATGTGCTGAAGAAACGATATGCCGATTACGAAGAGCTCATGGACTACTGCAGCCGTTCTGCCAACCCTGTCGGAAATCTTATGCTGCATCTGTATGAAGAAGCCACGCCGGTAAACCTTTCCTATTCCGATGCCATCTGCACGGCACTACAGCTCATCAACTTCTGGCAGGATGTAGCAAAGGACTACGCCATCGGTCGCATATACCTGCCACAGGATGACATGAAGCGCTTTGGAGTAAGCGAAGACCAGATTGGCAAAGGCAAAACCGATGAGGCCTGGCGCATTCTGATGAAATTCGAGGTTGATCGCACCCGTGACCTGATGCTGCAGGGCGCTCCGCTGGGCAGTATCCTGCATGGTCGCATTGGCCTGGAGATGCGTATGATCATTGCAGGTGGTTTGCGCATACTCGACAAATTGAAATCAGCCGATTATGACGTGTTTAGCCACCGACCCGTGCTGCGCCCGTTCGACTGGCCTATCATGTTCGCTAAAAGTGCACCATTCCGTTTCTAATATGACGCCAGACCAGTACTGCCAATACAAGGCTGCAACCAGCGGCTCAAGCTTCTACAACAGCTTCCGGTTTCTGCCAAAAGACAAACGCCGTGCCATCACTGCACTGTACGCTTTTTGCCGTGAAGTGGACGATGTGGTGGATGAGTATGCCGATGAGGATATGGCGCGCGCCTCTCTCGATTGGTGGCGTAGTCAGGTTGCGGATATATACACCGGGGATCCTCTGCACCCTGTTGCAAGAGCCCTGGTGGATGTTGTCGAAGAGTATGGCCTGCCACAGGAACATTTGCAGGCAATCATCGACGGTATGGAAATGGATCTGGACCAGTTTCTATATGGCAACTTCGAATCGCTGCAACTGTATTGCTATCGCGTCGCATCGGTGGTGGGATTGTTATCGGCGGAAATTTTCGGCTATAGTGACCGTGAGACGCTGGAATATGCACACGACCTGGGTATCGCCTTCCAGCTCACCAACATCATCCGCGATGTGGGCGAAGATGCCAAGCGCAACCGAATTTACCTGCCGATGGATGAACTGGAGCTGTTTAATGTTTCGGCTACGGATATTCTCATCGCCCGTGAAACAGAGAATTTCCATAAACTGATGGCATTTCAGATCGAGCGTGCTCATCATTATTATCAGCAGGCTTTCAAGCATTTGCCCGCTATTGACCGTGAACCTCAGCGCGCAGGAATCATCATGGCGGCCATCTATCAAGCCACGCTGGACGAGATCGTGACAAGTGGCTGCCATGTACTGACGAAACGAATCTCACTCTCTCCAACATATAAACTGTGGCTGGCCGTAAAAACGTGGTGGCAGAACAGAAACCTCTAGAAGTAGCGGTTATCGGCGGCGGCTATGCCGGTATGGCAGCCGCAGTCGAACTTGCCGGACAGGGCATCGCTGTCACTGTCTTTGAAAGTGCCAAACAGCTTGGAGGGCGCGCGCGCGGGGTGCATTACAACGATACCCGGCTCGACAATGGCCAGCACCTGCTGCTCGGCTGCTACCGCGAAACATTGCGTATGATCAAACTGGTCGGCGGCAACGTCGAACGGGACTTCATGCGTCTGCCCCTGCAACTCAACCTGCATGGTCAATTTTCGCTTCAAGCTCCGCATCTGCCTGCACCCTTTTTCCTTATGGTTGCACTGCTCAAAGCACATGGACTGACCTGGAGTGAACGCGTGGCAGCAACTCGCTTCATGCTCACGTTGCGCCACATGAAGTTTCACTTATCCTGCGATATGACAGTCGCCGAACTGCTCGCCCAATACGACCAGGATGCCAACCTGACCTTCAAACTATGGGAACCCCTGTGCATCGCCGCACTGAACACTCCCATCCATAAGGCCTCCGCACAAATATTGCTCAACGTACTGCGTGATGCATTGAACCGCAACCATGCCGATAGCGACATGCTGCTGCCGCGCATTGATTTCACCGCCCTCTTCCCCCAACGGGCAGCAACTTACATTGAGCAGCACGGTGGCAAAGTCAGCATTGGCTGCGGTGTGGAATCCATTATTCAGAAAAATGACAGCATAGAGCTGCATACCGCTCAGGGAACGCATTCTTTCAGTCATGTGATATGTGCTGCACCGCTTTCCGTTGCGGAAAAATTCCTGGGTGCCATCGCAGCACTTGAAAGTACCACCGCGCAAATCAGGAACCTTGAACATCAGCCTATCTACACTGTATATCTGCAATATCCAGCCCACGTTACCCTGCCCCATGCCATGATCGGACTGCATCAGCGCTTGTGTCAGTGGTTGTTCGACAAGGGCAGGATCGCATCGCAAAAAGGCCTGCTCGCTGCCGTCATCAGCGCGGAAGGTATCCATCAGGCGTTGAGTCTGGAAAAACTGGCGCAAAAAGTCATCGCAGAATTGCATGATGAATTCGGCTTTGTCGATACACCTGAGTGGTTTAAAGTCATCGCCGAAAAACGCGCTACATTTTGCTGCTCTCCCGGACTGCAGCGACCGTTGCAGCAAACTGAACTACCCAACTTACTGCTGGCCGGTGATTACACTTCAGGGGATTATCCTGCGACGCTGGAAGGCGCAGTTTCAAGCGGAATACGTTGCGCACGGCTTGTTCTCGCGGCACAAAAATAATCCAATGGAAACAGAGCTATCTCGCATGCTCCGTACCCGAGAAACAGGAACCTTATATTGCAGACAGAACTGTACGCCCCGCTTTCAAAAACCGATAATTGCGAAAATTTCATAAGGGGCAGTGTTGCTGACCTGCGTGTTCAGCACAATTTCCGCTGCTTGTGGTAAGTTGCGCTTGATTCGATGATTCATGTTATTAACAAATCAGATCAACGGAGACAAGATGAGCGAGTCAGATGCCATTCAAACCAACCTTGCCAGTTTTACCAAGTGTCTCGATGAAGTTTCGACCGACCGCTTTAGTGAGCTGCGTAAATGTTCTTTTTTTGACCCTGTTCCAAGCAAATACCTGAAGCCCATTTCCGAACAGACAGAAATCCGGACTTTTTCTGCCGGAGATTGCCTTACCGCTGAAGGCGATAATATGAGCATTTTCTTCATCTTCCTGTTTGGTACAGCCACTGTCTATCACAACAAAAAGGTTGTCGGCACAATACGCAGTGGGGAATGTATCGGTGAGGGAGTGTTCTTTGCCAACGAGAGTTTGTCCCGCTCAGCCACTGTGATCGCGGATAGCCAGATGGTCGCGGCTGAAATAAATAAAAAAGGTATTGAACGAATGACCAATGAATCCAAGACTTTTCTGGATAAGGCATTGTTGCTTGCCCTGTTCAAAAAATTGCAGAGAGCAAACCGCAAAATTGAAATGTTACTGCGCTGAACGGCTGTTGCAATCTGATTGATGCTCAACTGTAAGTCAAATATCTCAAGTCTTATCGCCCCGTCGCGGGACCTCATCTCATTCCAATATGCGCAGCACTGATTTCGGCTAGAATTCCGATCGTATGAGCATCATTGCTGTTTTCAATCAAAAAGGCGGGGTAGGTAAGACCACAACCGCGGTCAATCTCGCTGCTGCCCTGTCGCGCATCGGACGTGCGACCTACGGTATCGACCTTGATCCCCAGGCCCAGTTCAGTGCTATCGCCAATGTGACGGCAAGATCCGGAACAGATACAGTGCTGAGCATGTTCCAGAGCAACCGGCCATTACGAGACCTTGTCAGAGAATCCGCAAACAATATCAAAATGATTCCCGCACACACCGAACTTTCCAAAGTGGATGCATTATTTGGCAAAGGCTTCAACGTGGTAAATAAACTGAACAGCGCGTTACAAACAGAACGTTTTGGCGGAAAGGATACGCCCGTGCTGATTGATTGCAATCCTATGGTCGGCGTGCTGTCGTTGAATGCAATCTTTGCCTGCAGCGGACTGATTGTACCGATTTCGGCCGATCATTTATCCACCAAAGGCGCGCTCCAGATCGAAAAAACCTTAAAGGCGCTGGAACAGGTTCTCAAGCGTCGCGTCAGCCGTCGCTACCTGCTGACCCGCTTCGACGGACGTCGACGTATGTCATGGGATGTGCTGAAGCAGGTGGAGGAGCATTTCGGGGTCGACGTCTGCCGCACGCGAATCGCCGAGAACGTGAGTCTGGCAGAAAGCCCGGCTTTGAACAAAACGGTGTTCGAGCATGCGCCAAATAGTCGTGGTGCACGTGATTACGACGATCTTCTGAAAGAGTTGCTGGAAGAAGGATTTATCGAGTAAATCCTGCGTAATTCACTTGGATATCAATGAAAGAATATCCTCTACCGACATAACCTGCTGGTTCCTTCCATCCCCTGTTTCTTTGGCATTGCTACTCACAATTTCGCAGTAGCGATACATCTGCCGCAACTTGCGCTCCGCTTCGGCTTCATCGCGACCTGCGATGACAATGCTCTCAATCTTCTGGCCGTCCCGGGTCAGAATGGAAAAATTATATTTTTGCACGACCATCCCTCCCTGCCAGATAAATATTATGTTGCTGCCCTCTGTCTTCTTGCTTCATATAAGCACACGCCTGCACTCACCGATACGTTCAGGCTTTCCACACTCCCAAACATCGGAATGCGCACCAGTTGATCACATGTTTCCCTGGTCAGGCGGCGCAAACCCTCACCTTCCGCCCCCAACACCCATGCTGACGCCCCTTTGTGATGTACATCATACAGATTTGTCTCAGCTTCGCCACCCATACCGATAATGCGGATATCACGTTCCTTTAACTCGCGCAGAGTACGTGCCAGATTCGTGACCGTAATGTAAGGAACCGTCTGTGCCGCGCCGCAGGCCACCTTTTCCACCGTGGCATTGATACCTGCTGCACGATCCTTGGGGGCAATTACTGCGTGCACCCCGAAAGCATCTGCACAGCGCAAACAGGCACCCAGATTGTGCGGATCCTGGATACCATCAAGTATCAGCAGCAACGGCGGCTCGGTAAGTGTATCCAGCACATCGTCCAGATGCTGCACTTTCTGCGCTGCATTCACCCGCGCTGCAACGCCTTGATGACGGCTATTGCCTGCCATGCCGTCGAGCCGCTTGCTGTCCACCTGAATGACACGCACCCCGTTGCTCTCGGCCAGTTTTTGCAAATCACGCATGCGCGGATCACGACGCTGCGTATCAACAAATATTTCGAGTATGCTGTCCGCGTTCTGGCGGATGCGGGCAGTGACGGCATGAAAACCATGAATGACGCGCGACTCAGCCATGGTGTTTACCCGATTTACCCGTTTTGACAGTTTTACCGGATTTCCCGCCAATTTTGGCTTTCTTGGGAGATGCCGTTCCCCATGCACCAACATCAATGCCAGCTTCGTTTAAACCGGAAATGCGGGTCTCCCCCTCCAGCACAAAGTCGATCTTGGTGCTTTCCATATCCACCCGGACCACCTTCACCCGCACGCGATCGCCCAAACGATAACGCTTGCCGGAACGTTCGCCCAGCATCTGGTGCTTGGCCGGATCGAAATGGAAATAGTCCGCACCCAGTTCAGACACATGCACTAATCCTTCCACGTACAGGTCATCCAGCGCAACAAACAGCCCGAAACCGGTAACCGATGAGATAGAGCCGTCGAACACACTGCCCAGATGATCGCGCATATAGAAGCATTTGAGCCAGGCCTCCACATCGCGGGTGGCATCATCGGCTCGGCGCTCAGTCATCGAGCAAAGCACCCCCAGCTCGGCCCATTTGAGTTTCGGCTTGTATTGTTTGCCTTCCAGTACAGCCTTGATGGCACGGTGCACCAGCAGATCCGGATAGCGACGGATCGGCGAAGTAAAATGCGTGTAAGCATCATAGCCGAGACCGAAGTGGCCAGTATTCTCAGGTGCATACACGGCCTGGCGCAACGAACGTAGCATTACTGTCTGCAGCAATCCGGCGTCCGGTCGGCCTTTGATCTGCTTGAGCAGTCTGGAATAGTCGCTGGCTTGCGGATCATCGCCGCCTCCCAGTTGCAAACCGAACTCCTTGAAAAATTCACGCACTGCTTCCAGTTTCTCGGGAGTCGGCCCTTCATGAATGCGATACAACACCGGATGTT
This sequence comes from Sideroxydans sp., assembly GCA_050287265.1. Classification (GTDB taxonomy): domain Bacteria; phylum Pseudomonadota; class Gammaproteobacteria; order Burkholderiales; family Gallionellaceae; genus Sideroxyarcus. The sequence continues at coordinate 18,915 of JBNKBO010000001.1, read as the reverse complement.
TATGCACATTCAGAAATGCGGCCGCACATACATTGGCCGCCAGCATGCATTCTTCGATCAGTTTGTGTGCTTCGTTGCGCACTACCGGCACGATCTTTTCGATCTTGCCCTGATCATTGAAAATCATCTGCGTCTCTACCGTTTCAAAATCAATCGCCCCGCGCTTCTCGCGCGCTTGCAGCAGGGTCTGAAACAGCTTGTACAGGTTGTTGATATGCGGCAGGAGCGCTGCATAATTCAATGCGCTTTCGCCCTTTGGATTCGCCAGCATGTCGGCGACCTGTGTGTAGGTCAGACGCGCATGCGAAAACATTACCGAAGGATAGAAACGATGGCTTTCGATTTCCCCTTTTGCGCTAATCTGCATGTCGCACACCATGCACAGGCGTTCGACGCCGGGATTCAGCGAGCACAGACCGTTGGAAAGTTCCTCCGGCAGCATCGGGATCACGCGGCGCGGAAAATAGACCGAGTTGCCGCGATTGATCGCTTCCTTGTCCAGCGCATCGCCCGGCTTCACATAAGTACTCACGTCGGCAATAGCAACGACCAGCCTGTAGCCCTTGCCGTTCGGCTCGCAATACACAGCATCGTCGAAATCACGTGCGGTTTCACCATCGATGGTCACCAATGGTAACTTCGCCACGCTTTCGCGCCCAGTGTAATCTTTTGGTTTAACTTCGGGCGAGTATGCCGCAGCCTGTTTTTTGGCATCATGCGGAAACTCATTGGGCAGATCGTGTTTACGCAAGGCAATCTCGATCTCCATGCCGGGATCGGCATAGTTGCCCAGAATTTCGACGATGCGACCGATGGGCTGCGCATGTTTGGACGGCTGCTGCATGATTTCCAGCATTACCACCTGCCCTGCTTTGGCTCCCCCGGATGCGCCCGGTGCCACCAGAAAGTCCTGGCTGATACGACGGTTCTCCGCCACCACGAATTGAATACCATGTTCTTCGTATACACGCCCGACCAGGCGCGTATTGGCCGGTTCCAGCACTTCGACGATCTTGGCTTCACGGCGACCGCGCCTGTCCTCGCCACCGATGCGCGCCATCACCGTGTCGCCATGCAACGCCTTGCGCATTTCTTTCTCGCTCAGTACCAGATCGGCACTGCCGTCTTCCGGGATCAGGAAACCGAAGCCATCGGGGTGACCCTGTACCTTGCCCCTGATCAGGTCAAGCTTATCCACCATACAGATAGCACGCTTGCGGTTACGCATGATCTGGCCATCTCGCTCCATGGCACGCAAGCGGCGCAGGAAGAGTTCTTCCTCATGCTGTTTAATTTGCAATAACGCACAGAGCTCATCCTGCTCCAGCGGCACCCCTTTTTCCATCAGTAATTGCAGCACGTATTCACGGCTCGGCAACGGGTGTTCATATTGTTCGCGTTCGCGCTCCAGAAACGGGTCGAATTCGCGGATATTTTTTTTCTTTTTCGTCATTGACACAAAATCCTTAAGCAATTAAAGTGCGCAGCCTTGAAGCAATGCCCAGATGGCGGAATTGGTAGACGCGCACGGTTCAGGTCCGTGTGCCGCAAGGTGTGGAGGTTCGAGTCCTCTTCTGGGCACCAAAATTCAACAACATGGTTCGCGCAAGCGGGCCATTTTTGTTTTGTGCCCAGAACAAGCGAAGCACCTGCGTGCTTCGCGCCAGGACTCGAAGGGCATCCGTTGCACCCGCAAGGGGTACGCCGTGGTTGTATAGCCGCCATGGCTGCAACAACCACGCAGCAACGGATGCCGGGGTCGCGCATGTGTGACCGAGTCCTCTTCTGGGCACCATAATTTATCAAGATGGCTCGCTTATGCGGGCCATTTTTGTATTCATTTATCTTGCAAACAAAAACACGCACCGCCTGGACGATGCGTGGTCTGTTCCCTCACCCGGCACCTGCTCAGACCTTGAACGGGTGACGCAACACGATAGTCTCGTCTCTTTCCGGCCCGGTTGAAACCATGTCGACCGGCACTTCGCATATTTTTTCAATACGTTCCAGATAGTTACGCGCTTCCTGCGGCAACTCATCATAATGCTTCACGCCTACCGTACTGGTATTCCAGCCCGGCATATCTTCATATACCGGTTCACATCCCGTTAGCGATTCGGCACCCACCGGCAGGATGTCGCTAAACTGCCCCTCGATGTTGTAGCCCACGCCAATACGCACCTTTTCCATGCCGTCCATGACGTCCAGTTTGGTCACGCACAGGCCGGATACACCGTTTATCTGGATGGAGCGCTTCAATGCGGCAGCATCGAACCAGCCGCAGCGACGCGCGCGTCCGGTGGTGGCGCCGAATTCATGGCCTTTTTCCGCCAGCATCTTGCCGATAGGGTCCTGCTTGTCCACGGCATCGTACAACTCGGTCGGGAACGGCCCTGAACCGACACGGGTAGTATAGGCCTTGGTGATACCCAGCACGTAATGCAAGCTCTGCGGGCCAATGCCAGCCCCGGCACAGGCTGCGCCGGAAATGCAATTGCTGGAGGTCACGAAAGGATAAGTACCGTGATCAATATCCAGCAATGTGCCCTGCGCGCCTTCAAACAACAGGTTTTGTCCTGACTTGTTTGCCTCGTACAGCGCACGTGGAACATCCACCACCAGTGGCTTCAAACGATCTGCCAGGGCCAGCGCATCATCCAGCGTCTGCTGAAAATCCACCGTCTCCGCTTTCAGATAATGCTTCAAAACGAAGTTATGGTAATCCAGCACCTCGCCCAACTTGGCGGCAAACCGCTTGCGGTTAAACAGGTCTTGTAAACGAATGGCACGGCGCGCCACTTTGTCTTCATAAGCCGGGCCGATGCCGCGTCCGGTTGTGCCAATTTTGCCGGCGCCCTTGGCCACCTCACGCGCCTTGTCCAGCGCTTCATGGTAAGGCAGGATCAGCGGACAGGCTTCTGAGATGCGCAATCGCTCATACACCTGCACACCCATCTCCACCAGTTTATCCATTTCATTGAGCAGCGCAGTCGGCGATACCACCACACCATTGCCGATGTAGCACATCACACCATCGCGCAGGATGCCGGATGGGATCAGGTGCAACACCGTTTTTTCGCTGCCAATGACCAGCGTATGGCCCGCATTGTGTCCACCCTGAAAGCGCACAACTCCTTGCGCATGATCGGTCAGCCAATCGACAACCTTACCTTTACCCTCATCCCCCCATTGTGTCCCGATTACTACAACATTTTTTGACATTTCGACTTCCAGAATATTTTGTTTAATTTTTCATTTCGACGACAATCCACTTGCCGCCACGTAATACCAATTCGCGATCACAATTCAATTCGGGGTGATATTCAGATTTACCCAACAGATCGACCACGACGATCTCGCCCTGCTCGCGCAATTTGGCAATGGCCGCATCCAGTGCGGCGTCCTGACGATATGGCGCATGTATCCCTCGCGGAAGTGCCTGTTTAGCCAGCAAACCATACAGCTGACGCAAATCCATGCTGAATCCCGTGGCCGGACGCGCGCGCCCGAATATCTTGCCCACATCATCGTAGCGCCCTCCCAATGCGATAGCATCGTGGCTACCCGCATGGTAGGCAGCGAACACCATGCCAGTGTGATAGTGATAGCCGCGCAGTTCGGCCAGGTCAATACCAATATCGCCTGCCAGCGTCTGGAGTTGCGCTGCCGCCTGTTCTAGTTCGTTCAATGCTTCCATTGCTTCAGGATAGGAAGACAGAACATCCCGTGCACGTGCAATGACTTCGATACCGCCGTAGAGTTGCGGCAATGCCAGCAAGGCGGCTTGCACATTCTGCGGTAAACCGGCGACCAATCCGCGCAAGGCTGGAACATCCTTGTTTTGCAAAGCATTAAACAATTCCACTTCAAACGCATGAGTGACGTCGGCATTACGCATCAACGCGCTGAATACACCCACATGCCCCAGGTCAAGATGCACACCTTCGATACCCATCAATGCCAGTGATTGCAGCATCAAACGTTGCACTTCCAGATCGCTCTCAATACCCTTGTGACCGTACAACTCCGCCCCGATCTGCAACGGCTCGCGCGTACGCATCAATCCGGACGGTTGTGTATGCACCACGCTGCCGGCGTAACACAGGCGCGTCACGCCCTGATGATTTAGCAAATGCGCATCGATACGCGCGACTTGCGGCGTGATATCAGCACGCAAAGCCAGTGTACGCCCGCTCAGTTGATCGACCAGCTTGAAACTGCGCAGATCCATATCCGCACTGTCATTGATGAGCAGCGATTCTGCGTATTCAAGTAAAGGGGGAAAAACCAATTGATAGCCGGAACGGCGCAAAAACTCGAGAACGTGGCTGCGCATACCTTCGATATGCCATGCCTCATCCGGCAGCACATCCTGGATGTATTCCGGCAACAGCCACTTCATCTGAAAATTTCCATCATTAAGCCCAGTAAATCAGCAACAGTCCGCTCAGCATCAACGTCAATCCGATAAAGCGGGCTTGTCCGTCCTGGAATTGCGAGACCTTGCGCAATGTTTCGCGCCACGATGAAGGAAACAGAAAAGGCATAATTCCCTCCAGCACCAGCACAAACCCAGGGCGGCTAGCCAATAGTTGCTCATACGCCCCTATTTGCCGCCCCTGGAAGAGTTCTTCAGATACTTGAAGAATGGAGAACTGGCATCCAGCAGCATCACGTCACTTTTATTCTTGAAGCCCGTTTTATAGACTTCCAGGCTGCGATAGAAGGAATAAAACTCGGGATTACGCCCAAATGCAGCCGCGTATAAGGCGGTAGCTCTGGCATCGCCGGCCCCCTTGATCTTTTGTGCGTCGCGATAGGCCTGTGCCAGAATCACTTCACGTTGCCTGTCGGCATCCGCGCGAATTTTCTCGCTCTCGGCATTACCTGTCGCACGCAATTCGTTGGCTACGCGCTTGCGTTCTGCATCCATGCGACGATACACGGAATCGCTGATTTCGATCGGAAAATCCACGCGTTTCAGACGTACATCCAGCACTTCCACCCCGATCTTGCGCGCGTCCACATCGGTCTTTTCCTGAACCACTTTCATCAACTCGTCACGCTGTCCAGATACCACCTCATGGATGGTGCGCTTGCCGAATTCTTCTCGCAATGTCGAGTTCACTGTCTGCATCAAACGGGTCTGGGCACGTACCTCGTCACCGGTCACGCTGATGTAATACTGCTTCACATCGACAATGCGCCACTTGATAAAGGAATCCACGAGAACATTTTTTTTCTCGGCAGTGATAAAACGTTCTGGATCATCGCTATCCAGCGTCAGGATACGCGAATCAAAAAATCGCACGTTTTGCACCAGTGGCATTTTCCACTTGATTCCGGGTGTGGTTTCGATTCGCACTACTTCACCCAACTGGAAAACGATGGCTCTCTGGCGCTGATCAACGATAAAAATACTCATGCTTGCCAGAATCAGCACGACCACCGCCGCCACCAGGAAATTCGTTGTATTCAGTTTCATTGGCGGGCCCCTCTTTCACGGCTGAATTGCGATTCGCGACTGCGCGGCGCGACTGTTGATTGGCCAGGTGTCGAATTCAGTTGCTCGGTCGGCTTCGATCCAGGCAATTCGACCGCCGGGTTCGTACTCTGGATCAACTTATCCAAAGGTAAATACAACAAGTTGCTGCCGCCGTTCTTTTGATCCACCAGTACCTTGCTGGCACTGGTCAGTATCTGCTGCTTCATATCCTGATACATGCGTTCGCGTGTCACTTGCGGTGCCTTGTTATATTCGACCAATATCTGCTTGAAGCGGCTGGCATCACCTTCAGCATTGGCAATCACGCTTTGCTTGTAACCTTCGGCCTCCTGCATCAAGCGTGCCGCAGCGCCCTTGGCTCTGGGAACGACGTCGTTGGCATAAGCCTGGCCTTCATTCTTCTGCCGTTCCCTGTCTTGTCCGGCCTTCACCGCATCATCGAATGCGGCCTGCACCTGCTCGGGCGGCTGCGCATTCTGCATGGTAACTTTGCTGATGACGATGCCTGCCTTGTAACGATCAAGAATTTCCTGGATCAGTTTGGTGGTCGATGCTGCGACTTGTTCACGCCCTTCGTACAGCACAAAATCCATCTTGCTTTTACCGACTACTTCGCGGATGGTGGTTTCCGCTGCCTGACGAACGAACTCAAGTTCGTCCCGCATGCGGTTATTGAATATGAATTCTGCGGGATCTTTCAGAAAATATTGCACTGCAAACTGGATATCGATGATGTTTTCGTCATCTGTCAGCATCAACGACTCTCTCAGCACCTTGTTCTTGACATTTTCGCGATAGCCCACCGTTACCGTACGCACCTGGCTCAGATTGACCACTTCCACAGCCTCGATCGGAAAGGGCAAGTGCCAACGTGGTCCCGCCTCCGTAACTTCAACAAGCTTTCCAAATCGCAATACAACACCGCGCTGGCTGGCATCCACAATATAGAAACCGCTGGCAATCCAGATCAATGCCACAACGAGCACAATCAGCCCAATACCGCCGCCGCCAATACCACCGGACATATTGCCGCTACCGCCCTTGGGCGTCCCCCCCCCGGATTTGCCGAACAGGGATTCAATCTTGCGGTTAAGTTTGCGCATCACCTCCTCCAGATCAGGAGGGCCACCTTCGTTCTTGTTTCCCCATTGGGGGTCATTCAGTCCCATAATCTGTTTTACCTTTTTGTCAACTCAGTTGTCATTCAGGGGATGCCAAGCTTGCACTTGTGCATACGCTTCTGACTCCGGTAAGTCCCTTACCTCGGCCAGCGCTGTACGCAAATCAGCCAAACCCGTACCTGTTATTGCACTCAAGTGAATGCCGACGATTTTACCATATTCATCACGCTTCACGCCCGCTTCAAGGCCCTGCAAATCGATCTTGTTGTAAACCACAATTTGCGGGATATGCTGCGCACCAACCTCTGCCAGTACTTTATTCACTTCGGCGACTTGATCGTACCGTTCGGGGCTGTTTACATCCACCACATGCAGCAGCAGGTCAGCCAGCGCGGTTTCCTCCAAAGTACTGCGAAATGCCGCCACCAGGCCATGTGGCAAATGACGAATAAACCCCACCGTGTCTGACAACACTACCTGTCGAGGGCTGTCGCCCTCCAGAAATACCTTGCGTGCCGTGGTATCCAGCGTAGCAAACAGCTGGTTGGCAACATAGACATCGGCATTAGTCAGGCGGTTAAACAGGGTGGATTTCCCGGCATTGGTGTAACCGACAATCGAAACCGACATCACATCGGAACGATTGCGCGCCTTGCGCTGCAGTTCACGATGGCGTTTGAGCTGCTTTAACCGCTCCTTGAGCAAAAGCACCCGACGATCCAGCTTGCGCCTGTCCAGCTCCAACTGTGTTTCGCCCGGGCCACGCGCACCCACGGCGAATTTCTGCTGTCCCATATCCATGTTCATGCCGACCAGGCGGGTGGAAAGATATTTGAGCTGCGCTAACTCGACCTGCACTTTGCCTTCATGGCTTTTTGCCCGTAACGCAAAGATATCCAGAATCAGCATGGTACGGTCGATTACCCGTGTTTGTATTCTGGCAGAGAGATTGCGCATTTGCGCTGGGGACAGGTCGTGGTTGAAGATGACCAGCGGCGCTTCCAACGCTTCAACCAGGGCAGCAATTTCATCCACCTTGCCGCTACCGGCAAAAGTAGAGGCATCCGGACGTTGCCGTTTACCCTCTACCAGCGCAAGCGTATGCACACCGGCACTTTCTGCCAGTAAACGTAACTCTTCCAGACTTTCTGCGTAACCCGGGGTGCCAAAATCAAGACTGACCAATATCGCCGTATTGGCGGCAGTCGTCGATTCATGCATTACTCGGCATCGAAAGGAATGGTGATAGCGCGCGTGGGAACGATGGTGGAAATTGCGTGCTTATAGACCATCTGGGTGACGGTATTCTTCAGAAGCACTACATATTGATCAAACGATTCGACTTGCCCTTGCAGCTTGATGCCATTGACCAGATAAATTGCGACCTGCACATGCTCTTTACGCAACACGTTCAAAAACGGGTCTTGTAATTGTTGTCCTTTTGTACTCATGGTATCCGCTCATATTGTTCCCGAGGCGAGTACTTTACTGGAAAACACGCCAATACGGAAGAGGAAGAGTAGCGCAACGCTGCCACTTTCCCCTTGATTCCATAAAGTCCGTTATTCCTCTGCCAGCACGCTCATAAAATTCGAAAATGCTGTCCTTGATATAAATCTACCATGAATGCCGTTAATGCCATCGTGGCAACCAAACCTGGCAAAATGTATTTCAGTCTCCCGCTTCGAGGAAGCGACCTGCATAATCTATAGCTTGCATTAACCCGTATTGCTTATTGGCGTGAAGCACAACTCATAAAACACGCTGAATCAGGTCATAGTCCGCGACAAATTGCGGGTGAGCTCCAATTCTTTCGGCAGAGCATTTGAACGCCCTATCAAAAAAAGGCCTATCTCGTCAAAGATGTTGGCTTGCAGAAGGCCAGGATTCAATCTTGCCTTCATCTCGCCAAAACCATCGAGATTGTTGCAGACGAGATCAACACAACCATCTGAGTAATTGCCCTGAAAGCGCATGCAAATCAGGAAATCAGGCTCCAAGCTGACCTGAAAAGTCACTTTCTGGGTACGGTTCCGCCACAGCTCATGCAAATCCTCTTTCGGTTTCAACCCGAAAGCCTGCACATCTTTTCTGAATCCATCGAACAATTCCCAGCGACGGGTCACCGTTACAGGCTCAGGGACTGTCAACCTGACCTGAAAGAATACATTGTCCATTAATGCATTATCCGCCAGACTCTGTTTCCGGTATTCAACCATCCCGCTCTTCCACTTCAATGGAGAGAACTGTGTCTTTCCGTCCAGCAGATAGGTACGAGGAATATCCGGCTCAAGCGCGTTCAGGTGTTTGGTGAATAGGTTAAAAAACTGAAAGGTGCGTTCCAACGCAGCATTCACGTTTCGCGTTATCGTCTGGCGATCCTGCTGCAACGCTCGTTGCGTCTCCAGTTTTTGTGTTGCCTCTTTCGCCAGCTCAGCCAGCAAACCACTCATTTCATCTTTCGATTGGCTCATGCTCGACCATCCCAAGAAAAGCATTAGTAGAATAATGACATAAATTCAAATCAGCCGTACAGCCTGCGTCCGCGAATTCTAGCGCGATGGGCAGCGCGTTTCTCGCTCTCTGTAAGCACATGTTTCTTGTCGGCAAAAGGGTTCTTACCGGACTTGAATTCGATACGCAGCGGCGTACCTTGCAGCTTAAAGGCATCGCAAAAGGTTTTTTCAAGGTAACGACTATAACTGGCCGGCACTTTTTCCAGCGCGCTACCGTGAATGATGATGCGCGGCGGATTGCTGCCTCCCTGGTGGGCGTAGCGCATCTTGGGACGGAACGAGCCCGCTCGCGGCGGTTGCTGTTTCTGTATCGCCTCTTCCAGCACACGCGTAAGTTGAGGGGTAGGCAGTTTGGCCATCGCAGCGCCATAGGCTTGATTCACCGACTGCAGCAACGCATCCACGCCCGTCCCGTTTAATGCGGAAATAAAATGGTGCTTGGCAAAGCTCAGGAAATGCAGTTTGCGCTCCAAATCGCGCTTGGTTGTATCGCGCTTATACTCGTCCAGACCATCCCATTTATTCACTGCCAGCACCAATGCACGCCCGGCTTGCAGCACAAAATCGGCAAGATGCGCATCCTGCTCGGTAATCTGGTCGCGTGCGTCCACTACCAGCACCACCACATTGGCGTCTTCGATGGACTGCAATGTCTTCACGACCGAGAACTTCTCAACAGCCTCGTCAACTTTCCCGCGACGACGTACTCCTGCGGTATCGATGATGGTGTATTGCTTGCCGCCACGTTCGAAGTCGATGTAGATGGAGTCGCGTGTGGTGCCGGGCTGATCGAAAGCAATGACGCGCTCTTCCCCGAGAATGGCATTGACCAGAGTGGATTTGCCCACGTTGGGACGACCCACAATAGCCAACCTGGAATGATCGGATTTTTCTTCGATTTCAGTCTCAACGGCTGGCAATTCATCCAGCGCGACTTCCACCATCTCGGCGACATTGTCGCCATGCGCCGACGAAATCGGAATGGGCACACCCAGTCCGAGTTCATGAAAATCTGCAGTAACGCGGGCACTTTGCATACCTTCTGCCTTGTTTACCAGCAACATCACCGGACGCCCGGTCTTGCGCAACTGCGTGGCAATAATGCGATCATGCGGAGTCAATCCGTCACGCCCATCGACGATGAACAACACCAGATCGGACTCATCGACCGCCTGTCGCGTCTGTCTTGCCATCTCGTGCAAAATGCCTTCCTTGGCCACCGGCTCCAGCCCGCCGGTATCAACAACCAGAAAAGGACGTTCACCAATACGGCCGCGGCCGTAGTGACGGTCGCGCGTCAACCCCGGCAGGTCGGCTACAAGCGCATCGCGACTGCGCGTAAGACGGTTGAAAAGCGTGGATTTTCCAACATTGGGACGCCCAACAAGTACGAGAGTAGGCAGCATTTATTTAGTGGATAGCGAAGCAATACAACTCGCCATCGCTGGTTTGAACCAGCGCATTTCTACCCAAAGTGATTGGAGATATGACAATGGCACTGCCATCGGTTTTGTGGCGGGCGACAAAACTGCCATCTTCCCGCTTCAGTGCATGCACATAACCTTCAAAGTCACCTATCAGCAGAAAATCGTCCAGCGGATAGGGCGCAGTTGCTTTACGAAACAGGAGTTGGCTGTTTTTCCATATCGACGAGCCGCGTCCCTTGCTCAAAGCCTGCACGTTGCCGTCGGTGTCCGTGATGTACAGCGTATTACCGAAAAAAGCCAGACCTTTGTCACTGGATATGTCGCGGCTCCAGAGCGTACTGCCCCGTATTGCATCAAAACAGGCTAACCGTCCCTGGAAGGCCACTGCGCATACCTGGGCATCATCCACCACCGGCAAACTGGTAATATCGCTTATGCGTTCAAGTTCGGTATTCCCACGCGGCTGCGAAACCGAAGCCTCCCATACGACTACGCCGTTTTTCAGACTAATTGCGGCCAGTTTACCTGCCGCAAACCCTGCATAGACCAAGCCATTGCGTATCTCGACACCGGCATGACTGCGTACGATAAGTGTTGGCGTTGCACGTTCGTACAGCCATAAACGCCTGCCGTCTTCCGCACTCAAACCGGTAATACGCTGGTTACCTGTGCGTACCACCACTACACCGTTGGCAATCTTTGGTGGACTCAGCACATCGCTGGTTACTTTCACCTGCCATATCAGCTTGCCGGTATCTTCGTTGAATGCGGCCAGTTCGCCTTTTTCGCCGCCCACCAGTACCAATCCATCGCCCACCCCCACACCGCCGGTGATGGGAAAACCGCTGTTAATACGCCAGACTTGTTTGCCTGTATTGCGGTCAAGGCGATACAGATCGCCCTCGGCATTTGCTGCAAACACCGCTTCGCGGGTGACGGCTGGAAACAACACGCTTAGCTCCGCATCGCCAATATCGACATTCCAGCACGCTTCGATCTTGGCACTCGGTTTGAAGTCCACCAGTTTGGCCGGTTCGACAGCGACCTTGTCACTGCTGCACGCAGCCAACATCAGCGGGAATATCAGCGCAATAGATTGACGACTCATCCTCATTTGCCGCTTCCCAGACCATCCATCTTCAACTGAATCAGATTGCGATACGCGTCCTTGGCATCGGTCTTGTCAAAGGCTTGCTGATAGGCGGAACGTGCTTCGGCAATCTTGCCTTGCGCGCTCAATACATCACCCCTGAGGTCGGAGAAAAGCCCCGCAAATGACTCCGGATGAACTCCATTGAGCTGTTTGAGCGCTTCGTCATATTTCTTTTCATCCAGAAACACGCTCGCCAGTTTCAAGCGGGCCGTATCCTGCAGGCCCGCTTCACTTGCATGCTCGATCACCCACAGCAACTGCACCTTGGCACGAGCGACATCCCTGGACTGCATGCTGGCTTGCGCTGCCAGCAATTGTGCCCGTGGCGCATAGGCACTGCTATCGTAACGGCCAACCAGCGCTTCCGCTGCATCGCCTATACGTTTGGCATCGTTGGTAGGAACCTGTTTCAATACTTCCATATACAGTTGGCTCGCTTCGGCAGCCTGGCTGGCCTGGTAGTTTTTCCAGAACTTGATCCCGGAAAAACTGAGCAAACCGGCAATCACGGCACCAATCACCCAATTGCCATTTTCCTTCCACCAGGCCTTGAGTGCTTCAACCTGTTCCTGTTCCTGCAGATCCAAACTAGACATTTTATTTCCTTATTTGATCAAATCACCAATCTTACGCTGCAAATCTTCCAGCCCGACACGCACTTGTTCCCCACCGCCCCGCAAGGGTTTAAGCATAACCGCATTGGCCGCCACTTCGTCATCGCCAATGATCACAGCGCATATCGCCGCACTGCCATCCGCCTTCTTCATCTGCGATTTAAAACTGCCGCCACCGCAATGCAACAACACGCGCAATCCCACATCACGCAGACGTTCCGCCACGCGCCATGCCAGATTCTGCGCCTGCTCACCCTGATGCACCACATACACATCCAGCGGGGCTGGTGGGTTCGGCATGCCGCCTTCCTGCAACAATGCCAGCAAACGTTCGACGCCCATCGCAAAACCGCAAGCCGGGGCTGGCTTGCCGCCCATCTGCCCGATCAGACCATCGAAGCGGCCACCGGCGCAAATCGTACCCTGTGCGCCCAGGCGTGTGGTAATCCATTCGAACACGGTACGGTTATAATAATCCAGACCGCGCACCAGCCGCGGATTGATCTCGAATGCGATGTCATGTTGCTTCAGAATCGCCTGTACCGCCTCGAAATGCCTGATGGCATCGGCTTCCAGTTCATCCATTAATTTTGGCGCCCCGGCGACCAGTTCCAGCATCGCCGGATTCTTGGTATCGAGAATGCGCAGCGGATTGCTGTACAGGCGGCGCTGCGCATCGGCATCCAGCGCATCCTTGTGCTGCTCGAAATAAGCGATCAGCTTCTGGCGGTGGCGCTGACGCGAAGCCGCGTCGCCCAGCGTATTGATCTGCAACGTCACATCCTGGATACCCAGCTTCTTCCACAGCCGCGCGCACATCACGATCTGCTCGGCGTCGATATCCGGCCCGGCAAACCCCAGCGCCTCAACGCCGAACTGGTGAAACTGGCGATAACGCCCTTTCTGCGGGCGTTCGTGGCGAAACATCGGGCCTGCGTACCATAAACGTTGCGGCGCGTTATACAGCAAATTGTGCTGCAATACTGCACGCACGCAGGAAGCCGTGCCTTCCGGGCGCAACGTCAACTGATCGCCGTTGAGGCTATCCTCAAAGCTGTACATCTCTTTCTCGACGATATCGGTCACTTCCCCGATGGCACGCTTGAACAGCCCGGTCTGCTCCAACAACGGCATGCGAATGTTGCGATAGCCATAGCCTTGCAGCCATTCGCGCACTGTGTCCTCAAACCACAACCACAGTTCTGCCTCATCCGGCAGGATATCGTTCATGCCTTTTACAGCTTGCAGCGTCTCACTCATTTCTTCGCGTACTTTCTTGCCACATATTCATCGACAATGCGCGTGAACTCCTCGGCGATATTGTCGCCACGCAAGGTGCTCACCTTCTCGCCGTCCATATACACCGGCGCAGACGGACTCTCGCCGGTGCCGGGCAAGCTGATACCGATATTGGCCATCTTGCTCTCGCCGGGACCGTTGACGATGCAACCCATCACCGCCACCGTCATCTCCTCCACGCCGCTGTATTGTCCGCGCCATACCGGCATCTGCGCACGCAGGTGGTTCTGGATATGCTGCGCCAGTTCCTGGAACACCGTACTGGTGGTGCGTCCACACCCCGGACAAGCAGTCACCATAGGCGCGAAAGAACGCAAACCCATGGTCTGCAATATCTCCTGGGCCACCACCACCTCGTCGCTACGCGCGCCGCCTGGCGCCGGCGTCAGCGACACGCGTATGGTGTCACCTATACCCTGTTGCAACAGCACCGACAATGCAGCCGTCGAAGCCACGATGCCCTTGGAGCCCATTCCCGCTTCGGTCAAACCCAGATGCAACGGGTAATCGCACCGTTGTGCCAATTCCCGATACACCGCGATCAGGTCCTGAACCTCGCTCACCTTGCAGGACAGCACGATACGGTCATGCGGAAAACCCAATTCTTCGGCCCGTTTGGCGCTATCCAGCGCAGAAACAATCAGCGCTTCGCGCGTTACTTCGGCCACTTCTTTCGGCTGCGCCAGCCTGGCATTTTCATCCATCAAGCGCACCACCAGATCCTGATCCAGACTGCCCCAATTTACGCCGATGCGCACCGGTTTGTCGTACTGTCGGGCGACCGCGATCATCATTGCGAACTGGTCCTCGCCCTTGCGATTCTTGCCTACATTGCCGGGATTGATACGGTATTTCGCCAGTGCCTGCGCGCATTCAGGATATTCGGAAAGCAGTCTGTGCCCGTTGTAGTGAAAATCTCCGATCAACGGTACATCGCAACCCATATCGTCCAGCATCTTGCGAATGCGTGGCACTTGCACGGCAGCCTCGGAAGTATTCACGGTAATGCGCACCAGCTCTGAACCGGCCAGTGCCAGTTCATACACCTGTCGCGCCGTGGCATTCGCATCTGTGGTATCGGTGTTGGTCATGGATTGGACCACCACAGGTGACTCACCACCAATAACTATACCGCCGACATGCACGCCCTGCGTCCGATGACGCAAGATGGGGAGATGAGTCATGTATCTCACTCCACAGTCAAGTGCGCCATTTCCATTTCGGCATATGGCGAAAGGTCTATTTGTTTACCTTTGTAATACAAGCTTACCTTGGAAGGATTTTTGATGGATACAGCATATGGAGCACGCCCCGGGCCGCCTATCCATTTTTCTCCACCGCGCGGGACATTTCTTGACAACAATAAATTGCCACGAACATCTTTCACTTCGGCCCATGAGGCCTCATTGAACACGAAATGCATCGGACGCCGCTTGAGTATCTCCAAAGGTATCTCGGGTTTGGCTGCCTTTTGGGTTTCCGCTGCAGCTGCGGACGCTGCTGGCTCAATCTGTGTTTCAGTCGAAACGGTCGATTTAAATAACCTGGACAGATTATCTGAAAAACCAGAGTCAGCGACCTTTTTGCTCTCTGGTGTTTCGGTTTGTGCTGCTGAAGGAGCCATTGCTTGCGCCACAGGAGTCTGGGACCGGGTTTCTGAAGTATTGGTCTGTTTTATCGGCGTCCCGGCCTGGTTTTTGGACGTCCCGGGTTGTTCTGCAGGTGTACTGGTCATCTCCTCTGCAGTCGCAATTTGCGCAGCGCTAGCCGATACATCGGTTGCGACCGCATCTGAGGCAGGCAAGGATACGGGCTCCACAACAACCTCAGCCATCTGTAACGCATTATCATTACTTCCCATGAACACAAACAATCCAAGCAACAACGCAACACCTATCGCCCCCGTCAACCACAACAGATTGACGCGCTGCAACGAAAGCAAGCTTGGAAATGCAATATCCAGCGATCGTGCCTTTGTGGTAACAACTGGCGTAACCGGGTCATGGGGCAAGGCAGCTATCAAAGGCGCTTCATCCAGTTGCAGCACACGCGCATAACTGCGCACAAAACCGCGCAAAAATGTCGTCCGGGGAAGATTTTCAAAATCGTTCGCTTCCAGCGCCTCTACTTGTCTGGGTGAAAACTTTATGCGATTGGCGATATCGTGCGCGCTCAAACCCATCCCCTCACGAGCCCTGCGCAAGGTCATGCCAACGTCAAGTACCGACCGCTGTGGAGGTAATGTTTCTTCAGTGTTCGCTGTGTCGTCGTAAGTATCCATTATTTACCTTGTGACAACAATTGGTTCTCTCGGGAATTCGGAAAACGTTTGCGTAACTGAAGGGCATAACTGGCTTCAGCGTTGCGGTTGCGCATTTTGCGCTCAATACGTACCGCCAACCATAACTGTTCAGCGTTCAACTCAGGGGAGGCATCCATTAACTGCAAAAGATACGATTTCGCCCCCGCATAATCGCCTTTATCGAAACTCCAGTCCGCCAAACCGTACAATGCTTCAGGCATGCCTGGCCGAAGGATCAGGGCCCGCTGCAAATTTTTTTCCGCCTCCTTCATCAGTCCTGCTTTCTTGGAACACATCCCCAAATTGACGTAGGCCTTCTCCGGTGTGTCGTACAGCGGATTTCTCAATGCCTCCTGAAATTGCGCGATGGATTCCTTTGCCCGCCCGCGCTGGCACAAAAACCATCCATAGTTGTTGTGCGTCTCTGAACTTGAGTCATCCAGGTGCAAGCTGTAACGAAAATCCGCATCAGCCTTATCGTCTTCCCGCAGCACCATACGCACCAATGCGCGAAGGGTATAGGCTGGTGCATAATCTTCGTAAGCCCGCAGCGCCACCGCGACCTCCTGTAATGCAATGGAATACTGTGTTCGCTCATAATACGAAGCGGCAAGCTCGGTATGTATCTTGGCAACAGCCTGCGCATGCGTTAAATCCTTCGGCGTACCCGATGAACCTCCGCCAGTAGAAACACAACCCTCCAACAACAACACGATCAGAATCAGTTTAAATAGCCTCATTGACTTGCCTCCGTCATTCGATGTGTTCGTTTCGTCCTGTCTTGCACCTGACCCGCCAACAACCCGCAGGCTGCCGCAATTTCTTCACCACGCACCTTGCGGATAGTGGTAACAATACCAGCCTGCATCAACGTGTCGCGGAAGCGCAGCACCGCCTGCATATCCGAACGCTGATACAACGATTGAGGAAACGGATTAAATGGAATCAGATTGAACTTGCACGGGACATCGCGCACCAACTGGATCAGTTCGCGCGCCTGCTGCCTGCTGTCATTCACGCCGGCCAGCATCACATACTCAAAGGTAACGAAATCGCGGGGCGCCTTTTCCAGATAGCGCCGACACGCCGCCATCAGCTCCATTAAGGGATATTTCTGGTTGATCGGCACCAGCACATTGCGCAGAGCATCGTTCGGCGCATGCAGCGAAATCGCCAGCGCTACCGGACATTCCTCTCGCAGCCTGTCCATCATTGGCACAACGCCCGAGGTCGAAACGGTAACGCGACGTCGCGACAAACCGTATGCGCTATCGTCCAGCATCAATCGGAGAGCACTTACCGTATTCTCGAAATTCAGCAGCGGTTCGCCCATCCCCATCAACACCACATTGGTGACAGGCCAGTTGCCTTCTTCGTTTTTGCCCAACTTGTGATTTGCCCACCACACCTGGCCGATGATCTCGGCGGTTGTCAGGTTGCGGTTGAAACCCTGCTTGCCGGTGGAGCAGAACGCGCAATCCAGCGCGCATCCGGCTTGGGTCGACACGCACAGCGTGCCCCTGTCATCCTCCGGGATGAACACGGTTTCCACCGCATTGCCCGTACCCACATCCAGCAACCATTTGCGCGTACCGTCCCCGGCAAGTTCTTCGTTTATCACGCTGGGTGCCCGGACACAGGCTATCAGTTTGAGCTTTTCGCGGAACGAAATTGCCAGATCGCTCATCGCATCGAAATCGGATTCCCCGGCCCTGTATATCCAGCGCAGCACTTGCTTTGCGCGAAAAGGCTTTTCACCTTGTTCCGCAAACCAGGCCGTCAGTTGCTGCACATCAAAGTCGAGGAGGTTATTCATTAACGGGAACAGATATTCTTCGGAGCGAAAAAGTAATTGATCTCAATCTTTGCATTATCGGCAGAATCGGAACCGTGCACGGCATTGGCATCGATGCTGGCGGCGAAATCGGCACGGATGGTGCCCATATCGGCCTTCTTCGGGTCGGTCGCGCCCATCAATTCACGGTTCTTTGCAACGGCATTCGGTCCTTCCAGCACCTGGATCATGACAGGACCGGAGATCATAAAGTTCACCAGATCCCTGAAAAAAGGACGTTCGCGGTGCACTGCGTAGAATCCTTCAGCTTCGCTGCGGGACAAATGACGCATCTGGGCCGCGACGATTTTCAATCCGTTGGTCTCAAAACGGGAATAGATTTTACCGATGACGTTCTTCGCCACAGCATCGGGTTTGATGATAGAAAGGGTACGTTCCACAGCCATGCTTCTCTCCAAAAATTGATGAATAAATCAGAAAATTCTGAGGGCGAGATTCTAGCAGGCTTTGCCAGCCCTGTCGCAGACGGCAGCCTGCTGCAGCGGTACAGTAAACATGTATCCGCCCATACATAGAAACAGGGAATTTCAGGTTTGCGAGTTGCCTCAGCGTAACATTGCCCTTGGTCTGCAGTGGCTCATGTCACCTGTGGTGAAAGTTTGATGATTGGCGATTATTGGAGACAGCCCACTTCTCACGCTGCTTGAGCCGCCGGTAGAGCGTTCTCTCGCTGATACCCAGTTCGGCCGCAAGCTTCTTGCGGCTGCCGTGATGATGTTCGAGCCGGTTTTCCAGGGTCTGGAGTTCCACTTCTTTCAGGCTTAGCGACGAATTGACCGCCTCGGTCTCGCCCGTGTCTGGCGCGTTGCGGACTTCTTCGGGCAGGTGTATCGGCAGTATCTCTTCGCCGTCGCACAACAGGCTGGCGCGTTCGACAATATTGCGCAATTCGCGCACGTTGCCGGGATAGTCGTAGTGACGCAGCAGTTCAAGCGCTTCCCTGGAAAAAACCAGTTTCCGGTCTTCCGCGACACGCGCCAGAAGGGATGCCGCCAGCAGCGGTATGTCGGATGCGCGTTCGCGCAAGGCCGGCAACATGACCGGAAACGTATTAAGCCGGAAGAAAAGATCCTGGCGGAAGCTGCCGCTTGCAACCATCTCGCGCAAGTTGCGGTGGGTCGC